>NZ_CP100416.1:4929175-5133252 GCF_026017845.1 Amycolatopsis mediterranei
GGCCCCGGGGGGGGCCGGCGGCCGGGGGGGCGCCGGGGGCGGGGGGGCCGTCAGGGGGGGGGGGCGGGGCCCGCCGGGGGGGGCCCCCCCCCCCCACACCCGGGCGGCCCGGGGGGGGGGGGGGCCCGCCCCCCGCCACCGGTTCCCTCAGAAGCCCGCCAGGCCGTTCGGCACCCCGACACCCGTTGGGGCGTCATAACCCGGGCCCGCGACGCACAGGTAGTCGCCGCCGCACTTCTTGCCCGCTCCGGCCGGGTCGTTGTGGCCCGCCGTCACGTCGGTGAACGAGCCAGCCTTGGCGTACACGTCCGCCGGCCCGATGGCCCCCGCGTGCCCGGACCGGCCGATCAGCCCCGCGATGAACGGCGCCGAAGCGCTCGTGCCGTTGACCGGGAGCCAGCCGCCCGCGTCCGCGTAGTGGATCGCGATGTCCTCGGCCGCCGCCGAGACGTCCGCGACCGTTCGCTTGCCGCAGTGGGCGTCCCGCTGCCACTTCGGCTTCGCGATGTACGCCGAACAGCCGCTGCCGCCGTAGGTCCAGGCCCGCTCCGCCCAGCCGCGCGGGGAGTCCGGGTCGCGGGCCAGCGACGTCCCGCCGACCGCGATCGTCGAGGCCAGGACCGCCGGGTAGCTCGCCGCCGTGAAGCCGGTGTCGCCGGAGGAGGCCACCACCGTCACGCCCGGGTGCCGGTAGTGGCTCGCGTAGGCCAGTGCCGCGCCGTTTTCCCGGGCGCCGTAGCTGTTCGACACCACCTTCGCACCCAGCCGCACCGCCGTGTCCGCCGTCTCCGCCAGGTCGGCGAACCCGGGCGAGTTGCCCTCCACGACCAGGATCCGGCACGACGGGCACGCCGCCGAAACCATTGATACGTCCAATGTGGACTCCAGGGTCCAGCCGAAGTTCGCCTCCGGCACCGGCGCGGCCGCACCCTGCTGGTTCACCTTGCGGAAGCAGCCGTTCGCCGTCGTGCACGGCGGCAGGCCGTACTGCGCGCGGTACGCGGCCAGGTCGGCCTCCAGGTTCGGGGCGTCGAAGGCGATCGAGATGCCGACGACGGTGTCCGACCCGGCCGAGGCGGGCAGCCCGTAGGCCGACGCCAGGTCGTCGCCACCCCAGCCGGCTGGGCCCAAGGCGCGCGCCGCGCCCGGCGTGTAGGTGGTGAGGCAGCGCAGCACGCCCGGCTGTTCTGGGCACGCCGCCCGCGGCGCCGGAGCCGCGCTCGCGGCCGGCGTGACCGCGCCGATCGCCGCCACGACGGCGGCCAGCACCACCGGCCATCTTCTGTTCACTGTGGACAGTCCCCTCATGACACGTAGACGTGGTAGGCGGCGGTGATCGTTTCGGCGATCGTCGCCCCGGCGGCGTCGGCCGCCGTGACGCGCACGGAGACGTCCGTGCCACGGAACGTCTCGGTGGTCGCGGTGAAGCCCGCGTGGAAGACGCCGTCGCCGCGGGCGGTGACGGTCGCGTCCTGCCAGGTCGTGCCGTCGGTCGAGTACTGCACCGTCGCGGCCGTCACCGGCGAACGGGTGCTCCGCTGCAGGTGCCCCACCGTGAGGTCCAGGCCCTGCGGACCGGACACTGTGGACCCGTCCGGCCGCAGCCCGCCGACCGCGTAGCCGAGCGTCAGCAGCGGTTCGACCGCACACTCCCGATCCGGCCCGTCCGCGCCGCGGGCGCAGTACAGCGTCGGTGGCAGGGTGACGCCTTCGACGTGCCGCGACGGCCACGTCCACTCGGTGTGGGTCGCGGTGCTCTGCCGGTACATCGGCCCGGTGCGCCCGGCGTCGATCGTCAGCCCCAGCGTCGACGGGCCGGGTGCGACCTCCTGGTCGAATTCGGCCGCGAAGGCACCCCGCGGACTGCCTTCGGCCAGGGTGGTGCCGTCCTGGGTGAACCGGTAGGACCCGGTGATGGTGTCCCGGGGCTCGCCGTAGAAGCCGAAACCGGTGTGGCCGGGCTGGTTGTCGCTGAACGGCGTGATCGCGATCCGCACCAGATCGCCCGCCCGCGTCGCGCCGGGCAGCGTGTACGCCCGGCCGTCGGTCAGCGGCAGCAGCGCCACCGCGCCCGCCGGGTGCAGCGGGAAGCGGTTCCAGTCCTCGGTGACCGAAGAGCCGCCCTGGTAGGTGTGGAAGGACTCGTACTGGCCGCCGGCCCAGCCGGGGAACGGCCCCGGCAGTACGTACTTCGAGAACCCGCCGAACCACGCCAGGTCCGGCGCGGCCGAGACGTATTCCGTCTGCTTCCGCGGCAGCTGGATCGGGTGCGACGGATGGCCGCTGACGTCCTCGAACGTGAACATCCCGCTGCGCTGGCGCAGGCCCAGCGAGGAGTACTCGCTGAAGTAGGTCGCGTCGACCGCGGCGACGTCCTTCGCCGTGACCACGTACCGCTGCTGCGGAATCACGCCGACGCTCGCCTTCTGCAGCACGTATTCGTACGGCGTGCCCGGCCCGGGCGGGGACACGAGCCTGCTGTAGGGGTAGGTCTGCAGCGCCCCGGTGCGCACCGGGGCGCCGGTGGGCGAAACCGAGATCGGCACGCCGGGCCCGGCGTCGAAGTCGACGAGCAGCGCCGGGCCGGTCTTGGCGGCCCGGCGGAACAGGAAGCCGGTGTCGTCGAGCAACGCCGGTCGCGGGGTCACCCAGGTCAGCTTGCTGGTCGCCCGCTTCGCGTCGACGCGGACGGTCGCGTCCCCCCGCACCGCGAACTCCGGCTGCGCGCTGAACCGCAGCTCGGTCGGGTTGCCGTCGGTGTCGGACGTCCAGAACACGCCGAGCGCGCTGTAGTTGCCGTCCGGCACGCTGAACTTGGCCGTCCCGCCGAAGAAGTAGTTGAAGTTCTCGTCGGGGGCGAGGGTGTCGCCGTCGTCGGTGTTGTAGAGGAACGCGATGCCGGTGTCGGCGGGCTTGCCCGCGATGTCCGTGGCGTCGAGCGACACGGTCCGCATCACCGACCGCGGCCGCACCGCCTGACGCTTCGGCGCTCCCTGGAGGGCGTACCGGACTCCTCCCGCGAACAGGCCCTGGCCGCCGAAGCGACCGCGCGCACTGTCCTCTTTGAACTGTTCGGCCAGTGCGGCGCCGAACGTCGCGGTGTCGACCGGCACCCGGGCGCCGGCCAGCAACGCCTTGACGTCGAACAGGCTCAGGTCGAGTCCGCGCCCCAGGTAGGGCAGCGCGGTGCCGGGCACCTCGTAGTCCCGGCCGCCGAGCCGCAGGTGCACCAGCGCCCGCGCCATGCCCTTGGCCGCGGCCGGTTGCACCTCGAACGTGTCCCGGCCGTCCGGGGTGGTCCCGACGGTCACCCGGTCCCCGGTGGGAAGCGTGACGGTCGGGGACGGCACCGCGGCGGCCGCGGACGGCGGGGCGAGCCCGGCCACGCCCGCCGCGCCGGCGAGCAAGACCGCGAACACCGAAAATTTTCTTCGCACTGGCACCTCCGTGTGGTGAGTGATCACCATTACGGACGGGCAGAGCGCCAGGACTGTTGAGCCGGATCACGATCTCCCGCGAATTACCGCCGATCGGCCCAGTGCGCTACTTCTTTCGCGCCTTCTCGACGGCTTCCACGAAGGCTTTCACCTTGGCGAGCTTGGGGTAGCCGTAGCGGAACGTGTTGCCCGGCAGTGCGTCGCACCCGGACGGCACGTTCGCGACGATCTCCGTGGACGCGTTCGGAGCCACGAAAACGACCTCGCCGGGGTCCCTCTTGGTGGCCTCCGTGTGCTTGACGTCGGTGAGCTTCGAGACCGGAACTCATGGGGGGTGTCCTTGGGCATGAATCCCCAGTACTTCGTGGCCACCATGAGCGTGACGGTCCGGCCGTCGAAGTGGATCGATCGGCGCCGGTCCCGGACGTGGTGGGGCTTCACGGGGCCTCCCGGTGGTCAGAGCGTCCGGCAGGTGAGCGCCGGCCGGGCGGCGTCACTTCCGTTCTGCGTCAGGGCGATCAGGCCGAACGTCGTGGTCGCGTCCGCGTCGAGCTTGGCGTTCCAGTCGGCGTTTTCGACCGTCACCGTCGAACCATCGACCGTGAAGGTGCCGTTCCACAAGCCGCTGATGCGGTGACCGGCGGGCAGCTGCCAGCGGACGCGCCAGCCGGACAGGCCCGCGGCCCGGTCGTTGCGCACCGTCACCTGCACCTGGTAGCCGCCGGGCCAGGAGTTCGTCACCTCGTAGCGGGCCGCGCAGCCCAGGTCGGCCGGCGTCGTCGGGGCCGGGCTCGCGGGCGTCGAAGCCGGGGGAGAGGCCGGGGGAACGGACGAGACCGGTGCGGCGACGGTCGTCGTGCCGCCGGGGACGAGCACCGTGCCGATCACCACGCCGAGGGCCAGCAGGACCGCGCCGGCGGCCGACGCCAGGACGAGCCGGCGCCGCGGGCGGCGGACGCGCAGCAGCCGGGTCCCGGCCCGCGGCCGCGGCCGGGGCGGCGGCAGCGGACGGCCGCCGGTGACCGCTTCGAACAGCTCCTGGACCTCCGCCATCGACGGGCGCGCTTCGGGATCCCGCTGCAGCATGCGGGTGAGCACCTCGGCGAGCGGCCCGCTGTGCCGCGGCGGGACGGTCTCCTCCTTAGCGATGCGCAGCAGGAGCGTGATCGTGTTGTCGTCGTTGCCGAACGGGGGAGCGCCTTCGAGCGCGCGGTAGAGCGTCGCCCCGAGGGAAAAGACGTCGGCCGGGAAGCCGGCTTCGTGGCCGCCGGCGACTTCGGGGGCCAGGTAGGCCGGCGTGCCCGCGATGAATCCGCCGCCGGTCACGGTGCCTTCCCCGGTGGCGCGGGAGATGCCGAAGTCGGCGATCTTGACGACGCCGGACTCCCCGAGCAGGACGTTGCCGGGCGTGACATCGCGGTGGACGACACCCTCGGCGTGGGCGGCCGCGAGCGCCGACGCGACCGGCAGGCCGATGCGCGCCACCTCCTCGGCGGGTAGGGTCTCCCGGTCGAGCAGGATCTCCGCCAGGCTGCGCGACGGCAGGTACTCCATCACCAGGTAGGGCCCGCCGGGCGCCTCGACGACGTCGTGCACCGTGATCGCGTGCGGGTGCCGCAGGCGCGCGGTCAGCCGCGCTTCGCGCAGGGCACGCCGGCTCGCCTGCTGACTGGCCGCCGGCCCGATGGCCGCGTCGTAGTCCAGCTGCTTGACCGCGACGACGCGGTCGAGCCGCTCGTCGCGGGCGCGCCAGATCACGCCCATCGATCCCTGGCCGATCCGTTCGGCCAGCCGGTAGCGCCCGGCGATCAGCTCTCCTGCGTCGGTCACGGCGACCTCCCCGGCCTTCCCCAGAGCACACGGATGCGGGTGGCGATCGGTTCGAGCCTAACGGCCTGCCCGCCGGTGTGCAGGCGAGCAGGCCGCGTCAAGCGCCGGGCCGGTGCAGCTGGTCCCAAGCCGGGACGTACGGGGTGAAGCGCAGCTTCATCCCGGCTTCGCCCGGCAGCTTGTCCGCCTTGCGGGCGTTGCAGCTGCGGGCCGTGCCCCCGCACGCGGCGACCGTGTTGAGCCAGTCGGTCCGGGCGCCGCCGCGGCTCAGCGGCGTCACGTGGTCGATCGTGGTGGCGCGCTGCCCGCAGTAGGCGCAGCGGTGGCCGTCACGGACCAGCACGCCGCGCCGGGACCAGCGCGGCGGCTGCGTATATCGCCACTTCATGACGACGTACCGCAGCAACCGCACGATCTTCGGGCGCGGGAACAGCCCGTAGGCGAGGCCCTCCTCGGCTTCGTGGATCTCCGCGACGTGGCGCACGAGCATGCGGATCGCGTGCGGGACCGAAACGGTCTGCAGCGGCTCGTAGCCGGCGTTCAGGACGAGCACCTTCACAGTGCACCTCTTTCGACGATGGGGACGCGGGAAGTCGGCTTCCCGCTTGTTTCGAATCATCGTCGCCGAGCGGCTTGACCTGCGTCAATCGTGTTTCACCGCAGGGGATGCGCGCGGAAGAACCGCGAAATCGCCGAGCGCCGTGGGCGTCGCGGAATCACGCCGCAGCCCATGCGTCCGGGCCCTCGAGCCGCCCTGATCGGCAGCGAGCGTGGCGCGGTCGGAACTGTCGGACCCGCTCGGTAGGATCGACCCGCCACCGGCCGCCGGACATGCGGAAAGGAATGGAAGTGACTGCCCCGATCGAGACGCTGGAGTTCCAGTCGGAAGCGCGTCAGCTGCTCCAGCTGATGATCCATTCGATCTATTCGAACAAGGACACGTTCCTGCGGGAGCTCGTGTCCAACGCCTCCGACGCCCTCGACAAGCTGCGGCTGGAGTCGTACCGCGACAAGGACCTCGAGGCGGACACGGCCGACCTGCACATCGCGATCGAGACCGATCCGGAGGCGCGGACCCTGACGGTGCGCGACAACGGCATCGGCATGACCCGCGAGGAGGTCGTCGCCCTGATCGGGACGATCGCCAAGTCCGGCACCGCCGATTTCCTGACCAAGCTCAAGGAGGCGAAGGACGCCGCGGCGTCGCAGGACCTGATCGGGCAGTTCGGCGTCGGGTTCTACGCGAGCTTCATGGTCGCGGACAAGGTCACCCTCGTGACGCGCCGCGCCGGCACCGCCGAGGGCGTCCGCTGGGAGTCGACCGGCGAAGGCACGTACACGATCCAGCCGGTCGAAGACGCGCCCCAGGGCACCGCGGTCACGCTGCACCTCAAGCCCGAGGACACCGAGGACCACCTCTACGACTACACGTCCGCGGCGAAGATCCGCGAGATCGTCAAGAAGTACTCCGACTTCATCACCTGGCCCATCCGGATGCGGGGCGACGGCGAAGACGCCGAGGTCGAGACCGTCAACTCGATGAAGGCGCTGTGGGCGCGCTCGTCGAGCGAGGTCAGCGAAGACGAGTACCACGAGTTCTACAAGCACGTCAGCCACGACTGGCAGGACCCGCTCGAGACGATCCGGCTGCAGGCCGAGGGCACCTTCGAGTACCAGGCGCTGCTGTTCCTGCCCTCGCACGCGCCGATGGACCTGTTCCTGCGGGAGCGCAAGCGCGGCGTGCAGCTGTACGTGAAGCGCGTGTTCATCATGGACGACTGCGAGTCGCTCGTTCCCGAGTACCTGCGGTTCGTCAAGGGCGTCGTCGACGCCCAGGACCTCTCGCTCAACGTCTCGCGGGAGATCCTGCAGCAGGACCGGCAGATCCAGCTGATCCGCCGTCGCCTGGTGAAGAAGGTGCTTTCGACGGTCAAGACGATGATGACCGCCGACGCCGAGAAGTACGCGACGTTCTGGCGTGAATTCGGCCGCGCGGTCAAGGAAGGCCTGCTCGACGACTTCGAGAACCGCGAAGTCATTCTCGAGATCTCGTCGTTCGCCTCGACGCACGACGCCGAGAAGCCGACTTCGCTGCGCGACTACGTCGAGCGGATGAAGGACGGCCAGCAGCACATCTACTACATGACCGGCGAATCGCGCTCGGCGATCGAGAACTCGCCGCACATGGAGGCGTTCCGGGCCAAGGGCTTCGAGGTGCTGGTGCTGACCGACCCGATCGACGAGATGTGGGTCGACTCGGTGCCGGGCTTCGACGGCAAGCAGTTCCAGTCGATCGCCAAGGGCCAGGTCGACCTCGAGTCGGAGGAAGACAAGAAGGCCACCGAGGTCGCCCGCGAACAGCAGAACAAGGACTTCGAGAGCCTGCTGACGTGGCTGGGGACGGCGCTGGGCGAGACCGTCAAGGAGGTCCGCCTGTCGTCGCGGCTGACGACGTCGCCGGCCTGCATCGTCGGCGACACACACGACCTGACCCCGACGCTGGAGAAGATGTACCGCGCGATGGGGCAGGAGCTGCCCCCGATCAAGCGCATCCTCGAGCTCAACCCGGAGCACGGACTGGTCAGGGGGCTGCGCGAGGCGCACGCTTCCCGGCCGGACGACGAGGGCCTGGCCGAAACGGCCGAGCTGCTCTACGGCATGGCACTGCTGGCCGAAGGCGGCGAACTGGCCGACCCGTCGCGGTTCATCAAGCTGCTGGCCGGCCGGCTGGAGAAGACGCTCTGAGGTGCGGCCCGGGCGGGTGCGAATCCGCCCGGGCTCACGGGGCCGCGTTCATCAGGTCCAGTGCGCTCTGCTGCCGGGCCGCGTCGGGCTGGTCGAACGGGCCCGCCCACATCAGCCCGTACGCGTCCGCGCTGTTCCGGTCGTTCGCGTACGCCGAATTCGCCTGCCGCTGCAGGTAGGCCGTGTACGGATGATCCGCCAAGGCCGCGTTCAGCGCCGCGAGGTCCCGGACGTACACGCCCTTGAACGTCGGGCCGTCGCCCCCGCCCCCGCCGGCCGTCTCGCCCGGGTCGCGCAGGATCCCGCCCGGGTTGAGTGACGCGTTCGTCGTCGACGCGTTCGCCATCGCGCGGGCCTTCGTCAGCAGGCTCGCGTCGCCGGTGGCGCGGGAGAGCTCGGTCAGCGCCGTCAACGGCACGCCCTGATTGTACGACCACACCGCCTGGCCGTTGTTCGCGCACGTGGACGTGGTCAGGCCGTCGTTGACCAGGTTCGAGCCGTTGATCATCCCGCTGCCGGCGAACCAGCTCCAGCCCGCCCGGGCTCGCGACAGGTACACCGAGTCGCCCGGGATCCGGTTGTGCAGCGCCGCGTTCAGCTGGATGTACAGCGAGTTCGGAATGGCGTTCTTGTAGGTGCGGCTCGTGCTCCACCAGACCCCGCCGCCGCAGACGCCGTCCCAGTACGCGTACATGTGGTCCGCGTCCGCTCGGGCGGTGTTCAGGTACTTGCCGTCGCCCGTCAGGTCGTAGGCGTCCACCCACGCCAGGCCCCACCAGCCCGTGTCGTCGAGGTAGTCGTTGCGGAACTGGCCGCCCTGGGTCGCGAGGTTCTTCGTGTACGTCGTGTCGATCGCATAGCGGTAGCTGCCCATGCCGCTGATCCGGGCGTTGTCGATCACCGCGGTGATCGCGTTCGCCGAGTTCCACCACCCGGTCGTGTCGAACAGGCCGGTGCCGAGGTTGTAGCGCTCCATCAGCGCCGTCGCGGCCGCGGTGCGGCGGTCCCACGCGTTCCAGGTCGGACGGGCCCAGCCGGTGCAGGCGATGGTCCCCGACCCCGCGGGCTGCCCGCACGCGCGCAGCAGCCCGACCCCCTTGTTCGCCCAGTCGTCGGCGTTGTACATCAGCGTCCGCCAGCCCGTCGCCCCGGACGGTGTCGCGGTGTCGCCGAGCTTGCTGCCCGACGCCCACGTGCGCCCGGCGTCGAACGAGCGGTCCAGCCAGACGTGGTCGCCGGCGCCGCCACCGGTGATCGCCGCCCAGCCCATGGCGTCGCCGTCGTCGAGGTGCAGGGAGATCCGGCGGCCGCCGACGCCGGCCGAGGAGCCTTCGCGGTCGCCTGGCGACGATGCGGGATCCCTCGCGTCGCAGTACTTGTTGCAGATCGTCGCGAGCGGCGCGACGGACGGCGCCGGTGTCGGCGTGGCCGCAAGGGCCAAGGCCATCAGGGAGACGAGGAAGTGCATCGGTCACCTTCCGCGCTGAAGGGCGATGCTCCCATTGTGCCGAGCCGATATTATTGGTCCAGTCCCTTACCGGGACAGGTTCCGGACAGGAATTCACGCCCGCCGCGAGCTCAGCAGCAGCAGGCACAGCACCGCGATCGCGGTGACGAACCCGGCGACCAGCAGCATCGGGTTCAGGGTCGCCGGCGTCGCCGCGGTCGCCTGCTGGACCGCGGGCGGCTGTTCGGTGACCGGAGCGGCCGGGGCGACGGCGGCCGCGGACGTGGCCGCCGGGGCGGTGCCCGCCGAAGGAGCGTTCGGCGGCGGAGTGCTCGCGGGCGGTGTGGTGGCCACCGGCACCGCGCCGGCCGCGGTCCGTGACGGCAGCGGCCGGGAAGCCGTGCTCGGCGGCGCGGTCGTGGGCGCCGGCAGCACCGTCACCGAGGCCCGCATGTCGGGGTGCACCGAGCAGTAGTACTGGTACGTGCCCGCCTGCCGGAACGTGTAGCTCCAGCTCTGCCCGGCCGAAAGCTGCGGGCTGCGGAACGCGACCGGCGCGCTCGTCGTGACGACGTCGTGCGGGGCTTCGTCGTGCTGCATCCAGGTGACCGTGTCGCCGACCCGGACGGTCAGCGCGGCGGGGGAGAAGGCGTAGCCCTGCATCATGACCTGCTGCGTCGCCGCGGCGGCCGGGCTCCCGAGCGGCAGGTTCAGGAACACGAGCAGGCCGGCCACGGCCAGGGCGGCGCGCCTCATCGGACGAACTCGATCGCGATCTCGACGCGCAGCCGGCGCCGGGCCAGCAGCCGCACGAGCGGGCCCGCGTGCCGCGGCTTCCGGCGGGCCGGGAGAACGACCCCGGCGGCCCAGACGACGAGGCCGTGCTCGTCCCGGTGCCGCACGTCGCCGCGCAGGCGCACCGCGCGCCCGGCCACACTGCCTTCGACGACGAACGGGTCCTCGGCGACCTCGTCGGCGGTGAAGGTGAGTTCGTCGCCGCGGCACGCCCTGCGGAGGAAGGGGATCCCGGTCCGCAGCGAGCCGGGGTCGAAGGTGACCGTGAGCGCCGAGCCGGGCGTCCAGTGCCCGCCGGTCGCGGTGAGCCGGCCGCGGACCAGGGGCGGACGCGGGGAAATCTCGATGACGCAGCGGTCGCGGCGCAGGGTGTAGCCGGTCCGGGGCAGGACGGCGGTGTCGGACATGAAGAGTGGCCTCCGGGGATGGGAGCGGGTGGCCCGGCCGGGAACCGGGCCACCCGTGACGACGGCGAGCGTCAGCAGCTCGCCTGGTTCAGCAACGGAGTGAGCACGTTCTCGAGCCACACCGTGTGCGTCTTGATGTACTGGTCGAGGTTCAGCAGGTCGGTCACCTGCTGGCCCAGCGACTCCTCGAGGTGTGCGCTCTTGATGTGCGCGATGATCGGCGCGAGCGTGTCGGTCGCGACCTGGCCCGCCGATCCGTCGAACACCGGGGCGAGCACGGTTTCCAGCCAGACCGTGTGGGTCTTGAGGTACTGGTCCAGGTTGAGGATGTCCTGCACCTGCTGACCGGGTGAGGTCTCCAGGTGCGCGCTCTTGATGTGGTCGAGGATCGGCTGCAGGACCGCCTTCGGCACGCAGGAGCCGCCGCCGGCCGGGGTGGACGGCATCGGCATCGAGTGGGTCGGCGCCGAGGTCGGTGCGGACGTGGGTGCGGAGGTCGGGGCCGACGTCGGCGGAGCCGTGGTGGGCACGGATCCGGTGACGGTGACCGTGGCCTTCATGTCCGGGTGGATCGAGCAGTAGTACGAGTACTTGCCCGCCTTGGTGAAGGTGTGGCTGAAGGTCTGACCGGTCTGCAGGGTCGGCGAGGTGAACTTCTCCGGCCCGTCGGTGACCACGATGTTGTGCGGCGCGGTGTCGTGGTTGGTCCACGTCACCGTGTCCCCGACGTCGATCGTGAGGTCGGCAGGCGAGAACTTGTAGCCCATGGCGTCGACCGACTTGGTGGACGGCGCCGCGGCCGGGGCGGCGGCCCCGCCCGCCTGTTCCTGCGCGAGTCCCTGGTACAGCGGGACGGCGAGGGGACCCTGCTGGGCCAGTGCGGCGAGGTCGACGTTCGCGGCCTGGCTCGGCGCGGCCTGCTCGGTCTGGCCGCCGCGCAGCGTGGCGAGACTGAACAACGCCGTCGCCAGGGCGAGGATCGCCACGGCGACCGGCCAGCTCCGCCGTCGCCGCACCACCTCCGGCTGCTCGGGGGCGGTGGGGGTGGGGTTGTCCATCGAGGACTCCTTTCACAGGGCCATCAGCGGCCGGGGCTGGCCGTGACGAGGAAGCTCGCCGCGAGGAGGACCACGAGCACGAGCGTGGTCTCGGCGGCGACGGAATGGACGAAGGGGCGGACGGTGGCGGCGTCCCCGCGCAGCACGACCGCGAAGTCGAGGCGACGGCCCACCCAGCTGCGGCTGACCTGCGCGGCCAGCAGCACGACGGCGAGCACGCCCAGCTTGACCAGCAGCGTCCGCCCGTAGGCCGTGCCGAACACGCGGCCGACGCTGCCGACGGTCTGCCACGCGAGCACGATGCCCGCGGCGACCACGACGGCGACCGACGTCATCGCCAGCTTCGAGTAGCGGGGGATCACCGAGGCGAGCTCTTCGGGGTCACGGCGGGCCAGGACGCCGAACAGCAGCACGGCCAGCCCGCCGATCCACGCCGAAGCGCCCGCGAGGTGAGCGAAGTCCGCCAGCTGCGTCAGCCAGGGCCGGGTGCTCTCCACCGCGTGGCCGGTGAGCCCGGTCGTGCGGAGCAGCCCGAGCAGGATCGCCCCGGCCCCGACCCGCCAGGGCAACGCCGTGGCCGCGTCCCGGCCGCGTTGCAGCAGCCAGGCCAGCACCACCCCGCCGAGCAGCCACAGCAGCGCCCTGGCGAACCAGATGCGCCCGAACTGGCTGTCCAGCGCCTGGCCGAGCAGGTCCCAGGCCAGGAAGTCGCCGGGCGGGCGTTGCGCGGCCCACGCCGCCTGCAGGCCCAGGCCGGCGAGCGTGCCGGCCAGGCCGAGGACCCAGCCGGTGACCAGCACCGAACGGGCCCCGCGGTGGCCGGCGCCGGCGGGCCAGAGCACGGCCAGGAACAGCAGGCCGCCGGCGAACAGCGTGAGACCGGCGTAGTCGACGGTGCGGGCGAGCACGTACCACGCCTTGACGGGCTCCACCGCCTCACCGTCCACTGGGGACGGTCGGGACGGTGGTGGCGGCGGGCACCATTGCCGGCTCCAGGCCGCCGTCGCCCGTGCGGCAGTAGCCGAGGACGAGCGCGCCGACCCCGGTCGGCCCGGTCACCCCGAGCCCGGTGGTGACCGCGCCGAGCAGCGGAAGGCCGCCGACGGTGTCCAGGACCTGTTGCGGCACACCGGCTTGGCACGCCGGCACGTCGGGTCCCGGCGGCGGGGGGATCGGCGTCGTCGGTGGGGGGACCGGCGGGGGAGGTGCGGTGCCGGGCTCGGGGGATCCCGGATCCGGGGCCGGGACCACGCCGCTGTCGCCGGGCATCGACGGCATCGACGGGATCGACGGGATCGGGTCCGCCGGCTGGTTGCCCACCGGGATCGCGGGCAGCGGGGACACCGGACCGCCCGTGGGCAGCTGCCCGGCCGGAAGTGGTTGCGCGCCCGGGGTTTGCGGTGTGACGGGGTGGCCGCCGTCCGCGACCACGGGTGGAGTGGCCGCGGCGGTGCCCGGCCGCAGGCCGAGGCCGGAGGCGTAGCCGACGACGACCACGACCGCGCCGGCCAGGCCGGCGGCGATGACGTGGTCACGGCGCAGGGCGGGTCCTCGCACGGTTTCGTCCTCCAGAAAACGGGAATTCGCTCGCGGGGAAACGGCAATTCCGGAGCGGCGGGGAAAGAACGGGATGTGGGAGCAATAAACCAGCCGGCACGTTTCGCGGGGTGATCTTCACGTGAAGGCCAGGTTAAGTCGAGCGGCCCGCGAACGGCGTTGCGCGGTGAGTTGCTGGGCCGAAAGCCGGTTCTGCTGGGCTGTTCGGGTGGCCAGACGGGCAAACTGTCGGAGTAGCTGCCCGGTTTGCCCGATCCGGGGATGGCGACGCGCCGCGGCGGTGAGAATTGGTTAACACAGCCGTTTCACGGCCTCCCGTCATGACCCCGGATCCGCTCGCTACGGTTCCGGCATCGCTCGAATTCCCGAGAAGGCGAGAAAACATGACTTCCCGCTGGTCTTTCACGGTCCGGATGGCCGCCGCCCTGGCGGCGGCCGGCGGCGCGGCGCTGCTGTGCGCCCCCGCGGCGGACGCGCACAGCGTCCTGGTGTCCAGTTCGCCGGCCGCGGATGCGTCGGTTGCCGCAGGCCCGGCCGAGGCCGTGCTCGAGTTCAACGAGCCGGTGGAAAACCGGTTCACCGAACTCGCGGTGCTCGGGCCCGACGGGACTTCGCACTGGGAGGCCGGCCCGGCGTCCGTTGTGGACGCCCGGGTCTCCGCGCCGCTGCGTCCGCTCGGCCCGGCCGGGGCCTACACCATCCGGTACCGGGTCACCTCCGCCGACGGCCACCCGGTCTCCGGCACCGTCGGATTCCGGCTCACCGTGGCGGGCCCGGCGGCGGCGGTGCCGGCCGTCGCGGCGGTGGCGCGCCCGGACGGGGACGGCCCGATGCCGCTGTGGCCGTGGCTCACCGGCGGTGCCGTCCTGCTCGGCACCGGGTTCGCGGTGGCCAGGCGGCTGAGCCGCGCGGACGCTTGAGGCCGTGACCGGGCGGGTATCCCGCGCCCATGACGAATCTCGACGACACCACGACCGCGAAGCTCGACGAATTCGTGCTCGCCCGGCTCGCGGAGGACGAAGAGCGCGTCCGGGCGGGTGAACTGTCGCTGATCGACGAGGCCGAGCGGCGCGGGCGGCTGCGGATCATGTACGCCGACGACGGCGACGGCCTGCTGCTGGCCGGCGGGCCGGTCGAGGCGATGGAGGACCGGCACCCGGTGCCGTTCGCCGAGAAGGCCGAGTTCCTGCGCCGCGAGATCCGCGACGTCCACGACGACAACTCCGTCAAGCTCATCGCGTCGGTGTACGAAGCCCACCCCGACTGGCGCGACGAGTGGCGCCCGTGACCTGATGCCCGCGCGGCAGGCCGGTCCGCGGATCTTCGCCGACCGGGAGGACGGCGGCCGCCGGCTGGCGAGCGAGCTGCGGCGCCGGGCCTGGGCCGACCCGGTCGTGCTCGGGCTCGCCCGCGGCGGCGTGCCGGTGGCCGCCGTCGTCGCGCGGCGGCTCGGTGCCGAACTGGACGTCGCGGTCGCCCGCAAGATCGGGGCGCCGGGCCACCGCGAGTACGGCGTCGGCGCGGTCACCCCGGACGGCCCGGCGATCTACGACGAGGCCGGTCTGCGCGCGCTCGAACTGACCGCCGCGCGGATGGCCCGGGCCGAAGCCCGGGAACGGGCGGAGGCGCGCCGCCGGCTCGAGCGTTACCGCGCCGGCCGCGCGCCCGCCGGTCTCACCGGCCGTGACGTCCTCCTCGTGGACGACGGGCTCGCGACCGGCGTCACCGCGACGGCCGCGCTGCGCGACCTCCGTGCGGCCCGGCCGCGCACGCTCGTCTTCGCGGCACCCGTCGCCGCCCCGGGCGCGGTCACGCGGTTGCTGGGCGAAGCCGACGACGTCGTCTGCGTCGCGGAACCGCCGGAGTTTCGCGCGGTCGGCCAGTGGTACGCCGATTTCCGCCAGCTGGGCGACGACGAGGTGCTGGACCTGCTCACTTCGTGACCCGGCGGGTTCCACAGAGGACCGCCGGTGACGTGCTGCTCCACTCGGGGTGCCCCGGGTTGACCCTGTGGGTGACGGGGTATCACCCGATGGGGCACCGACCGAAGGGGCGGGAGCGGGATGAGCGAACGGGACGGGCTCGGCGCGGCGGCGCGCGGGCTGCGGCAGTACCTGCTGGCCGTCGCGGCCAAGCTGGACGCACCCGCCTGGTTCTGTGAAGTGGACGTCCCGGCCGGTGCGTACGTCGCGCTCGAGCGGCGGCTCGCGCGGTTCCCGGACCACGAGACCGCGCTGCTGTGGGACGAACGCGACGGCTGGGCCGCGGCGGTCGAGTCGGCCACCGGCGACGACCTCATCGTGCTGGCCTACCTGGGCGAGGACGTGCTGCCCCCGCCCGAAACCGTCGTGGAGTTCGTGACCGGCCTGTACGGCGAGAAGTACCCGGGCCGGCCGGATCCCCCGGATTTCCGCAGACCCGGCACCGCGGACGGCTTCGACGAACGCTTGGCCGCCTACGCCGGCGACCCGGTCGGCCAAGCCTGACCCGGCCGGCTCCGGCTGTCGAGCCGAGCACGCACTGCCCGGCCGAACCAGGTGAACACCGGTCCCGGATCCGGGACCGGAGGCCAGCCGTTGACGGCGGCCACCAACTGCCAGTACCGCGTGACGCGACGATCGTCGGCGACATCGAGCCGTTCGAGGATCCACCGCTTCAGCTGGTCGTCGTCGGCCTTGCCGAAGGTCTCGGCGTAGCGCGCAGTGAGCGAAGCGACGATGTCGCCGGCCTGCTCGGAGTCCGGGGCGATCCCCGCGGCGAGCGCTCGGCCGACGTCTTCGCGCACGGCCTCGGTCAGGTCGTGGTGCAGGCCGGTCGTGTCTCCGTCGGCGCGCTGGGCCGCCTGGTACTCGGCCATCCGCCGCACAGCGGCCCGGAAGCCGGTGTCCTGGACCAGTTCCACGAGCTCCATCCACGCCTCGACCTGTTCGGGGGTGGCGTCTTCGGGTAATTCGGGCATGGTCGAACGCAGCAGTTCCACCATGGCCGGATTGGCGTCGACACCGCCGAAGGTGTCGTCGACGAAATCGTGGATGAAGCGGCGCCGTTCGGCATCGGACAGGTTCACCAGTTTGTGCATCAGATCCATCTCCCGAGGGGTCGATTCCCGCTTCGCGACCGCGGTCAACACCGCCCGCCGCAGGCGCAGCGCCCGGATCTGCACGTCGAGGGCGGCTGCGTGCGCCGCGGCGACCTCGGCCAGCGAAGTTTCGCCGGCCAGCACGCGCCGGACCGTGGCCAGGTCGATGTCCAGCTCACGAAGCGTGCGGACCAGTTCCAGCCGAGCCAGGGCAGCCGCGTCGTACAGGCGGTAGCCGGCCGCGTTGTGCCAGGTCGCCGGAACGATCCCCTTGTCGGAGTAGAACCGGATCGTCTTGACGGACAGCCCGGTCCGCGCGGCCAGAGCCCCGATCGTGAGGAGGTTCTCGTCGTCCATGTCCCCAAGCCTGCCGTCTCCCCCTGAGGGAGACTCAACTCAGCGTCAGCGGGCCGGCAGCACGCAGAATTCGTTCCCCTCGGGGTCGGCGAGCACGATCCACGGGTCGTCGTCCGGATCGTCGAGGACCTTCGCCCCGAGCATCACCAGGCGTTCGACCTCCGCCCGCTGGTCACCAGCCACCGGCGCCAGGTCGAGGTGCAGCCGGTTCTTGACGGTCTTTTCCCCGGGTACCGGCTGAAACAGCAGCGCCGGTCCGTCGGCGAAGTCGACCTGGCGGTACGTCAAGCCGTGGGAGTCGGTCCACGTGCGGGTCTTTCCGCTACCCAGCGCCGCGGCCCAGAACTCGGCCAGCAGGTCCGGCTGACGGCAGTCGATCGCCACGGCCAGGATGCGCGCCGCCGTCATGACTCCGCCACGATCCGGTTGATGGCTTCGGCGACCAGCTCCGGTTCGGACACCGTCACCGTCAGCCCCGGGTGGCGGACCAGCCCCCACGGATCGATGCCGCGGACGGGCTCCCGGAACCGGAGGCACACGCCGCCCCGGGTCGTCGTTCCGAAAGTCAGGCCACGGTCGGCGAGCGAAAGCCGGACACCGAAGACGCGGAGAGCACGGTACGGGCCAGTGGCTTCCGCCCCGGCGAGGTTGCTCAGCGGCGTTTCGACCAGCCACGGCCCGAACCGGACGCGCAGGCCGGTGGCGTCCAGTTCCAGCCCGGCTCGCGGGCCCAGGATCCGGCGCACCCACGGGGATCCGACGGCGAAGTCGGCGTGGAGCCGGTAGTGCACGACGACGGCCGGCTCGGTCGTGCTCATGCGCCGCCGCCCCACGGCGGGACGTCTTCTTCGCGGTGCATGGGGACCTCCTTCACACGGTGTCCTTCCCCGGCTACCCGGTGATCGCAAGCCGAAACGACCGGGATCATCGGGAGCGCGCGGCATTGCGGTTGACCGCGCGCGCCGCGAGGATGCCGAGCACCAGCGCGGCGGCCGCGGTCAGCCCGTGCAGCCAGTTGTCCGCCCAGTTCAGGTTGATCGGGTCCTCGGGGTTGACGATCGCGGTGGCGAGGATGCCGTAGGCGGTCATCCCGGTGAAACCGATGAACAGCACCCAGCAGTAGATGATCGCGCCGGTGCGCCGGGTCGCGGCGAGCAGCCCGAGCACCCCGACCGCCGTGTGGACGAGGTTGAGCAGCGGGGTCACGCTGAAGATCCAGACCGCGCGGCTGGTTTCGTGGCCGACCGCGGCGGTTTCCGGGGTCAGGAACCCGGCGATGCCCAGCGCGAGGTAGAGCAGCCCGAGGACGGCGACGACCGGGCGGAGCCAGGACGCTGCGGTCCGGGAGCGGGTTTCGGCGGACGACATGGGGTGTTCTCCTTCCCTCCGCGGCCGGATACCCGTCGCATGGGGGCGGAAACGGACAAGGGGAAGGGCCGGACGGCGGGCTGGGGGGACCGCCGCCCGGCCCACGGCCGGGACCCGCGCCGGTCCCTGCAGCCGGGACGCGGGCCCCCGGTCTCAGGGGGAACGCCAGTCGTGACCGCGGTAGGCGGTGCCGTGCTGGGCACCCATCAGCAGCAGGCCGCCGTCGACGACGAGCGACGTGCCGGTGATGTAGCCGGCCGCCGGGGTCGCCAGGAACGCGACCGCGGCCGCCACCTCGGCCGCGTGGCCGGGGCGACCCAGCGGGATGCCGGGCCGGTCCTGTCCGCGCGGGTCGGCGTCGGTCTGGCCGGTCATCGGCGTCGAGATTTCGCCGGGTGCCACGGAGTTCACGGTGATGCCGTGCTCGGCCAGCTCCAAGGCGAGCACCTGGGTCAGCGCGCCCGCCCCGGCCTTCGCGGCGCAGTAGGGCGCGGCGCCGACCCGGGGCACGTGCTCGTGGACGCTGGTGATCGTGATGATCCGGCCGCCGTGCCCGGCGTCGATCATGTGTCGGGCCGCGCGCTGCGAAAGCAGGAAGACGCCGTCCAGGTCGACGTCGAGGACCTGGCGCCACTTCTCGTAGTCGAGGTCCATGGCGAGCTCGCTGCTGCCGGTGCCGGAGCAGTTGACCAGGACGTCGATACCGCCGAGGTCTTCCGCGAAGGCGTCGATGACGTCGGCGGCGCCGGGCAGCTCGGTCAGGTCGAGCTGCCGGACGTGCGCGGTCACGCCGTGCGAACGGACCTCCGCGGCGGTTTCCTCCGCGCCGTCGGCGTCGGAGTGGTAGGTGATGCCGACGTCCAGGCCACCACCGGCGAGGGCAACGGCGACCGCGCGGCCGATGCCGGAATCGGCACCGGTGACGACGGCGCGCCGGGGCGAGGCCGCTTCCGCGGGCAAGGGGGCCGGGAGCGACACGGGCATCTCCTTTCGTCAACCGTCGGCTACCACCCCCGCCGGGGACTAAACGCGGCGCCGGCGTGTGCCGGCCGGAAGGCGGGGTAACCGAGCTGTTCCCGAACGGAAGGAGAGCTCCCGTGAGCAAGCCGAACCCGATCGAGCTGCAGAAGTACCTGTCCGGCGTGGACTACCCGGCGAAGCGAGACGACCTGGTGCGGGCCGCCGAGAAGAACGGTGCCGACTCCGGCACGTTGGACGTCGTGCGCGGCCTGCCGGACCGGACCTACGAGGGGCCCAGCGGCGTGAGCAAGGAGATCGGCGGCTGACGCCGGTCGTCTTGAATGACTCATTCCTGGCGTCCGACGCCAGGAATGAGTCATTCATTGCGTTGCGGCGGCCGGGATCGGCGAGACGACTCCCGGCAGGGCGAGGGCCGTCACCGCGCGGCAGACGTCGGCGGGGTCGATCGTGTCGAGGCAGGGGTGGCCAGGGACCGGGCAGACGCGGGCGCGGGTGGCGCGGCAGGGGGCGTGCTGGTCGCCGAGCACCACCGTGGGGACACCGTAGGGGGCCCACCGCTCCTGCGGCACGACCGGGGCGAACAGCGAAACCACCGGCGTGCCGGCTGCCGCGGCCAGGTGCGAGGGGCCGGTGTTGGGCGCCACCACCACGCGGGCGCCGGACAGCACCGCCGCCAGCTCCGGCAGGGACGTCCGGCCCCCGAGGTCGACCGCCGACGTCCCGGCCACCTCCTGGGTCAGCGCGCGCTCCGACGGCGCCCCCGTCACGAGCACCCGATGCCCGTCGGCGGCCAGGGCCCGCACCGTCTCGCGGCTCCAGGCCGCCGAGGGCTGGCGGGCGGGCACCGACGCCGCGGGGTGCACCACGACGTACGCCCCGCCGCCGGTCAGCCGGGCGGTGTTCGGCAACGGGCGCCGCAGCGCCAGAGCGCCGTGGTCGTCCGGCGGCAGCGAAAACCCGGCCGCTTCGGCGAGCGACAGCATGCGGACCGGCTCCGGCGGATCGCCGTCGACGCGGTGGCGCAGGTCGAGCAGGCTGCCCGGGTAGTCCTCGGAGATCGCGCCGATCCACGGCACGCCGGCCTGGCGCAGCAGCAGCGCCAGCGGCAGCGGGGACTGGTGGAACGACGTCAGGATCAGCGCGCGGTCGAACGACTTCGCCCGGATCAGCGCCACGAACGCACCGGTGTCCTCGGCGGTCACCGGCGGCGGCTCGGGGTCGATCCAGGGAGCGGTCCAGGTGAGCACGTCGGCCACGCCCGGCAACAGTTCGCCGGCGGCACGGCCGTGCGGTCCGGTCAACAGCGTCACCTGCGCCCCGGACGCCGCGACCGCGCGGACGCAGGGCCCGGCGAGCAGGACGTCCCCGAGGTTGTCCTGGCGGGCGACGAGCACCCGGGTCATCCGGCGACCCCGGCGACGCGCAGCGCCTCGGACAGGTCGCGGGCGACGGCGGCGTGCTGTCGGGCCCGGGCGATCTCGGGCTCGAGCGTGCGGTGCGTCGGGACCAGCACCGCGCGGGCGCCGGCGGCGAGCGCGGCGTCGACGTCGGCGCCGGTGTCGCCGATGACCACGCAGGACGCGGGATCGACGCCGAGCTCGCCGGCGGCCCGCAACACCATGCCGGGGGCGGGTTTGCGGCACGCGCAGCCGTCGCCGTCGTCGTGGACGCAGACCTGCCAGGTGCCGAACGGGCCGAAGAGTTCCTGGACGCGGGCGTTCACCGCGTCGAGCTGCTCGGGGGTGATGAGTCCTTTCGCGACACCGGACTGGTTGCTCACCACCCCGACCGGGATGCCGCGCTCCCGCAGCCCGCGCACCAGCTCGACCGCGCCGGGCACCGGGCGGACGCCGTCCGGGTCGTTGAGGTAGGGGACGTCGACGATCAGCGTGTCGTCCCGGTCGAACAGCACCGCGACCTCGGGCCGCGGCCGCCGGGCCGCGAGCTCCCCGCGCAGCCGGTGGTAGCACGCGGCGGGCGGGATCAGGGCGCTGGTGACGACCATGCGCGCCACTTCGCCGGGCGTCCGCGGGCCCGGCACGATCCGGCGGGTGGCGAACTCCGCCGTCAGCCCGGCCCACACACCGGCCGCGAGCAGTGCCTTGCCGCGCTGCCGCAGCAGAGGCAGCGCGAGCGCGGCCAGACCGGCCACTGTGGACAGTGCGTGCAAGCCGAGCCTGCCGTGCCCGGCGCCGGTGCGCTGCCGCCAGAGGACGCCGTGCTTGGCCCGCATCAGCGCGTTGTCGGCGTTGCCGCGCTGGGCTTTCAGGCTGTAGAAGAACCCGGCCCGCCGGGCCGGGTGCGTGGTCAGCCGTTCGCCCTGGTCGATCCGGTGCCCGGCTTCGGCGACCCGCAGGGCCAAGTCGGAGTCTTCGCGGAACGCGCGCGGGAACCGCTCGTCGAAGCCGCCCGCTTCGACGAGCGCGTGGCGGCGGTAGGCCATGTCGGCGGTGATCCACCGGGCGTGCTCGAGGCCCGCCGTGCTGCGCTCGTCGTCGGTGGGCCGCCGGTCCGCGGGCAGCGGGACGGTGATCCGGCCCTGGGAGGCGGCCACCTCCGGCGGCAGCGAGCCGAGGTCGGCGGCCAGCTGCCGCGGCCAGTCCGGAGCGAGCACGACGTCGTCGTCCACGAACGCGATCCACTCGCTCTTCGCGGTGCGCCAGCCGAGGTTCCGCGCCGCCGCCGGCCCACGCCCGCCCGAGCGGAGCACGCGCACGCCGGCGGGGACGTCCAGCCCGGACCCACCCGGGCGGTCGTCGACGACCAGGATTTCCGCCGGCCGCGGCTCCGGCCCGCCGAGGAGGGTTTCCAGGAGTGGCCGAAGCGTCTCGCGGCCCGTCGTGGGGATCACCACGGTGTAGTCGAGCGAAGCAGTCACGGGAACCGGATACCCGAGGCGGAGGTGATCAAACGGCGTGTCGAAGCCGTCGCCCGCGGGTAACCGGCGAGCGACGAGAAGGAGGTGCGGATGACCGCGGGGACGATCGAAATCCGGAACCCGGCCGACGGCAGCGTGGTGGGCACTGTGCCGGCCGCGGGCGAGGCCGAGATCGACACGGCGCTCGCGCTGGCCCGCCGGACCCGGGTGCAGTGGGCCCGGACCCCGGCCGCCGAACGCGGAGCGCTGCTGCACACCGCGGCGGAACGCCTGCGGGCCCACGCCGACGAGCTGGCGAAGACGAACGAAGCGGAGACCGGCAAGCCCCGGGACGAAGCCCGCGAAGGCGTGCTCGCCGGTGCGGGCACGTTGGCCCAGTACGCCGAGCTCGGGCCGGTCCACCGCGGCCGCAGCCTGCTCGGCGACGTCGGTGCGACGGATCTGATGGTGCCCGAGCCGCGCGGCGTGGTCGTGGCGCTCACCCCGTGGAACGACCCGGTCGCGGTCGCCTGCGGGCTGGTGGGGGCGGCGCTGGCCACCGGGAACCCGGTGGTGCACAAGCCGAGCGAGCGCGCACCGCACACCGGGCAGCTGCTCGGCGAGGTGCTCGGCGGCGTCTTCCCGGAGGGCGTGCTGCAGACCCTGCACGGCGACGGCGGGGTCGGCGCGATCCTGGCCATGCGTGACGACGTCGACGTCATCGCCCACGTCGGCAGCACGGCGACCGGCCGGTCGATCGCCGCGAGCGCGGCCGCGACGGGCGCGAAGACGTTGCTGGAGAACGGGGGCAACGACCCGCTGGTGATCGACGAAGACGTCGACCCGGCGTGGGCGGCCGGCCAGGCGGCACTGGGGGCGTTCGCCAACTCGGGCCAGATCTGCGTGGCGGTCGAGCGGATCTACGTGTGCGCGGCGGTCGCCGAGCCGTTCCTGGCGGCGCTCGTGAAGGAGGCCGAGTCGCGGACGCTGGCCCCGCTGGTGGACCGGCGGCACCGCGACCACGTGCACTCCCACGTGTCGGACGCGATCGCTCGTGGCGCCCGGCTGCTGACCGGAGGTGCGGTCCCGGACGGCCCCGGAGCGCACTACCCGGCGACGGTCTTGACCGGCTGCGCGCCCGATTTGCGGGTGATGACGGAAGAGACGTTCGGCCCGGTGGCGCCGGTCCGGGTGGTGGAGAGTTTCGACGAGGGCCTGACCGAAGCGGCCAGGGGTGACTACGGACTGGCGGCGACGGTGCTGACGGCCTCGATGGCCCACGCGCAGCGAGCGTGGCGCGAGCTGCCGGCGGGGACGGTCAAGGTGAACAACGTGTTCGGCGGAGCCCCGGGCGGAGCGGCACACCCCCGCGCCCGCAGCGGCAACGGGTACGGCTACGGGCCGGAGCTGCTCGACGAGATGACCCAGACGAAGCTCGTGCACATCGCTCCGCCCGCATGACCGGACAGCGCGAAAGACGGGGAGGGCGCCGGCCGGGGGAGCCGGGGGAGGCGGACCGGACAGGCCGGCCGGAGAGGGGCGCGGGCTCCTCGCCGGACGGCCAGCGGCACGACCGCACCCCCGCGGGCCCGGACCCTCGCCCAGCGCGAGGCCCAGGCTCTTCCGGCGCAGAACCACGTGGCCGGCCCTTGGCGGGCCGGTTCGCCCAGGTGCTCCGGCTGCAGACCGCCGACCACTCCTCATCGGACGAAGAACAACACGAGCGCAACCCCGTCAGCTGGTTGGCCCGTGCTCTCCGCGTCCCCGGCCGGGAACGCCGGATCCTCGTCCAGAGCGCCAAAGCCACCCTCGCCGCGACCGCTGCCTGGCTGCTGGCCACCCTCGTCCTCCGGCTGCCGCAACCCTTTCTCGCTCCCTACGCCGCCGTCTTCCTCGTCGAAGCCACCGTTTACCGGTCGCTTCGGGGGTGGCTCCAGCAGGTCGGCTCGGTCGCCTCCGGGGTCCTCCTCGCCGCCGTGGCCGGGCAGCTCATCCCGTGGCAGGCCGTCGCCCTGGCCACCGTTGTCTTCCTGGGCCTGCTCGCCGGCAGCTGGCGGCGGTTCGGGGACTCCGGCGTCTGGGTCGGCGTCACCGGCATGCTCGTGATCTCCTACGGCACCGCCCGCGAGCCCGTGCTGCTCGGCGACCGCCTGCTCGAAACGGCGCTGGGCGCGGCCATCGGCGTCGCGGTCAACACGCTGATCTTCCCGCCCCTCTACGGCGAACGGCTTGCCGCGGCCGCCGGGCGGCTCGGGAAAGCCCTGGCGGACCTGCTGGAGTCGTTGTCCGACGTGATCCGCCGGGACGAGCCGCCCGAAGACCTCGACGGCCTGCTGTCCCACGAGCAGGACACGCGCAGCCAGGTGCTGGCGGCCGAAGAAGCCGTCGGCCTGACGCGGGAAGGGCGGATGCTGAACCTCCGCCGCGCGCGCCCCTCCGCCGGGACGAACCACGAACGTCCACTTCGGACGCTGATCGGGCTCTGGCCCGCGATGTCGCAGCTGCTCGCCGCGGTGCGCACGACGGCGGGCCGGCGCGAGCACCCGTTCGAGTACCCCTGGCCGGACGCGCGCGAGTCGTTGGCCGACCTGATGCACCACTTGGCCGGAGCCGTGCAGTCGGTGGCGATGGCGGGGGAACCGGTCGAGCTGGACGAATGCCGCGCCCTGCTCGAAAAGCTCGAAAAGCGGCTGGTGACGGCGGACGAAGACGGCGTCCCGGCCCGGCTGGGCCTGGGAACCATGACGCTGCCCGCCCGGCTGCTCCTGGAGCAGCTGGAGAAACGCTGAAGGCCGCCGCGGCGAGGCGGCGGCCTTCAGGCACCGAGAGTTACTGGACGGCGACCGCTTCGGTTTCGGACCGGTGCCGGCTGCAGGCCGTGCACACCATCGTCTGGCCCAGCAAAGTGCCGTCACCGGACACCAGCCGCGCGACGTGCAGCGTCGGCAGGCCGCACTCTTCGCAGGGGATCGGCTTGCTGTCGCGGCTGATCATGACACGGTTCGGCATGGTGGAGCCCCCTGACGCGGATGGACGGTCTCGGGGGGTTACCCACGTGGCCTGCGCCACACTCGTCCGGCGCAGCGATGTCACTCGAATGGCGTAGTCACTTGGCCGGGTACTGCTGTTCTTGCAGCAGCGTGGCCAGGTGGACGGCGTTGCGGACCAGGGTCGCGTTCGTCGAGGCCACGGCCTCCGGCGTCTCGTCGAGGTCCTGGTAGTCACCGCCCTGCATGGCTTCGCCGTTCCAGTACGTCGCGCCCTGGGCCGGGACCGTGAAACCGACGTCGTTCAGCGCTTGGAACAGGTCCGCGATGATCTTGTGGGCGCCGTCCTCGTTGCCGACCACCGCGGCCACCCCGACCTTGCCGAACATCGCCGGGCGGCCCTCGTCGTCCGTTTCGGACAGTTCCGCGTCGAGGCGTTCCAGCACCCGCTGCGCGACGCTCGACATGTGGCCGACCCACGTCGGGGTGGCGATCAGCAGGACGTCGGCGGCGGCGATCTTGCGCCGGATGTCCGGCCACGCGTCCCCGTTGCCCATGTCGGCCTCGACGCCCGGGCGGACGTCGTGGTCGACCACGCGGACCAGCTCGCCGGTGGCGCCGCGTTCGGCGAAGAGGTCGAGCAGCTGCCGCGCCATGAGGTCGCTGCTCGACTTCGCGGGCGACGGCTTGAGCGTGCAGGTCAGCGCGAGAACGCGCAGGGTCATGACTGCCTCCTGGGATGGGTGCCGACGCCGACGTGGGCGAACCCGGCCTCGGCGAGGACGTCGGGATCGAGCAGGTTGCGGCTGTCGACGACGACCGCCCGGTCGGCCGCGACGGCCAGCCGGGCCCAGTCGAGGTCCCGGAACTCGGGCCACTCGGTGAGCACGACGAGCGCCGCGGCGTCCTTGGCCACCAGGTACGGGTCGTCGACGACCTGGACCGCCCCCGTGCCGGGCACGCACGCGACGGCCGGGTCGTGCGCGGTCAGCTCGGCACCCGCGCGGGCCAGGTCGTCGGCCACGGCCAGGGCGGGGGAGTCGCGCAGGTCGCCGGTGCCCGCCTTGAAGGCCAGGCCCAGCAGGCCGATGCGGGCTCCGGCGAGGGACCCGGCCGGAGAACCGGTCACGGCCTGCCGCACGGCCCGCACCACCCGGGCGCGCTGCCGGGCGTTGACGCGGACCGCGTCGCGCAGGATGCCGAAGTCGACGCCCGCCGCCTCGGCCGCGTGCAGCAGGGCGGAGGTGTCCTTCGGCAGGCACGAACCACCCCAGCCGGGGCCGGGGGCGAGGAACTCCGGGCCGATCCGCGCGTCGAGGCCCATGGTGCGCGAGACCTCGCGGACGTCCGCGCCGAACCGCTCGCACAGTTCGGCCAGGACGTTCACGTAGGACAGTTTCACGGCGAGGAACGCGTTGCTCGCGTACTTCGCGAGTTCGGCGCTGGCCGAATCGGTCGCCACCACCGGGGCGCCGGTCGGCTCGTACAGCCGGGCGACCCGCCGCGCCGCCGGCGAGTCCGCCGGGTCCGTGCCGACGACGACCCGGTCCGGGTGCAGGAAGTCTTCGACGGCGTGCCCTTCGCGGAGGAACTCCGGGTTGGCCACCACCGGCAGGTCGTCGCGGCCCAGCAGGCGGGGCAGCCGCGCCGCGGTGCCGACCGGCACCGTCGACTTGGTGACCAGCACGCAGCCGGGCCGCAGCAGCCGCCCGAGCTGCGGCACGACGTGTTCGAGCACGCCGAGGTCGGGGCGCCCGTCCTCGGCCGGCGGCGTCGGCAGGCACAGGAAGACGAGGTCCGCGCCGTAGAGCTCCGACTGGGCGGTGGTGAAGCTCAGCGTCCGGTCGGCGAGGCCCTGGCCGACGAGCTCGGCCAGACCGGGCTCCGCGATCGACACGACGCCACGGCCCAGTTCGTCCACTTTGGACGCGTCGGCGTCCACGCAGGTGACCCGGTGCCCGAGCCGCGCGAAGCAGCCGGCACTGGTCAGCCCGACGTAGCCCGCGCCGACGATCCCGATGTGCTCAGCCATGCGCCACCCGCACTTCCAGGGCCGAACGCGTCGCGGCCAGCACGCGCTCCTCGCCGAGCAGCAGCAAGCCGCCGTCGGGCTCCTCGCCGTGCGGGTCGCCGACATTGCCCGCCCACAGCACGACGTGCTGCCGCGCGGACGGCGGCGGGCCCCACAGCCGCGGCGGCGTCGGGCCGAACAGCAGCACCGACGGCGTGCCGAACGCCGTGGCGAGGTGTCCGACACCGGTGTCGCCGCAGACGACGAGTGCCGCCCCGGCCACCAGCGCGGCCAGTTCCGCCAAGCCGGTGCGCCCGGCCAGCACGGCGTCCTCGCCGAGCCCGGCCGCCTCGGCGATCGAAACCGCGAGGTCGCGTTCGGCGGCGCTGCCGGTGAGCACCACGCGGTGCCCGCGCGCGGCGAGGTCCCGCACGACGGTCGCGAACCGCCCGGGCGGCCACCGCCGGGCCGGGAACGCCGCGCCGGGGTGCACCACGACGGCGTCCGGGGCCGGGCTCGGGCCCGGCGGCACGGGCAGGGTCAGCGCCGACCGGTCCGCCGCCAGGTGGTGGTATTCGACGAGCCGGCACCAGCGGTCGACCTCGTGCAGGTCGTCGCGCCACTCGAGGCCCGCGACGTCGGGGAAGTCGGGGTGGCGGTGGGTCAGCAGCTCGGCGGGATCGGCGACGAGCAGGTCGTGGATGCTCTCCGGGCCGCTGCCGTGCAGGTTCACCGCGAGCCGCGGCGGCGGGCCGGGCCAGGCGAGCTCGCCGAGCTTCGGGGTCGGCAGCAGCTCGTCGACCGCGTCGATCAGCTCGACGAGGTCCCGCAGGCTTTCCGGCGCGGCCAGCACCAGCCGGTCGCCGGGGTACCCTGCGCGCAAGGCGCGCAGCGCGGGTACCGCCGTCAGCAGGTCCCCGACGCCGAGCGCGCGCAGGACGAGGACCGCGGCACTCACGGCCACGACCCCTCCTCCGAAGCGCACACGACCAGCTCGCGGACCTCGGCGCCCGGCGGCTGCTGCAGCGCGAACACGACGGTGTTCGCGACGTGCTCGGGCTGGTTGAGCTTCGCGTCCGGCGGCGGCTTGTACTGGTCGGTGCGGTCGTCGAAGAAGTGCGTCCACATCCCGCCCGGGATGAGCAGCGTGACGCCGACGCGCCCGGCCAGCTCGGCGGCGAGCGCGCGGGTGAACCCGACGACACCGAACTTCGAGGCGCAGTAGGCGGTCGCGTCGCTCACCGCCTTGATGCCCAGGGTGGACGCGACCGTGACGACTGTGCCGTGGGAGCGTTCCAGGTAGGGGAGCGCGGCGCGGATCACCGCGGCCGTGCCGAGCAGGTTCACCTTGACGACCCGCTCCCAGTCCTCTGTGGACACTTCGCCGAGCGGGCCGCAGGCGTCGGTGCCGGCGGCGGTGAAGACGCCGTCCAGGCCGCCCGCTCGCTCGGCGAGCTCACGCACCGCCGCCTCGGTCGCGGCGGTGTCGGTCAGGTCGGCTTCGACGTATTCGGCCGGATCTTGCGGGCGGACGCGGTCGAGGACGTACGGGGTGCCACCGGCCTTGCGGACGGCGTCGACGGTGGCGGCGCCGAGTCCGGACGCACCGCCGGTGATCAGGACGTTGCCGAGGGGTCGCATCGCTCTCCTTCGCGGGCGAGGGGGTTCAGGCACTGGCCGCCGCGGCGACCAGCCGGGACGTCGAGTAACCGGGCACGGTCGGGACGAGCACGACTTCGCCGCCGTGCCGTTCGACCACTTCGCGTTCGGGCAGGACCGCTTCCGCGTAGTCGCCGCCCTTCACCCACACGTCCGGGCGCAGCTTCTCCAGGACGGCGGTGGGCGAAGGCTCGTCGAAGACGGCGACGGCGTCCACAAAGGACAGAGCGCAGAGGAGTCGGGCGCGGTCGCGGTCGCGGACCAGCGGGCGGCCGGGGCCCTTCAGACCCCGCACCGACGCGTCGGAATTGAGGCAGACGACGAGCGCGTCGCCGAGGGCGCGGGCCTGCCGCAGCAGGCTCACGTGCCCGGGGTGCAGCAGGTCGAAGCAGCCGCCGGTGGCGATCAGTCGGCCGCCGGTTGCGCGGATCCGCTCGGCGAGGCCGAAGGCGTCGGTCGCCGGCTGCGGGTCGGGCACCGGGCCGTCGTTCGTGGACAGCGCGGTCGCGCCGCCGGCGGCGACGAACCGGGCGGCCGCCTCGACCGCGGTCACCACGGCTTCGGTCGTGTCCGCGCCGCCGAGCAGGGCCGCGGCGGCCGCGGCGGCGAACCGGTCGCCCGCGCCGCACGTGTCGGGCGCGGCGTGGCCCGGCATCCGTGCCGCGGCGGGGATCGGGACGGTCGTTTCGCCGAGGCCGTCGGCCAGCACCGCGCCGCGGGCCCCGGTGGTCACCGCGACCGCGTCGGCGTGCCAATGGCCGCGCAGCAGCTTGGCGAGCTCGGCCGGTTCCTCGTGCCCGGCGAGCACCGCGCGCGCCTCGGCGAGGTTCGGGGTGACCAGCCGCGTGCCGGGCACCGGCTGGGCGCCGCGGGGGTGCGGGTCCCAGACCACCGGGATCCGCTCGGCCAGCTCCCGCAGGACCCGCCGGACGTCCGGGTTGCGCGTCAGGCCGCGGCCGTAGTCGGCCACGAGGATCGCGCCGGCCTCCGCCAGGACGTCGTGCACCCGGGTGGGCAGCGGGTCGGCGGTCGCCGTGCCGTCGCCGGAATCCAGGCGCAGCAACGACTGCCCGCCCGCGCGGATCCGGGTCTTGCACACCGTCGTGCCGCGCAGCGGCAGCGGCAGCACGGTGACGTCCGGTTCCAGCAGCCCGGTGAGGGCGTGGCCGCCTTCGTCGTCACCCAGCGGCGTGACCAGGACGACCTCGGCCGCCGACCGCGCGGCCAGCAGCGCGGCCAAGCCGGCCCCGCCCGGGCGGCGGCGCCGGTCCGTCAGGTCGACCACCGGCACCGGCGCCTCCGGGCACAGCCGCTCGGCGGTGCCTTCGGCGTCGACGTCCAGCAGCGTGTCGCCGAGGACGACCAGTGGCCTCACGCGGTCACCCCGAGCGCGGTGTCGAGGGCCGCGCACAGGCCGTGCACCAGCACCAGGTGCATTTCCTGCACGGTCGCGACGGTCGGCGCTTCGACCGTCACGGCGTCGTCGCACAGGGCGGCGAGGGGGTTCGGGGCGGGCCCGGTCAGCGCCCAGGTCGTCACGCCCAGCTCGTGCGCGGCCTTCGCGGCGGCGACGACGTTCTGGCTGCCACCGCTGGTGGACAGGCACACCAGCACGTCGCCCGGCCGCCCGTGCGCGTGCACCTGGCGAGCGAAGACCTCGTGGTCGCCGTAGTCGTTGACGATCGCCGTGGTCGCGGACGTGTCCGCGTGCAGCGCGATGGCCGAGAGGGGACGGCGTTCGTGGCGGAACCGGCCGACGAGCTCGCCGGTCAGGTGCTGGGCTTCGGCCGCGCTGCCGCCGTTGCCGCAGGCGAGCAGCCGGCCGCCGGCTTCGAACACGCCGACCAGGTGCCGTCCCCACGCGGTTATCTTGGGGGCGGATTCGCGGGTCCGCTCGGCGGCTTCGGCCAACGCGGCGAGATGGTCTTCCATCACGGCACCTCCTTCTCCTCCGGCGACGCCGCGCCGGTTCGAGTGGATCGGGGACGCCGGAGCACGAACGGCCCCAGCGCGAGCAGGTCGATCGGGGCCGAGCCGAAGCACTCCAGCGCGTCCCGCGGCGAGTCGACCATCGGGCGGCCCGCGGTGTTGAGGCTGGTGTTGATCACGACCGGCAGGCCGGTCCGGCGCTCGAAGCCGGCCAGCATCCGGGCCAGCACCGGGTTTTCGCGTTCTTCGACGGTCTGCACGCGGGCGGTGCCGTCCACGTGCGTGATGGCCGGGATGCGGTCGCGCCATTCTTCGGCGACGTCGTGCACGAACAGCATGTACGGGCTGGGCAGCGGGCCGCGGGCGAAGATCTCGGCCGCCCGCTCGGCCCGCACCATCGGCGCCACCGGGCGGAACTGCTCGCGGCCCTTGACGTCGTTGAGCCGCTCGAGGTTGGCCTGGCGGCCCGGGTGGGCCAGCAGCGACCGGTGCCCGAGCGCCCGCGGGCCGAACTCGGCGCGGCCCTGGAACCAGGCGATCACCTCGTCGTTCGCCAGCGCTTCGGCGACGGTCTCGGCGAGGTCGTCCGGTCGCTCGTAGGGGAGTTTGGCCTTGATCAGGATTTCTTCGAGTTCGTCGTCGGTCCACCCGCGACCGAGCCCGGCGTCTCCCATGGACGTGCGGGGCTCCCCGGCTTCGGCCGCGAGCTGCAGGGCGGCGCCGAGCGCGGTGCCCGCGTCCCCGGCGGCGGGCTGCACCCAGATCCGGTCGAACGGGCCTTCGGCGTGCAGCCGGCTGTTGGCGACGCAGTTGAGCGCGATCCCGCCCGCCATCGCCAGGTCGCGTTGGCCGGTGGCGTCGTGCAGCCAGTCCGCCAGCTCCAGCAGGATGTCTTCGAGGACTTTCTGGACACTCGCGGCGAGATCGGCGTGCTGCCGGCTGAGCTGCTCGCCGGCTTTGCGGCGTGGGGCCAGCGAGGCCAGGTCGACGCCGGAGGCGTGGAACCCGCCGTCGCCGGTGACGTGGACGTGCTCGCAGAGTTCGTCGAGGAATTCGGGCTTGCCGTAGGAGGCGAGCGCCATGACCTTGTACTCGTCGCTGGACCGCGCGAAGCCGAGGTGCTCGGTCAGGTCCTCGTAGAGCAGGCCGAGGGAGTCCGGCAGCTTCTGCGCCGCCAGTTCCTTGAACCGGCCGTCGCGGTACTCACCGGCCAGGTAGGACGTGCTCTCGCCGCGGCCGTCGGCGACGAGCACGGCGCAGTCGCCGAACGGTGCGGCGAGCGCGGCCGACGCCGCGTGCGCGACGTGGTGCCGGACGAACTTGACGATGCCCGGGTCGAGTCCGGGCAAAGCGGACTTCAGGAACAGGGGCGCCCGCTTCGCGAATTCCGTCCGCAGCTCCTCGCCGCTCGGGTCGTGCCCGGGCAGGCCCGGCTCGACCAGGGCGGGGTCGTAGGAGTATCCGACGGCGTCGAGGTCCTTCGCGGACAGCCCCGCCTGGGCCAGGCACCAGGCGGCGGCCTGGGCGGGCTGTTCCCACGTGGAGAACGGCACCGCCTGCTTGCCGTGCTTGCGGCGGCTGAATCGTTCCTCTTCCGCCGCGGCGACGATCTCCCCGTCCACCACCAGTGCGGCGGCCGGGTCGTGGAAGACGGCATTGATCCCGAGTATGCGCATCGACCTGCCTCTGGCGTTCCGGTGCGGACTCGTGAGGCCCGCTCTCGCCTATAGCGCTACCCGGCGAAGTCGTTGATAAACGGTCGCGCGCAAAAGCCCTGGGCGTCGCTACTCAGTGTGACGGAGCCCGGCGGAACCACGCCGCAGTGCGACGGAGACCGTCTTCGGAGTCGACCTTCGGTTCCCAGCCGAGGACGTCACGCGCGAGGGAGATGTCGGGACACCGCCGCTGCGGGTCGTCGACGACGGCGTCGATGTACTCGATCGGCGAGCGGGACCCGGTGAGGTGCTTGATGCGCTCGGCCACTTGGCGAACGGTCAGTTCCTCCGGGTTGCCGATGTTGACCGGCCCCGGGTGGTCCGCCCGGGCGAGGGCCAGCAGGCCGCGGGCGGTGTCCTCGACGTAGCAGATCGAGCGGGTCTGCTCGCCGGTGCCGGTGACCGTGATGGGCTCGTTCTTGAGCGCCTGGTCGAGGAAGGCCGGGATCATCCGGCCGTCGTGGGCGCGCATGCCGGGGCCGTAGGTGTTGAAGATCCGCGCGATCGCCGTGTCGACGCCGAATTCGCGGCGGTAGGCCGACGTCAGCGCTTCGGCGTAGCGCTTGGCTTCGTCGTAGACGCTGCGCGGCCCGATCGGGTTGACGTTGCCCCAGTACCCCTCCTGCTGCGGGTGTTCCAGGGGATCGCCGTAGACCTCGCTGGTCGAGGCGAGCACGAACCGGGCACGAGCGCGGCGGGCCAGCTCGAGCGCGTTCTCGGTACCGTGCGAGCCCGCGCGCAGGGTTTCCAGGGGCAGGGCCAGGTAGTCGCGGGGCGACGCTGCCGAAGCGAGGTGGAAGACGACGTCGGCTTCGCAGCTCGGCGGCATCGGCTGCGTGACGTCGTGGCGCACGAACCGGAACCCCGCGTAGCGGCGCAGGTGGTCCAGGCTGTCCGCCGAGGACGTCGCGAGGTTGTCGACGGCGATGACTTCGATGTCCTCTTCGAGCAGCAGCTCGCACAGGTGCGCGCCGACGAAGCCGGCACCCCCGGTCACCACCGCACGCCCGAACCGCCTGGTCACTCCCGGATCCGTCATGCCGTGGCGGCTACCCGGCCCCGGCGGCCGCAAAACCGTGTAAGGGGGTGAAGAGCGGGTAAGCGCCGGGACCATGCGAGTTCTGCTCACCGGTTGGGCCAGTTTTCTGCACGGAGAAGCCACCGCGGGTGACGTCCTCAGCCTGCGCGCGGCCGGGAACGCGCTGGCGGAGGCGGGGATCGACCATCGGGTCGCGTGGAGCCCCGGCTTCCGGCCCGGCACCCTGCACCTGCCCGACGCGGCACCCGGCGACTACACGCACGTCGTCTTCGCCTGCGGCCCGGTGCACGGGCCGCAGGTGCGTTCGCTGCACGAGCGGTACGCGTCCTGCCGCCGGATCGCGGTCGGGGTGTCCGTGCCGGACGCCGAAGACCCGGCGGTCACCGGGTTCCACCGGGTCTTCCCGCGCGACGACGGCGGTACCGCCGAGCTCGACCTGGCGCTGGGCGCGCCGGTGTCGCCCACGCCGGTGCTCGGGGTGGTCCTGGCGCCGCACCAGCCGGAATACGGCAGCGCGGGGCGCCACGGCGACGTCCACGAGGCACTGACCGGCTGGCTCGCCGGCCTGGACTGCGCCCGCGTGCCACTGGACACCCGGCTTGCGCACGCGGACTGGGAGCGGTGCGCGACCCCGGACCAGTTCGCCGCCCTGGTGTCCAAAATGGACGCTCTGGTGACCACCCGGTTGCACGGGCTGGTCTTCGGGCTCAAGGCCGGGGTGCCGGTGCTCGCCGTCGACCCGGTGGCCGGCGGCGGGAAGGTGACCGCGCAGGGGAAGGCGCTGGACTGGCCGGTGGTGGCCGCCGAAGACGCCTGCGACACCGCGCTGCTCGACGCCCGCCTGAAGTGGTGCCTGCCCGCGTCGGTGCGGCCACCCGCGCACCCGGCCTCCCTGGCCGCGCTCGTGGACGAATTGGTGGGGTCGCGGTGAGCGCGCGCACGACCGTCGTCATCGCCACCCGCAACCGGGCCGGCGAGCTGGCGCGCACCCTCGCGCGGCTGTCCGCGTTGGACCCCCGGCCGCCGGTCGTCGTGCTGGACAACGCTTCCGAGGACGACACGGCCGACGTCGCCGGACGGCACGAGAACGTGCGCGTGATCCGCCTGCCGCAGAACCTCGGTGCGGCCGCGCGCACCCTCGGCGTCATCGCGGCCGACACACCGTACGTCGCCTTCAGCGACGACGACTCGTGGTGGGCGCCGGACGCGCTGGCCGAGGCGGAGCGGATCTTCGACGAGCACCCGCGGACCGGCCTGCTCGCGGCGCGCACCCTCGTCGGGCCGGAATGCCGGGACGATCCGGTGACGCCCGAAATGGAGCGCAGCCCGCTGGGGCACCCGGCCGGCGCGCCCGGGCCGCTGGTGCTCGGCTTCCTCGCCTGCTCCGCGATCGTGCGCCGCACGGCGTACCTGCAGGTGGGCGGGTTCAGCCCGCTGCTGCACTTCGGTGCGGAGGAACAGCTGCTGGCCTACGACCTGGCCGCGCGCGGCTGGGAGGTCTGCTACGTCGGGCGCCTGCGCGCCCACCACCACCCGTCGCCGTCGCGGCCGCCGTCGTCGTGGCGACGGCGGGCCGAACTGCGCAACCGGCTGCTCATCGCCGTGCTGCGCCGCCCACCGCGGGTCTGTCGCCGCGAGGTGGCGCGCACGCTCGTGCGGGCCCCCGGGGCCGTTCTCGGCGCGGTGCCGCGGCTGCCGCGCGCGCTGAGCTCGCGGCGCGTCCTGCCCGCCCACGTCGAACACCAGGCCCGGACTCTGGAAAGGACCGCCGAATGGCGCGAATCTCGGTCGTGATCATCACCTGCAACCGCCGCGAGCAGTTGCGCGAGACGCTGGCGCACATGACGTCCCTGCCGGACGCCGCGCCGGTCTTCGTCGCGGACAACGGGTCCGCGGACGGCACGGCCGACATGGTCGCCCGGGAGTTCCCCGGCGTCCGCCTGTTCCGGCTGCCGGAAAATCTCGGCGCGGTGGCACGCAACCTCGCCGTCGAGGAGGTGACGACGCCGTACGTGGCCTTCTGCGACGACGACACGACGTGGCAGCCCGGCGCGCTGACCCGCGCCGCCGACCTGCTGGACGAGTTTCCGGGGCTCGGCTCGGTGACCGGGCGCTGCCTGGTCGAGCCCGGCCTGGCCGAGGACCCGATCACCCCGGAACTGCGCGAGTCGCCGGTGCCCGGCCCCGACTGGCTGCCGGGACCGGCGCTGCTCGGCATCATGGCCGGCCTGACAGCGGTGCGCGTCAGCGCGTTCCGCGAGGTCGGCGGCTTCTCGACGCGGATGTGGCTCGGCGGCGAGGAGGAGCTGTTCGCCCTGGACCTCGCCGCGCGTGGGTGGTGGATGTGCTGGGCCGAGGACGTCGTGATCCACCACGCGCCGTCGAAGCTGCGCGACCCCCGCCACCGTCGTCGCCTCGGCATCCGCAACACGTTGTGGACGCTCCTGCTGCGCCGCCCCTGGCCGGCGGTCTTCCGCCGCGCCCGGGACGTGCTGCGGTCCGCGCCGCTCGACGGGGCCACCGCGGCGGCGCTCCTGGACGTGGCCCGCGGCCTGCCGTCGGTCCTGCGGGACCGCCGGGTGGTCCCGCACCACGTCGAACACGGCCTGCGCCTGCTGGAAGCACCCCAGCGCGAGTCGAAGGCCCGCCGCTACGTGGGCTGAGTGGGCTGAGTGGGCTGACCGCATGTCATGAATGACTCATTCCTGACGCCAGACGTCAGGAATGAGTCATTCAGGGCGTCGCGATCAGCGGGCCTCGGCCGTCATCGCCGTCTCCGGGACCAGCTTGTGGTAGGCGCGCAGGGTGTCGGCGGCGACGCGGTCCCACGAGTAGCGGGCGACCGCGCGGTCGTGGCCCGCGGTGCCGTAGGCGTGGCAGAGCGCCGGGTCGTCGATCAGCCGGCGTGCCCGGGACGCGAGCTCCTTCGGCTGGTGCGGGCGGACCAGCAGCCCCGTGACGCCGTCGACGACGGTGTCGGTCAAGCCGCCCACCGCGGCCGCGACCACCGGGACACCGCAGGCCATCGCCTCCAGGGGCACGATCCCGAACGGCTCGTACCACGGCGTGCACACGACGGCGTCGGCCGAGCGCAGCAGGGCCGGCATGTCGTCGCGCGACACCTGGCCGGGCCAGCGGACGCGGTCGCCGACGCCGAGCCGGTCGGCCAGCTGCCGCAGCCGGGCCGCCTCGGGGTCCTGGGACAGCTTGCCCCGCTCCGGGCCGCCCGCGATGACGAGCTCGGTGTCCGGCAGCTGGGCGAGGGCGGTGATCGCGATGTCGAACCCCTTGCGCGGCACCAGCCGGCCGACGGCGACCAGCCGGTGCGGCAGCCGCCGGCGGGCCACCGGCCCGTCGGGGGAGAACCGGGCGAGGTCGACGCCGCAGGGCACGATCGAGATCCGCGACCGCGGGACGCCGAGGCGGGACAGCTCGAAGACCTCGTCGGAGCAGGTCGCGATCACGCGCCCGGCCTGGCGGCCGATGATCCGCTCCAGCCGGATGCGGTCGGCGGGGCTGGTGTCCTGGTCGCCCTGGTAGCGCTTCTTGACCACGCCGAGGGCGTGGAAGGTCTGCGCCACCGGGGTGCCGGTCGCGCTCGCCGCCAACGAGGTCGCGAGGCCGGACATCCAGAAGTGCGCGTGCGCCACGTCCGGCCGCTCGAGCGCCCACCGGTCCCGCAGGAAGCTGCCGAACTCGCCCATGTAGGGCAGGAGCTGGTCCTTCGGCACCCGGCGCGGCGGCCCGGCCGGCACGTGCACGACGCGGAAGCCCTGCGGCGCGCGGACCTCCGGCGGTTCGTCGCGGCTTTCCCGGCGCGTGTAGACAGTGACGTCGTGGCCGGCGCGGGTCAGTGCGGCCGACAGCTCGGCGACGTGCACGTTCTGGCCACCGGCGTCGGCTTCGCCCAGCACGGCCAACGGGTTGGCGTGCTCGGACACCATCGCGATCTTCATCGGTGAGGCGTTCCCTTCACAGGTCAACGGGCCGTCTCGGCGAGGAGGTGGTCCCAAGCGGTCAGGAAGGCGTCCAGCCCGTAGTGCTTCAGGGCGTGTTCGCGGGCGTTCTTGCCGGCCAGCGCGGCGAAGTCGGGTTCGTGCAGCAGCTCGCGGAAACCGCGGGCCAGCACCGAGACGTCCGTGGAGAGCACACCGGCGTCGTCCGGCACCGCCTCGACCGCTTCGGTGGCGGCGAAGACGACGACCGGCATCGCCAGGTGCATGGCCTCCAAAAGGGACAGCCCCAGCGAGGTCCACCGGGCGGTGTGCAGGTAGACGCGGCGGCGGGCGATCTCGTCGTGCAGCTTCGGCGCCGGGACGTCACCCAGCCCGCGCAGCGGCGCGCCGAGCTCCTCGGTCCCCATACCGAACACGTCGACGGGGCCCTCCCCGGCGAGCGTGCCGAGCAGGTCGGCGCCGGTGACGCGACGGCGCCGCACCGGTTCGTTGATCATCGACACGCCGGCGGCGAGCTCACCGGTGTAGCGCGGTCCCGGATCGGGGATGCCGTGCGGCACCACGGTCACCGGCGCGCGGCCGCAGTCCCACATCGCCGCGTTGAAGTGCGTCACGTGCGCGACGGTGGTGTCGGACCGGCCGGCGAGCGGGTGTTCGCTGGACGCGGCGTACGGCCGGGGCGCGTTGTGTTCCACGTAGACGGCCGGAACGCCCAGCCGCGCGGCGAAGTCGAGCTCCTCCGGGCGTTGCAGGACGACGACGTCGGGCTCGGCCTCCGCCAGCCGGTCGAGCGGCACCTCGGTCACCGACGGCCAGTTCCGCCCCGCCTTGCCGAGACCCCAGGGTGCACCATCGGGTGACACCGGCAGGAGGTAGTCGTGGCGGCCGCGGACGAAAGCGTCCGTCCACGAGCCGTGGACGTGCCAGAGCAGTACTCTCAGGCGCCGGGATCCGGGATCGGTCATGACTCCTGATTTCCCGGAGATCGGCCGTTAAACGTCCGGCCGGACGGGGTACTCGGCGCGCGTCCGGTGTGCGCGACGAAGGGACTGCCATCCATGCGCTTCACCCCACGGGGCACCCGCTTTTTCGACCTGCTCGCCGACGCGGCGAAGAACCTCGTCACCGCGACCGCGTTGCTCGGGGACCTCGTCGCCGCCGATCCCGCCGGGCGGGAATCGATCGCGAAGCGCCTGCACGAGGTCGAGCACCAGGGCGACGAGCTGACGCACACGATCATGGTGGAGCTCAACAGCTCGTTCGTGACACCGTTCGACCGCGAGGACATCCAGGCCCTCGCCGCGAAGATCGACGACGTCCTCGACTTCATGGACACCGCGGCGGACCTGGCCGTGCTGTACCGCATCGGCACCTTCCCGCCGGGGACCGACGTCCTGGTCCGGGTGCTCTGCCGGGCCGCCGAGCTGACGGCTTCGTCGATGCCCGGCCTGGCCAAGGTGGGTGAGCTCGAGCCGTTCTGGATCGAGATCAACGAGCTCGAGAACGAGGCCGACCGCGTCTACCGGCGGATCCTTGCCCACCTGTTCGAGCCGGGCGGGGACGCCCTCGAGGTGCTGAAGACCAAGGAGGTCGTCGAGCAGTTCGAGCTGGCCGCCGACGCGTTCGAACACCTGGCCGACGTGGTGCAGACCATCGCGGTCAAGGAGTCCTGAGTGACGGGGACCGCCGCCCTGGTCACCGTGATCGTGCTGACGCTCGTCTTCGACTACACCAACGGGTTCCACGACGCGGCCAACGCCATCGCCAGCGCGGTGTCGACGCGGGCGCTGACCCTGCGGGCCGCCCTCGTGCTGGCGGCGGTGATGAACCTGGCGGGCGCGCTGCTGTCGACCGGCATCGCCGCGACGGTGGCCAAGGGGATCATCGACGTCCCGGTGGGGCCGGACGCGCTCACCGTGGTCTTCGCGGCACTGGCCGGCGCCATCACCTGGAACCTCATCACCTGGTACTTCGGGCTCCCGTCGTCGTCCTCGCACTCGCTGATCGGCGGCATGGTCGGTGCGGCGCTGGCCGCCGCGAGCACCGTGCACTGGGCCGGGATCGCCGAGAAGGTGCTGATCCCGATGGTGGCGTCGCCGCTGCTCGGCCTGGCGCTGGGCTACTTCGCCATGGTCGCGGCGCTGTGGCTGCTGCGCCGCGCGAACCCGCACCGCAGCGGCCGGGTGTTCCGCCGGTTCCAGCTCGTCTCCGCCTCGGCGCTCGCGCTTGGCCACGGCCTGCAAGACGCCCAGAAGGGCATGGGCGTGATCGTGCTGGCGCTGGTCGCGGCCGGGCAGCAGTCGACGTTCGCGGTCCCGTTGTGGGTGACCCTGGCGTGCGCCGCGGCCTTGTCGCTGGGCACCTATTCGGGTGGTCTGCGGATCATGCGGACGCTCGGCAGGCGGGTCTTCCCGCTCGACCCGCCGCACGGCTTCGTCGCGGAATCGGTGGCGTCGTCGGTGTTGTACGTGACGGCGTTCGCGGTGAAGGCACCGATCTCGACGACGCACGTCATCACGGCGGCGATCATGGGTGTCGGCGCGACGCGGCGGCTGTCGGCGGTGCGGTGGGGGATCGCGCGCGACATCGTGCTGGGCTGGGTGCTGACCTTCCCGGCCGCCGCGGCGGTGGCCGCGGCCGTGTATCTGGTGGCCGACCTGATCACCTGAGTTTGTCGGCCGCCACCCGCGGGAAGCCGGGGCGGAGACACCCGTCCGCGGAAAGGGAGAGCCATGAAGGCAGTGACCTGGCACGGCAAACGCGACGTCCGCGTCGAAGAGGTGCCGGATCCGAAGATCGAGGAGGCCACGGACGCGGTCGTGCGGATCACCTCGACCGGCATCTGCGGCTCCGACCTGCACCTGTACGAGGTGCTGGGCGCGTTCATGACCGAGGGCGACATCCTCGGTCACGAGCCGATGGGCGTGGTCGAGGAGGTCGGGCCGGAGGTGACGAACCTCAAGCCCGGCGACCGCGTGGTGGTCCCGTTCAACATCTCCTGCGGCCACTGCTGGATGTGCGAGCGCGGCCTGCAGTCGCAGTGCGAAACGACCCAGGTCAGGGAGCACGGCAAGGGTGCCTCGCTGCTCGGCTACACCAAGCTCTACGGTCAGGTCCCCGGCGGCCAGGCCGAATACCTGCGGGTGCCGCAGGCCCACTACGGGCCGATCAAGGTGCCGGACGGCCCGCCGGACGAGCGGTTCGTCTACCTCTCCGACGTCGTCCCGACCGCCTGGCAGGCCGTCGAGTACGCGAACGTTCCGGACGGCGGCACGGTCGTCGTCTTCGGCCTCGGCCCGATCGGGCAGATGTCCTGCCGGATCGCGCGGCACCGCGGCGCCGGCCAGGTGATCGGCGTCGACCTCGTGCCCGAGCGCCTCGCCCGGGCCCGTGAACACGGCGCCACCGCGCTCGACACGCGGGACCACAAGGAAATCGGCGACTCGATCCGGCAGCTGACGAACGGGCGGGGCGCGGACTCGGTGATCGACGCGGTCGGCATGGAGGCGCACGGCGCCCCGGTCGGCAAGCTGGCGCACACCCTCGTCGGCCTGCTGCCGCAGCCGCTGGGCGAGAAGATCACCGAGAAGGCCGGGATCGACCGGCTCAGCGTGCTCTACGCCGCCATCGACAGCGTCCGCCGCGGCGGCACGATCTCGCTGTCCGGCGTCTACGGCGGGATGGTCGACCCGATGCCGATGATGGAGTTGTTCGACAAGCAGATCCAGCTGCGGATGGGCCAGGCCAACGTCCGGCACTGGCTGGACGACATCATGCCGGTGCTCACCGGCGACGGCGACCCGCTCGGCGTCGAGGGCTTCGCCACGCACAAGCTGCCGCTGGAAGAAGCGCCGCGTGCGTACGAGATCTTCCAGAAGAAGCTCGACGGCGCCCAGAAGATCCTGCTGCAGCCCGCCAAGTAACCCCGGGAGGAAGTTGCTCTTGCGAGCCGTCACCTCGCTGCCGTCCGAAATCACCGAGGAAGACCACGTCCGGATCCCGATGTCCGACGGGACCGTCCTGTCCGCCCGCATCTGGCGGCCGGTCTCGTCGGACACCGACCCGGTGCCGGCGATCCTCGAATACATCCCCTACCGCAAGCGCGACCTCACCGCGCCCCGCGACTCCATCCACCACCCCTACCTCGCCGGGCACGGGTACGCCTGCGTGCGCGTGGACATCCGCGGCACCGGTGAGTCCGAGGGCCTCCTGGCCGACGAGTACCTCGAACGCGAGCAGCTCGACGCCGAAGAGGTCCTCGAGTGGATCGCCGGGCAGCCGTGGTGCACCGGCGACACCGGGATGATGGGGATCTCCTGGGGTGCCTTCGCCGCGTTGCAGGTCGCGGCGCGGAAACCGCCGAGCCTGCGTGCGATCGTGATTTCGTCGTTCACCGACGACCGCTTCGCCGACGACATGCACTACATGGGCGGCTGCCTGCTCTCGGACAACGTCGCCGAGTCCGGCACGATGTTCGCCTACGCGACCCTGCCGCCCGATCCGGCGATCGTCGGGCAGCGGTGGCGGGAGATGTGGCTGGAGCGGCTGGAGAACTGCAGCCTGTGGATCGAGAACTGGCTCGGCCACCAGCGGCGTGACGACTACTGGCGGCACGCGTCGGTGTCGGAGAACTACAGCGACGTCCAGGTGCCGGTGCTGGCCTCGAGCGGCTGGGCCGACGGCTACTCCAACGCGGTGATCCGGCTCCTGGCCCACCTCGACGTGCCGCGGCGCGGCCTGATCGGCCCGTGGTCGCACAAGTACCCGCACCTCGGCGAGCCCGGCCCGGCGATCGGCTACCTCCAGGAGGTCGTCCGGTGGTGGGACCACTGGCTGCGCGGGGAAGAGAACGGCGCGATGGACGGGCCGATGCTGCGGACCTGGATGCAGGAGAGCGTGCCGCCGTCGACGTCCTACGAAGACCGCCCCGGCCGCTGGGTCGGGGAGGCCACCTGGCCGTCGCCGCACGTCAAACCGCAGGAGCTGCCGCTGGCCCCGCACCGCCTCGCGCGGCCGGGGGAGGCGGTGCCCGACGAGACGCTGACCGTGTCGTCGCCGCTGTCGGTCGGGCAGTTCTCCGGGAAGTGGGCGTCCTACAGCGCCCCGCCGGACCTGCCCTACGACCAGCGCGAAGAGGACGGCGGGTCGCTGGTCTTCGACACCGACGTGCTCACCGAGCGCTGCGAGATCCTCGGCTCCCCGAAGGTGCGGCTGGTGGTCTCGGCCGACCGGCCGGTCGCGATGGTGGCGGCTCGGCTGTCCGACGTCGCGCCGGACGGGCGGGCCACCCGCGTCACCTACGGGCTGCTCAACCTGACCCACCGCGACGGCCACGACGAGCCCGCGCCGATGGAGCCGGGTGAGCGCTGCTCGGTCGAGATCGAGCTGAACGCCGTGGCGCAGGTTTTCCCGGCGGGGCACCGGATCCGGCTCTCGCTGTCGACGTCCTACTGGCCGCTGGCCTGGCCGCCGCCGACGCCCGTGCTCCTGAGTGTCCACACCGGACAGAGTGCGCTGGAGCTGCCGGTGCGCCCGGTCGCCGAGCCGGACGAACTGCCGGCCCGGCCGTTCGGGGAACCCGAAGGCGCGCCGCCGATGTCCGTGACGGCCCTGACGCCGGGGGAGCAGCGCTGGACGGTCTCGCGGGACCTCGTCGGCTACCGGTCGGCGCTGGACATCGTGAAGAACGCGGGGACCGTCCGGTACGACGAGCTCGACCTGGAGGTCACCCGGGACGTCCGCGAGCGGTACAGCTGGGTCGCCGACGACTTCTGCTCCCCGGTGGCGGAAACCGCGTGGGACGTCACCTTCGCGCGCGGCGACTGGGTGGCGCGCAGCGAGACCCGCACGCGGGTGTCCTGCACCGATACCGAGTTCGTCGTCGATGCGCAGCTCGACGGCTACGACGGGGCGCGGCGGATCGTCTCGCGGAACTGGCACCGGCGGATTCCCCGGGACCTCGTCTGAGTTTCACCAACGCGTGACGGGGTACGCACCGGGTGTGCGCATCGTGATCACCGGGGCGACCGGGAACGTCGGAACGGCCCTGCTGGACGCGCTCGAGCCCGGCCACGACGTGGCCGGGCTCGCGCGGCGGCTGCCCGACACGACGGCCGAGCCGTACCGCCGGGCGAGCTGGCGGGCCGTCGACGTCGGCCTTCCCGGTGCGGAGGAGGAGCTGGCGGAGGTGTTCGCGGGTGCGGACGCTGTCGTCCACCTGGCGTGGGCGATCTCGCCGGTGCGCGGCGACCCGCCGATGTGGCGGACCAACGACCACGGCACCCGGCACGTGCTCGCCGCGGCGGCGGGCGCCGGGGTGCCGCACGTGGTCATCGCGTCGTCGGTGGCCGCCTACGGGCCGGCGCCCCGCTGGGAGAAGGTGACCGAGGACTGGCCGTGCGACGGCGTCCCCGGGAGCGCCTACAGCCGGGGCAAGGCGGCGCTGGAAACCCTGCTGGACCGGTTCGAAGAGGAGTACCCGCAGGTCGAGGTGGCGCGGATCCGGCCGTGCGCGATCCTGCACCGGAGCGCGGCCGGCGAGTTCGCGCGCTGGCTGCTCGGCCCGGCGGTACCCGCCCACCTCGTCGGCGGACGGCGGCTGCCGGTTCCGCTGTGGACGGACCTGCGCGCGCAGGTGGTGCACACCACCGACGTCGCCGAGGCGATCCGGCTGATCCTGGACACCGGCTTCACCGGCGCGGTCAACCTGGCCGCGCCGGAGGTGCTCGACGCCGACGCGCTGGCCGGTGTCCTCGGCGGAACCCGCCTCCCGGTGCCGAAGCCGGTGGTGCGGCTCGCGACCCGGGCGGCCTGGCTGGGCGGGGTGCTGCCGGTGCACCCGGGCTGGCTCGAGCTGGCCGACCGCGCCGCGCTCGGGGACACCACGCTGGCGGAGACCGCGCTGGGCTGGCAACCTCGGTATGACGCCGCGGCCGCGCTCGCCGACCTGGTCGCCGGGCTCCGGTCGGGCGCGGGGGCGGCGAGCCCGCCCCTGGCTCCGCCGCGCCGCGACGGGGTCCTGGCCCGGCTCCGCTCGCTCACCCGGGTCGGGCCGAGCCACCAGTCGCAAGCCTGAGCAGCCGGGAGGCCGCAGTGAGTACGGAAGCCGTCGACGCCGTGGTGATCGGCGCCGGGCACAACGGCCTGGTGGCGGCGAACCTCCTGGCCGACGCGGGCTGGTCGGTGCTGGTCCTGGAGGCGACCGAGCACGCCGGCGGTGCCATCCAGACCGCCGAGGTCACCGAGCCGGGCTTCCGCAACGACCTGTTCAGCGCCTTCTACCCGATGAGCGCGGTGTCGCCGGTGATCCGCGGCCTGCGGCTGGACGAACACGGCCTGCGCTGGCGGCACGCGCCCGACGTGCTGGCGCACGTGCTGCCCGACGACCGGTGCGCGGTCCTTTCCCGGGACATCGACCGCACGGCGGCGTCGGCCGACGAGTTCGCCCCGGGCGACGGCGACGCGTGGCGGCGGTTGTTCGAGCAGTGGCGCGAAATCCGCGAGCCGCTGCTGGACGCGATGTTCACGCCGTTCCCGCCGGTCCGCCCGGCGCTGAAGCTGCTGCGCCGCACCGGGACCGGGGACGCCCTGCGGCTGGCCCGGATGCTGACGCTGCCCGCGCGCCGCTTCGGCGACGAACTGTTCGCCGGCGAAGGCGCGAAGCTGCTGCTGGCCGGGAATTCCGCGCACAGCGACCTTTCCGTGGACAACGCCGGCAGCGCGGTGTTCGGCTGGCTGCTCGCGATGATCGGCCAGGACGAGGGTTTCCCCGTGCCCGAAGGGGGAGCGGGCGAACTCGCCGCGGCGCTGGTCCGCCGGCTGGAGTCGCGGGGCGGCAAAGTCCACTTCGGACGTCCGGCGCGGGAAATTCTCGTCGGCGGCGGGCGGGCGCTGGGGGTGCGGGACGCGGCCGGCGACCCGGTGCGGGCGCACAAGGCCGTGCTCGCCGACGTGCCGGCCCCGGTGCTGTACGGCGAACTGGTGGGGGAGGAGTGGCTGCCGTCCCGGCTGCTCGAGGACCTCGGCAAGTTCGAGTGGGACAGTGCGACGGTGAAGGTCGACTGGGCGCTGTCCGGCCCGATCCCGTGGACGGCCGCGGCGGCGCGCGGCGCGGGCACGATCCACCTCGGAACGGACCTCGACGGGCTCTCGGCGTTCGGGGGCGAGCTCGCCCGCGGCCGGACCCCGCGCCGGCCGTTCCTGCTGCTCGGCCAGATGACCACGAGCGACCCGACGCGCTCGCCGGCGGGCACGGAAGCAGCGTGGGCGTACACGCACGTGCCGCGCGGCACGGTGGAGAACCGGGCGACGCTGGACCGGCGGGTCAAGCGGATCGAGGAGATGGTCGAAGCGAACGCGCCGGGGTTCACGGAGCTGATCAAGGCCCGGTACCCCCAGGGACCGGCGGAGCTGGCGGGCCACAACCCGGGCCTGGTCGGCGGTGCGATCAACGGGGGGACGACGGCGATCCACCAGCAGCTGTTCTTCCGCCCGGTGCCGAGCACGGGCCGCGCGGACACGCCGGTGGACCGGTTGTACCTGGCGGGAGCATCGGCCCACCCGGGAGGAGCGGTCCACGGCGGCCCGGGAGCGAACGCGGCCCGCGCGGCAATGGCCCGGGCGGGAATGCTGGGCGGCGGCTATGCGGCGGTGATCCGGGCGGCCCACCGGGCGATCTACAGCTGAGACCGGGCGACGCTTGCGGGGCTCGGGTGCCCGGGTGCGCGGTCCATGGCTCAGGCCGGGAGCGTTTGAGCGGTGGAGTGGCTGGCCGCGCCGGTCTACGGCTGAGGCCGGGGCGCCGGTGATCGGCGGTTGCCCGGCACAGTCGAGGGGCTCCGTTCCGGCGCGGCCGAACTCGCCTCCAGCTGGATTCAGCCTTGCGCAGTCGAACCCTGCTTCCCACCGGGCTTCAGTCCCCCGCCGCCAAATCTCGATCCCCGCCGGGTTCGGTGGGCCCGGCTGAACCTCACCTCCCGCGCGGGGGCGCCCCCCGGATCCAGCGTATCGGCGCACACCGACAAAAACGGCGTTGCCGCTGCTCCGGCGTCCCGCGCCGGGACGGTTCCGGCCGGCCCACCCCAGCGCGAGCTCAGGGGGCCGGGTGGCCGTGCTCGGCGCGGGCGTACTTGCCCGTCGCCAAGTCCGCCAGCCGGGCCAAGGACTCCGTGTTGCGCGGCTTCGCGATCAGCGCCTGCACCGCCGCCGGGAGCACCTTGCCGGGCCCGCGGACGATGTGCTCGGTCATCCGGACCAGCGTCTGCCCGTCGCCGTGGGGGACCAGCGTCAGGCCGACCGCGGCCGCGCCCAGTGGCCAGCCGTGCGCCTCCAACGACAGCGACAGGCCCGGCTCGACCGCCCGGACCACCGTCACGTCCTGGATGTGCACCGGCCACGGCCCCACGCTGTGGTGGATCCGGGAGCCCACCGCGGGCCAGTCCTCGTCGACGTCGCGGATGTGGGAGCTGCCGACCACCCAGCCGGCGTAGAGCCAGCCGTCGGCGAGCACCGCGAACACGGCGTCGGGCGGTACGTCGATCACGCGGCTGACCTCGGACACGGCTTCCTCCTGGTTCGGGGTGACGAAACAGGCATACCCACTCCCGGACGGGGTATGCCCGCCCGGACCGAGCAGGAGGTGGCGATGGTGGCCAGACACGGAAAAGAACCCGAAGGACCCGGGGACCTGTCGAAGCGGTCGTGGGGTGCGGCGCTCAAACGGACGTTCAAGCAGTTCAACCGGGACAACCTCACCGACTGGGCGGCGGCGCTCACCTACTACGGCGCGCTGTCGCTGTTCCCGGGCATCATCGTGCTCACCGCCATCCTGGGCCTGCTCGGCCCGGACAAGATCCAGACGGTGATCGACAACGTCAACCAGCTCGTCCCCGGCCAGGGCAAGGACATCCTCGTCGGCGCGATCAAGGAGCTGACGGGCTCGCGCAGCCTGGCCGGCCCGCTGGCGATCCTGGGCCTGCTGGGCGCGCTGTGGTCGGCGTCGGGCTACATCGGCGCGTTCATGCGGGCGTCGAACGCGATCTACGGCATGCCCGAGGGACGGCCGATCTACAAGGTCGTCCCGCTGCGGGTGGCGCTGACGATCGCCATCGTGGTGCTGCTGGCGCTCTGCGCGCTGGGCGTGGTCGCGACCGGCTCGGTGGCCCGCCGGCTCGGCGACCTGATCGGGCTGGGGTCGACCGGGGTCCTGGTGTGGGAGATCGCGAAGTGGCCGGTGATCGCGCTGCTGGTGAGCGTGGCGTTCGCGCTGCTGTATTGGGTGGGGCCGAACGTGCGGCAGCCGGGGTTCAGGTGGCTGACGCCGGGCGGGCTGCTGGCCGTGGTGCTGTGGGTGCTGGCGTCGGCCGGGTTCGCGCTGTACGTCGCGAATTTCGGTTCCTACAACAAGACCTACGGTTCGCTGGCCGGGGTGATCGCGTTCCTTGTATGGTTGTGGATCTCCAACCTCGCGATCCTGCTGGGGGCCGAGCTGGACGCGGAGCTGGCCCGCGGCCGCACGATCGAGGCGGGCCGCGTGGAGGACCAGGCGGAGCCGTTCCTGCCGCCGCGGGACACGAAGGCGATGGACGACGACGAAGCCGCGGCGGTGGCGGAGTCCGAACGGAAGTGAGCGGATGGCCTGCCGGATCACCGAACTGGTGCTGGACTGCCACGACCCCGACCGCCTCGCGGAGTTCTGGTGCGCGGTCCTCGGCTACGAGGTGATCGGCCACGAGCCGGACGGTCTCGCTCTGGGCCCGGCGGGCGCCCGGTTCGGCGAAGGCCCGCTGACCCTGATCCTGGCCCGGACGGAGAACCCCCGCCGGGGCAAGCTCCCGTTGCACCTCGACGTGAGCCCGGCGGGGGTCGACCAGGAGACGGAGCTGGCGCGCTTGACGGCGCTGGGCGCCCGCCCGGCGGACGTGGGCCAGACGGGGGAGGAGTCGTGGGTGGTGCTCCAGGACCCGGAGGGCAACGAGTTCTGCTTGCTGCGCACGGACGTGGGCGAGGCCTGAAGCCGACTGCCGCTGCGGGCGAGCGCCTCAGCGGCCAGAACCGGACTTCAGCGATCGTCGGCCGCGCAGCGGCGCCACTGGACCTGGTCGCCGGCTCGGTCGGCGTGCCACACCGGTGCCGCCTCCGGCTCCCAGGTCGGGATCAGCTGGTCCGGCACGATCCGGCCCCGGGCCACCCGGCCGAACAACTCCACCCCGTCCCGCCGCCGGGCGGCCGGGATCCACGCCGGGAACCGCGTGCGAGGCAGTTTCCGCTCGATCCACTCCCGTGCCGACCCCTCACTCCCGTGGTCGGACTCGACGATGCTCGAGACCGGCCCGCCGTCGCCCACGGTGAGGCTGATCGACGCGCGCCAGCGCACTCGAGAGGAAGTCATCCTCTCCAGGTTCCCCGACGACCGCGGCCGCGGGCCAGTACACGTTCGGATGGATCCCACCGGGCCTCCCACTCCACACCGTCACGACGCACCGTCACGACGCCTTCAGCAGCCGCGCGCACGCCTTCTCCAGCACCGCCCGTGCGTCGTCCCCGTCGAGCTTCGCCGCGCGCTTGAGCGCGGGCGCGATCGTCCGTTCGGCGCGGTAAGCCTCCACCAGCCGGGGGTCCACATAGGACGATCGGCAGACCGCGGGGGTGTTCCCGAGCGCCGTCGAGACCTCCTTCATCACCTTCGCCTCCGCGCGCTTGCGGGCCGTTTCGGACGTCGGGGGGTCCGCCGCGGCGAACGCCGCTGCCGCCAGGACCGTCGCGTTCCACGTCCGCATGTCCTTCGCCGTGCAGTCCTCGCCCGCCAGCTCCTTGAACCGCTCGTTGATGTCCGCGGCGTGCACCTCGTGCCACGTGCCGCCCTCGCGGTAGACCAGCAGGCGGTCGCTGCCGGACCGGCTGCGCAGCAGCGACTTCATCACCGCGGCCAGCTCGGCGTCGCAGATGGCCACCTCGCGGTCCAGGCCGCCCTTGGCGACGTAGCAGAACCGGCACTCGTCGCCCCGGACCGCGGCGTGCGAGCGCAGCAGCGTCGCGACGCCGTGGGTGCCGTTCTCCTCCGCGTACTCCTCGCCGCCGGTGCGGAAGATGCCCCGGTCGAGCATGCGCAGCGCCGCCGCCAGCACCCGCTTGCGCGTCAGGCCGGGTCCGGTGAGGTCTTCCGCCACCGAGGCGCGCCACTGCGGCAGCCGGCGGGCCATCTGCAGCACGCGGTCGTGCTTCTCCTCGTCCCGGTCACGCCGCCACTGCTCGTGGTAGAGGTACTGGCGCCGCCCGGCGTCGTCGGTGCCGACCGCCTGGACGTGCCCGTTCGGGTACGGGCAGATCCACACGTTCTTCCACGCGGGCGGGATGACGAGGTCCTTGATCCGGGCCAGCAGCTCGGCGTCGGTCACCGGCGAGCCGTCGGGCATGGCGTAGGAGAACCCGCGGCCGCGGCGGATGCGCTTGATGCCCGGGCCGCGCAGGTCACTGCGCCGGAGTCTGATGCGTCCCACCGCCGCGAAATACCCGCCCGGCGTACGGGGAAACCATGATTGCCGCCCGCGGCGGTGGGTAGCCAGCGCAGGAGCACCGGAAGGAGCACGGATGACCGGCATGGTCGAGGAAGTCACCGAGAAGGCGAAGCGCGTTCAGCGCAGCTACGCCGGCGACGAGGACCGCCCGCTGGGCGGGTACGTCCTCGCGATGGGCGCCTACAGCGGGCTGGTGGGCGGGCTGACGCTGCTCGGCCGCGCCCTCGGCGCCCGGCTGCCGCAGCGGTTCGGCGCCGGCGACACGCTCCTGCTGGGCGCGGCGACGTTCAAGGCCAGCCGCCTGCTGGCCAAGGACGCGGTCACCAGCCCGCTGCGCGCCCCGTTCACCCGGTACGAAGAGCCGGCCGGCGACGACGAGCTGAACGAATCCGTCCCCGCGAAGGGACACGTCGAGCACGCCGTCGGCGAGCTGGTTTCGTGCCCGTTCTGCCTGAACGTCTGGGTCGGCACCGGGCTGGCCGCCGGCCTGGTGATCGCGCCGCGCGCGACCCGGCTGGCGGCGACGGTGCTGACGGCCGTCGGCGTGGCCGACGCCCTGCACCTGCTGTACGACGCCGGCAAGAAACTGGCCTCCGGGTGACCCAGGCCCGGCGGGGGACGTTCCTCGGTGCAGAGGGGAGGAACGTCCTCCGCCGGCTCAGGCGGGGCCGCGGCGCAGCGGGCGGACCGCCGGGCCCTGCACCACTTCGCCGTCGACGCCGAAGCGCGAGCCGTGGCAGGGGCAGTCCCAGGTCTTCTCCGCGTCGTTGAACGAAACCAGGCACCCCAGGTGGGTGCAGTGCGCGCCGACCGTGTGCAGCTTGCCTGCGTCGTCGCGGTGGGCCGCGACGAGCTCGCCCCCCACGCGGACGACTTCGGCCTCACCGGGCTGGAGGTCGTCGAGCTTCTCGGACCGCCACAGCGCGGCGAGGTGGTCGCCGACCAGGTACTTCGCGACGGTGAGGTTGTCCTGGGCCACTTCGAGCACGGAACGGGCGTCGAAGCGGTTGGGGTCGAACAGGTCCGCGGCCGGGTGCGGCTCGCCGAGGATCCGCGCCGCCAGCACGTGGCCCGCGGCCGTGCCGCCGGTCATGCCCCACTGGCCGAACCCGGTGGCCACCCACAGGTCCTTCGTCCCCGGCAGGTAGCGGCCGACGTAGGGCAGCAGGTCGGGCGTGGACATGTCGTGGGCGGACCAGCGGTGGGTCACCCGGTGCACGCCCGCGTGCGCGTCCGCCCAGTCCGCGAGCCGCCGGTACCGGCGTTCGACGTTGACGTGCGCGCCCACCCGGTAGTGCTCGCCGCCGGCGATCACCATCGGCGTGCCCCGTTCGGTGTACCCGCGCACGGAGTGGTGCGTGTCGGCGTCGAGGAACATGCCCTCGGGCGCGGTGCCGCCCGCCGCCGGGCCGGCGACGACGAGGTCGCGCACCGGGTCGAGCCGGGCGAAGTACAGGCCGCGGTCCAGCACGGGGTAGTGGGTCGCGACGACGACTTCGCCGGCCACGACGTCGCCCCGCGAAGTGCGGACGGTCTGGCCGTGGAGTGCGGTCGCCCGGGCGTGCTCGACAATGGTGCCGCCCGCCCGCTCGATCTCGGCGGCCAGGCCGAGCAGCCACCGGCGCGGGTGGAAGTGCGCCTGCCCGGTGGTCCGCACGGCCCCGAGCGCGGGCACGTCGAGCGCGACTTCCTCGGTGAACGACGCCGGCAGGCCCGCCGCGGCGGCCGCGTCCGCTTCCCGCTTGAGGGCGTTCACGGTGCTTTCCCGCGTCGTGTAGACGAAGCTGTCCGCGCGGGTGAAACCGCAGTCGATGCCCAGTTCCGCCGCGGTGGCCGCGATCCATTCGAGCGCCGCCGTCTGGGTTCCGGCGTAGGCCTTCGCGGCGCCGGCGCCGTGGCGGGACATCAGATCCGCGTACTTGGCCCCGTGCTGGGCGCTGACCTTCGCGGTGGTGTGGCCGGACACCCCGGCCGCGACCCGCTCGGCCTCCAGCACGACGACCGACCGGCCGGCGCGCGCGAGCAGCAGCGCGGTGGTGAGCCCGGCGATGCCCGCGCCGAGCACCACGACGTCGGCGGACTCCGGCACCGGCACGCCGGTGCGGTCCGGGGAAGGGGCGGTTTCCACCCACAGCGAGAGCGGTTCGGGCAGAGCTGTCATGCCTGCGAATGCCCGCTCAGGACCCGATCAAACGGGCCATCCGGCCCGTTTGGCGCGCTCAGCACGTCGGGTAGCCCCTGCGCATGAGTACCGACATCTTCGTGATCGGCCTGGACGAGGAGAACCAGCGCGTACTGGAGCGCCTGCCGTGGGCCGGCGGCTACCGGTTCCACGGCCTGCTGACCCCCGGAGAGCTGCAGCACGGGGAAATCGACTTCGAAGCGCTGTTGAAGACGGCCCAGCACGAACTGGACGCGTTCGACGGCGAGATCGGCGCGATCGTCAGCTATTGGGACTTCCCCGCCGCCTCGCTCGTGCCCATCCTGTGCGCCCGCTACGGCCTGCCCAGCGTCTCGCTGGAAGCGGTGCTGAAGTGCGAGCACAAGTACTGGAGCCGGCTCGAGCAGAGAACGGTGATCGACGAGCTGCCGAACTTCGGCATCGTCGACCTCGACGACGAACAGCCCGCTCCGCCCGAGGGCGTCGGCTACCCGATGTGGCTCAAGCCGGTGAAGTCCTTTTCCTCCGAACTCGCCTTCAAGGCCGAGAACGCCGCCGAATTCGCCGACGCCGTGGCCGAGATCCGCGCCGGGGTCGGCCGCGTGGGCGAGCCGTTCGGCTACGTGCTCGAACAGGTCGAGCTCCCGCCGGAGATCGCCCGGGTCGGGGGCGCCGCGTGCCTGGCCGAAGAAGCGCTGCACGGCGTCCAGGCGGCCATCGAAGGGTACGTCTACCAGGGCGAGGTCACCGTCTACGGCGCCCTCGACTCGATCAACTACCCGGACAGCTCGTCCTTCCTGCGCCACCAGTACCCGGCGCAGCTGGGGGAGGAGCCCGTCCAGCGGATGCGGGACGTCGCCGAGCGGGTGATGAAGCAGATCGGCTTCGACAACGGGACCTTCAGCATCGAGTTCTTCTGCGACCCCGAGTCCGGCCAGGTCGCCCTGCTGGAGATCAACCCGCGGCACTCGCAGTCGCACGCGGAGCTGTTCGAGTTCGTGGACGGCATCGCCAACCACGAGATCATGGTGCGCCTGGGCCTCGGCCAGGATCCCGGCCGCCGCCCCACCAAGGGCACCTACCAGATCGCCGGCAAGTGGTACCTGCGCCGGTTCGAGGACGGCGTGGTGACGCGGGTGCCGACGCCCGAGGAGATCGCCGCGGTGCAGGACCGCATCGACGGCACCCAGATCCAGATCGTGCCGGAGGCGGGGCAGCGGCTGTCGGACCTGCCCGAACAGGACAGCTACAGCTTCGAGCTGGCGCACCTGTTCGTCGCGGCGCACACCGAACACGAGATGATCCAGAAGTACCAGGCGTGCGTGGACGCGCTGCCGTTCGAGTTCGCCGAAGCCTGACGCCGGCACGCGAAAAGCGGGGGTCGCGTTCGGACAGTCCGAACACGACCCCCGCTTTGGCGTCCGCTCAGCCCGACTGCGGGTCGCTGTCGTCGTGCTCGTCGCCGCTCGACGTGCCCTGCTCGCCGCGCAGCGTCTCGCGCTGGGCTTCCGGCGTGTCGCCGTGCGGGTCGTCGCCGCGGGGGCCTTCGGCGGGGTCGGTCGGGTGCTGAGTGCGCTCTTCGGATGTCATTTCGTGCCTCTCCTTCCACGGTCCTTTCCGTACCGGGTACCCGGCCACGCCCGGCTCAACCGTGGGCGTTTGCCGTGATGATCGCCGGGTAAGCCGGGTCGACGCGGTTGTCCGCCGGCGATCGCGCCGGGACCGCGGCGAGTGAAGGAGACCCAGATGACCACGTCGGCGGAACCCGTCCGCACGGGCCCCTTGGCCGCCCGGTCCGTCATCCACCAGCCCGTGCCTGCCGCTCCGCGGATGCTGCGGCTGCCCGGCGTCTACCGCCCGCAGGAAGACACCGCCCTGCTCGCGTCGGCGATCGCCGAACTGGCGATCCCGGCCGGCGCGCGTGCGCTCGACCTGTGCACCGGCACCGGTGCGCAGGCGATCACGCTGGCCCGCCGTGGTGCGGGAACCGTGCTGGCGGTGGACCTTTCGCGCCGGGCGCTGGCTTCGGCGCGGCTCAACGCGCTGGTCCGGCAGCTCGCCGTGCGCCCGTGCCGGGGAGGCCTCGCCAGAGCCCTGCGCGAGGGCCCGTTCGACGTCGTCGTCGCCAACCCGCCGTACGTGCCGTCCCCGGCGCCGACGGTCCGGTCCACCCGGGGCTGGGACGCCGGCCCGGACGGCCGCGCGCTGCTGGACCCGCTGTGCGCCGCCGCGGGCACGCTGCTGCGCCCGGGCGGGACCATGCTGCTCGTCCACTCCACACTGTCCGATGTGGACAAGTCGCGGGAAATGCTTGCTGCCCGAGGATTGCGGGTGTCGGTGGTGCGGCGCACCCGGATCCCGTTCGGCCCGGTCCTGTCCGGACGGACGGAGTTCCTCGAGGCGGCCGGGCTGATCGAGCCGGGCCAGCGGGTGGAAGAGCTGGTGGTGCTGCGTGCCGACCGCTGAGCGGGGTCCCCGCCGGGTGACCGTTGTCCCGGGCGGCCCGGTGCTGGTGGAGGGACCGGTCGAGCTGTGCACCCCCGAGGGTGAGCTCGTGCGGTCCGACCGCTTCCTGGTCGCGGTGTGCGCGTGCCGCCGCAGCAAGCGGTTCCCGTTCTGCGACACCAGTCACCGCAAACGCGTCCGCACCCAGGCAGACGACTGACGAGGGTGGCCTCCCGGAACGATCCGGGAGGCCACCCTCGTCAACGCGTCAGGTGCGCAGCGAGGACTTCCCGGCCTTCCAGCGGCTCAGCACCTGCTCGCCGAAGCGGCCCTCGAGGAACTCGGTCGCCTGGATGCCGAACACGACGTCGGCGGCCAGCTCGGGCTCCTGCTGCAGCAGGTCGCCGAGCACGTCGTGGCGCATGACCTGCTCGTGGACCGCGTCCGCCTCGATGTGCTCGGTGTAGAAGAACCGGCACGCCTCCGGCGCGTCCAGGCGCCGCAGGGCCTGGTCCATCCGCTGCGCCGACGGTGCCGTCGTGATCTCCGCCGCCGCGAAGTGCCCGCACAGCGCGCCCCGCAGCGACCGGTGCAGGCCGAACATCGACATCGTGTTGACCACCGCCAGCATCGCGCCGGGAACCTGGTCGATGAGCTCGAGGTAGCCGTCGGGCAGGCCGGCCGCGCGCAGCAGGTCGGCGTAGAGGCGCGCGTGCATCAGCTCCGCGCGGCCGCCGCCGAACTCGTCGAACTCCACCGCCACCAGCGCGGCCTTGGCACGGCCGCGCAGCCGGGGGATCACCCACGCGTGCGGGTCGGCTTCCTTGTGGTGGTAGATCGAGCGGTGCGTGAAGTACTCGCGCAGCTGCGTCCAGTCGCCGTGGTCGCGCAGGTAGTGCGAAACACCTTCGACGTCGATCGGTTCGACCAGCAGGGCGTCGAGTGCGGCCGGCACGTCGTCGCCGCCGGTCACGTTGTCGCGGAGCGCGGCGAGGAACCGCGCCTCGAGCGCGCCGCGCAGGCGCAGCAGTTCCGGGTCCCATTCCCAATCGGGGGACACGCCCGGCAGGCCCTGGTAGTGCAGTTCGTAGCACAGGTGCAGGGCCAGCTGGAGGTCGTCGCCGAGCGGGTCGGCGTCCGCGAGGCCGTCGAAGTCCAGGTCCGCCCGCGGGTGCTCCCGCAGCAACGTGGCGAGCACCGAGTCCGAGAGCGGGCCCCGGGCGGCCGGCAGGGTGGCCGCGCCGGCCGTGGTGGAAGTCGTCATGATCCCGGCTACCCGGTCAGCAGCGTTCCATGCGCCACGGGCACGGTCGCCGCGGCAAGCCACCGCACCGCCGTCATCCCGTCGTCGGCGACCGCGCGCTGCTGCGCGGCCCCGGTGCCGCCGGACCGGACCGCGTCGACGAGCTTCCGGACCTCGGCCAGGTCCCCGCTTTCTTCCAACGGCGTCCGGACGTGCTCGAGGAGTTCGTCGACGAGGGTCCACGCGGGCCGCCGTGTCCCGGCGGCGGCGTCCACGAGCTCGCCGGAGAGCCCGTACCGCGCCGCGGCCCACACGGCCGCCGCCGCCACCTGCGGGGACAGCTGAGCCGCCTCCCGGCCGGCGGCGAGGTCGGTCAGGGCCCGCTGCACCAGCGCGCGGCTGAGCAGGGCCTGCAGCACCGCGTGGTCGACGGTCAGCGCGGTGTCGGCGACCCGGAACTCGACGGTGGGAAACCGGCCCGACGGGCGGGCCAGCCAGAACGTCTGGTCCGGGTCGACGAGCGCGCCGCAGTCGACCAGCGTCTCGACGGCCCGGCGGTACTCGGCGTGCCCGCGCAGGTGCGGGGCGACGCCGGAGCCGGGGAAGCGGGACTGCAGCACCATCCGCCAGCTGTCGTAGCCGGTGTCGCGCCCGTGGTCGAACGGCGAATTGCCCGAAAGGGCGAGCAGGGTGGGCAGCCACCGGCCGAGGTGGTTGACGACGGCGACTGCGGTGTCGGGATCGGGCACCCCGACGTGGACGTGGCACCCGCAGGCTTCGTAGTCGGCGACGACCGCGCCGTAGGCGGCGTCGATCTCGGCGTAGCGGCCGGTGCTCGCGGGCGGCGGCGTGGCCGGACCGGGCCCGACGGGCGTGCCGGTGGCCAGCAGCGCGCAGTCTTCGGCCGCCGCGGCACCGGCCAGCACGCGGCGCGCGGCGGTCAGCTGGTGGCGGAGCTCGTCCGCCGTGGTGCAGACGCCGCTGGCGGCTTCGAGCTGGGTGAGCCGCAGTTCCCGGTGCATCCGGACGCCGTCGGGCAGCGGGCCGTGGTGGCGGTACCGGGCCAGCACCGGTTCGGCGCACGGCGAAGCTTGCCCGGTGCGGGGGTTCACGAGGAGGAACTCCTCTTCGACACCCATCGTGGGCGGGCCGTCGGACATGGGCGGGCTCCTTCCGGACCGGCTGGGGTTACCCGTTCCGGTGGCGTAAATGCGTCCGGGCCCGCGGCTTGTTTCGCGAGGAGGGAGCCCCGGGTATTTCGCACCCATGACGACCCACGAGCGGCTGCGGGTGGCCGGGGCGGCTGCCCCGCCGGTAGACCGCCTGCCCGCACCCCGCGCCCCGTCCGACGGCGACCTGGACAGCCGGATCCGGTGGAAGAGCCCCGACGCGGTCGTGGTGGAGGTCGCGGGCGAAGTGGACCTCTGTTCGGTGGCCCAGCTGGCGGCGGTGCTGGACGAGCACGTCCGGGCCCGTCCCGGCGTCCTGCGGGTCGACCTGGGACAGGTCCGGTTCCTCGGCGCCGCGGGCATCCGCGTCCTGCTGCGCGCCCACCGGCACGCCGAGGCCGCGGGGGTCCACCTGGTCGTCGATCCTGGTGGGTCGCGTGCCGCGGTCCGGGCGCTCGAACTGCTGGACCGCCTCCAGGGTTAGAACGCGCTCGGGAGTTCCGGACGGTCCGTTCGCCGGGCGATTGCCGGAACTCGGCGAGCCGCTTCCTACCGACCGAACGCCGGAGGGCGCGCGCGCCTAGTCGCCGGTGAGCAGGTCGACGACATCCTCGGCGCGCTGCCGGTCGGCGAACCGCCGCCGCTGCCGGTCGGCACCGCCGCCCTCGGCCGCCAGCCGTGCGGTTCCTTCCCGCGCGAAGTCGAGGTCTCCGGCCGCTTCCAGCGCGGGCGCCACCAGCTCCACGAGATCGTCGAGCACCGCCTTCGCCGGCTCCAAGTCGCCGCTCTTCGGGTGGGGGCAGCAGCCCGTGACGCCCTCTCGCGACGCGCGCCAGAGCTGGGCCCGGAGCACCTCGTTCGACAGCTGGGGTGCGGGCGCGTCCTCGGCCAGCGCCGTGGCGACCAGGCCGCGGGCCAGTACGCCCAGCAGCACCGCGTCTTCCGGCACCGCGGCGACGTCGGCGATGCGGAACTCCAGCGTCGGCTGCTTGTCCGACAGCCGGACGTCCCAGTAGATCATCCCGCGGTCGAGGATCGAGCCCGCGCGCAGCCAGCCGTCGACGATGCTTTCGTACTCGTCCAGGGAGGCGAACCGCGGCGGCGGTCCCGCCGACGGCCACCTGCTCCACTGCTGGTAGCGCCAGCTGCAGTAGCCCGTGTCGTAGCCGTCGGAGATGGCCGAGTTCGCGGTCACCGTGAGCAGGGCGGGCAGCCACGGGCGGATCCGGTTCAGCACCTGGACGCCGCTTTCCTTGTCCGGGATCGCGACGTGCACGTGGCAGCCGCAGGTGAGCGACGTCCGCGCGGTGGCGCCGAAGTGCTCGGCCATCCGCTCGTAGCGCGGGTTCGGCGTGATGACGGGCGGGTCCGCCTCGAACAGCAGCGGGGACGCGGCGGGCAGCACGCGGTAGCCGCGCCGCCGGGCGGCCCCGGACAGGTCTTCGCGCAGCCCGCGCAGCTGGCGCAGGGCTTCGGTGTGGGTCCGGCAGACGTCGGTGGCCGCCTCGGCCTGTGACCGGGTGAGCTCGTGCTGCAGCTCGCCTTGGTCGTCGCCGGCGGCTTCCGCGGCGTCGACGACGTCGTCGCCGGCGTGGGACAGGTGCCCGCGGCGGTCGACGACGAAGAACTCCTCTTCGATGCCGAACGTCAGCACATCGCCCGTCGGTTGGTTCACCGGTGTTCTCCTGGGGGTTCGGGGACCGGCTGGATACCCGGACGGCGGTTCCGGCAAACGGCGTTTTCCGGCGCGGTGAGCGGGTATTCGCCCGGTCATGTCGACCGACGCGATCGTGCTGCTCAAAAACGACCACAAGACCGTGGAGAAGCTCTTCAAGCAATTCGAGAAGGCGGGGGAGGACGCGTACGACGAGAAGCGCCGGATCGCCGACTCCATCATCGAAGAGCTGACCGTCCACGCTTACATCGAGGAGGAGATCTTCTACCCGGCGGCGCGGGAAGCCGTGCCGGAGACGAAAGACCACGTCCTGGAGAGCGTCGAGGAGCACCACGTCGTGGTGTGGATGCTGTCCGAACTGCTCGGGATGGACCCGAAGGAGGAGACCTTCGACGCGAAGGTCACCGTGCTCACCGAGAACGTCCGCCACCACGTCGAAGAGGAAGAGGACGAGTGGTTCCCCGAGGTCCGCTCGGCGATGGGCCGCAAGCAGCTGCAGGAGCTGGGCCAGCGGATGATCGACGCCCGCTCGGACGCGCCGAAGAACCCCCTGGAGCTCAAGAGCGCCAAAGCCTGACGGTGTTCGCGAAGCGCCCGGCGGGTCCTGGACCCGCCGGGCGTTCTCGTCACTGCTTCGCGACGACCCGGATCGACTTCAGCGCGGAGTCGGCCGGGTCGGGCAGCTCCATGCCCGCGCCGCGCCCGCTGCGCAGGTAGTCGAGCATCGGCTGGGTGATCACCTCGCCGGGCAGCACCCCGGGCGCCCCCGGCGGGTACGGCGTGATCATCTCGGCGGCGATCCGGCCGGCCGCGTCCGCCGGCGGCACCTGTTCGGTGGGGCCGAAGAACGCGTCGCGCGGCAGCATCGCCGTCTCCAGTTCCATCTCCCGCGGCGACGGCAGGTCGACCTTCGGCGGCTTCTCGAACGAAGGCGCGGCCTGCACCAGCGCGTCGATCGCGTCGATCAGCGTGCTCGCCGTCTTTTCGTCGTCGGAGTGGGTGAACTGGGCCACGATCCGGCGGTGGTCGGACAGTCCCACGGTGACGCGCTGGTGCTCGCGCAGCCAGTCGGCGGCCTGGTAGCCGCTGATGCCCAGCGGGTCGAAGTCGAGGACGACCTTGAGCAGGTCGACCGAGTCGGCGAGGTCGGGGCCGAGGAACTCGTCGTGCATCACCGGGACGCCCAGCTCGGCCAGCCGGCCGCGGACCGATTTCACCAGCGTCAGCGCGCCGTCGATCAGTTCCTGGCCCTGTTCGGCCATCTGCCGCCGCCAGCCGTCGAGGGCCGCGTAGACCAGGGAGCTCGCACTGGTCGTGCCGAGCAGGTCCTCACGCGACTTCAGCACGTCCGCGTCGACGCGGTCGCCCTGCAGGTGGAAGACCGAGCTCTGCTCAACCGCGGCGCCCATCTTGTGCACGCTCGTGACGCACACGTCGGCGCCGGCGTCCATGCCCCACGGTGGCAGGCCGTTGTGGAACGGCAGGTGCGCGCCCCACGCCTCGTCGACGATCAGCGGGAGCCCGCGTTCGTGGCACCAGCCGGCGATCGCGCGCAGGTCGCCGCAGGTGCCGTAGTCGGTGGGGGTCACCACGAGCGCGCCCTTGACCTCGGGGTCGCTCTCGTAGGCCTCCGCGAATTCCCGGACGCCCGGCGGGTGGCTCAGGTGCCGCTCGGCGTCCCAGTGCGGCCGCACCCAGACCGGCCGGACGCCGCTGACGATCAACCCGGAGATCACCGACTTGTGGACGTGCCGTGGCACCAGCAGCTTTTCGTGCGGCCCCGCGACGGCGAGCATCGCGCTCTTGACCGAAAGCGAGCTGCCGCACGTCGAGAAGAAGGTGTGGTCGGCGCCGACCGCGTCGGCCATCAGCTCCTGGGCGTGGGCGAGCACGCCCTGGCGCATCAGCCGGTCGTCGAGGCCGTTGAGCGCGATGACGTCGGAGCGGAACACGTCGGCACCGACGACCTCCAGCACCCGCGGGTCGATGCCGCGGCCCTGCTTGTGGCCGGGCGCGTTGAACGGGACGTAGCCGGTGTCGTGGTAGTCGCGCAGCGCCTCCAGCACCGGTGCCTTGCTGTGGTCCATGGCGCCGGAGTAGCCGAAGCCGGTCCGCGCGAAACCCCCGGGTGGCATGACCGTGCGTGGTTGGGGTATCCCGGAGGGCATGGAGTGGCACGAGGAGCTGCACGAGCGGGCCGACGAGCGCATCGAGCACCTGGACGAGCGGCTGTGGACGGTGGCCACGGCGCTGCACGAGCGACCGGAACTGTCCTATGAGGAGCACGCCGCCGCCGAGCGGCTCACCGGCGAGCTGGCCGCGGACGGCTTCGAGGTGGAAACCGGGATCGCCGGGCTCCCCACGGCGTTCGTCGCACGGGCCGGCGAAGGGCGGCCGTGCATCGCGCTGCTGCTGGAGTACGACGCGCTGCCCGGCCTCGGGCACGCCTGCGGGCACAACCTGATCGCCGCGGCCGGCCTGGGTGCCGCGCTGGCCGCCAAGGACGTCCTGGGAGATGCTCCCGGCTCGCTGCTCGCGGTGGGCACCCCGGCCGAGGAACGCGACGGCGGCAAGGTCGCGCTGGCCGAGGCGGGCGTCTTCGACGACGTCGACGCGGCCCTGATGGTCCACCCCGGCGTCCATTCCTGGTCGTGGGCGCCGCTCACGGCCCAGGTTGAGCTGAAGGTGACCTTCCACGGCCGGGCCGCGCACCCGACCGGCGACCCGGAGCACGGCATCGACGCCCTCGCCGCGCTGATCCAGGCGTTCGGCGCGGTCTCGGCCCTGCGCCAGCGGCTGCCTGCCGGATCACACGTCCAGGGGATCATCACCCACGGCGGCGAGGCGACGAACATCGTCCCCGACCGCGCCGAAGGCCGGTTCGGACTCCGGGCCCTGACGACCGACGTGCTGGACCGCCTGGTCGAGGACGTGACGACGTGCGCGGAAGGCGCGGCACTGGCGACCGGGGCGAAGGTGGACGTCGAACGCCTCAGCCGCGGGTACGCGCACTTCCGCGACAACCCGGTGCTGTCGGAGCGGTTCACCGAGCACCTGGCGGCGTGCGGGATCCACGCGACCCCGCCGGCGCCGGGGGTCTTCCTCGGGTCGTCGGACATCGGCGACGTCAGTGTCCGCGTCCCGGCGATCCACCCGTTCGTCGCGATCACGGCGGAGGAGATGTCCGACCACACCCCGGAGTTCGCGGCCGCGGCGGCGAGCCCGCGTGGCCGGGTGGCGATGCTGGCCTCGGCGGCCGCGCTGGCGCGTACGGTGATCGACCTGCGGACGCACCCGGCGCTGGTCAGCCGCGCGTGGGACTGCTTCCGGGACCTGGCGCGCAACGGGCGCTGACCGGTCGGCGCGCCGGTGCGGTCCACCGGCGCGCCGCCGGCTTCACGCCACCGGCGTGTAGTGCGAAGCGTCGCCTTCGAGCGACTCGCTCGGCCGCCCGTCGATGCCCACCGGCACGTCGCCGGCGACCGTGACCCGGTTCAGCCGCCGCGGCAGGCCGTCGTAGTTGTCGATGGCGTAGTGCTGGGTGATCCGGTTGTCGAACAGCACCAGCTGGTCCGGCTCCCACGTCACGCGCACGACGTTCTCGGGCCGCGTGACGTAGGACTGCAGCAGCCGCAGCAGGTCCCGTGACTCGGTGACCGACAGGCCTTCGATCCGCTGGGCGAACCCGCCGATGAACAGCCCGCGCTCGCCGGTCACCGGGTGCACCCGCACGACCGGGTGGACGGTCCGGTACTTCCGCGAGACGAACTGGGCCCGCCGGGCCCGCTCCTGCTCGTCCACCGTCTCCGGCGGCTGGACGTAGTCGTAGTCGTTGGTGTGCACCGCCCGCAGCGTGTCGGCGAAGGCGCGCAGCGGTTCCGGCAGGTCCCGGTAGGCCGCGGCGGCGTTCGCGATCAGCGTCTCCCCGCCGTACGGCGGCACCACCAGGCTGCGCAGCGTGCTGGCCTTCGGCGGGTTGAGCACGAAGGTGACGTCGGTGTGCCAGTGGTTGGCGCGGCCCCGCTCGCTGTCGACGGGCAGGATCGTCGGCGCGCCCTCGACGGCGGGCACCGTCGGGTGGGCTTTGGTCAGCTCACCGAAGTGCGCGGCGAACCGCTGCTGGCCCTCGTCGTCGAGCCGGGCATTGCGGAACACCAGTGCCTTGTGCTCGTGCAGGGCGTCGGTCAGGAACGCCACCTGCGTGGCGTCGAGGTCGCCGGCCGGGTCGAAGCCGACGATCTCGGCGCCGATCCTCCCGGTCAGCTTGCGGACGTCGGTGCCGATGGTGGTCATGCGGGCTCCTTCACTCGGTTGCGGTTGACGGGCCGCGCGAGGCCGTAGTGCTCGCGCAAGGTGGTGCCGGAGTACTCGGTGCGGAAGAGCCCGCGCCGCTGCAGTTCCGGGACGACGAGGTCGACGAAGTCGTCGAGCCCGCCGGGCAGGGTGGGCGGCATGACGTTGAAGCCGTCGGCGGCGCCGCCGAGGAACCACGCCTCGAGCTCGTCGGCGACCTGGACCGGGGTGCCGGCGAAGACGCGGTGCCCGCGCCCGCCCGCCAGCCGCTCCAGCAGCTGCCGGATGGTCAGGTCCTCGCGCCGGGCCAGGCCGACGACCAGGTCGAACCGGCTCTGTCCGCCCTCGGTGAAGCTGCCGACGTCGGGCAGCGGCCCGTCCAGCGGGTAGCCGGTGACGTCGTGGTCGAGCATCTTCGACAGCTGCCGCAGCCCGTAGTCCGGGATGATCAGCGCGTTCAGCTCGGCTTCCCGCGCCCGGGCCTCGGCTTCGGTGCGGCCGAGGATCGGCGAGATCCCGGGCAGGATCTTGAGCTCGTCCGGCGTCCGGCCGTACTTGGCGAGCCGTCCCTTGACGTCGTCGTAGAACGCCTTGCCCTCGGCGTAGGTCTGCTGCGCGGTGAACACGGCTTCGGCGTGCCGGGCCGCGTACTCCTTGCCGGTCTCCGACGACCCGGCCTGTACGAGCACCGGGCGCCCCTGCACCGGCCGTTCGATGTTGAGCGGCCCGCGGACCTGGAAGTGGGGTCCGTCGTGCTCGATCGCGCGGATCCGGTCGGTGTCGGCGTAGACGCCGCCGGCCCGGTCGACGACCGCGGCATCGTCGTCCCAGCTGTCCCAGAGCTTCTTGACGACCTCGACGAACTCCTCGGCCCGGTCGTACCGCGCGTCGTGCGACGGGCGCTTGGCCAGGTTGAAGTTGCGGGCCTCGTCGATGCCCGCCGAGGTGACGATGTTCCAGCCCGCGCGGCCTCCGGAGAGGTGGTCGAGCGAGGCGAACTTCCTGGCCAGGTGGTAGGGCTCGTTGTAGGTCGTCGACGCTGTGGCGATCAGTCCGATGTGGACCGTGGACGCGGCGAGCGCCGAAAGCAGCGTCAGCGGTTCGAAGTGGCTGTGCGAGTTGTGCTTGACGTTGCCCCACAGGGCGACGCCGTCGGCGAGGAAGAGCGAGTCGAGCCTGCCGCGCTCGGCGGTCCGCGCGATGTCGGCGTAGTGCTGCAGCGTCCGCGCCCGGTGCGGGTCGGTCGAGGGGTGCCGCCACGCGGCTTCGTGGTGGCCGTTCGGCATCACGAACGCGTTGAGGTGCATCATGGCTTCTCCTTGGGACGCCAGGTGGAAAACCGCCGTTCGAGGGCGACGAAACCGGAGTTGACGAGCACGCCGAGCACCGAGACCGCGAGGATCCCGGCGTACATCTGCTGGATCTGGAAGTTCACCTGGCTCGTGTTGATCAGGTAGCCGAGCCCGGCCTTGGCGCCGACCATCTCCGCGGCCACCAGCACGAGGATCGAATAGGACGCCGCCATCCGGATGCCGGTGAACACCGTCGGCACCGCCGAAGGCAGGATCACCTTCCGGAACAGCCGCGGGCTCGACAGGCCCAGCGAGCGGGCCGCCTTGACCAGCAGCGGGTCGACCGTGTTGACCCCGGCGATCGTGTTGAGCAGCACCGGCCACACGCAGGCGTAGACCACCAGGCTGACCTTCGACAGCTCGCCGATGCCCAGCAGCAGCGTGAACACCGGCAGCAGCGCCAGCGCGGCGGTGTTGCGGGCGAGCTCCAGCAGCGGCTGCAGGAACCGCGCCACCGGCCGGTACCAGCCGATCAGCAGCCCGAGGGGTACCGCCACGGCGACGGCCACGGCGAACCCGGCGGCGGATCGCCCGACGCTGGCCAGCAGGTGGTCGGCGAGCTCACCGTCGAGGGCGAGGTCCCACAGGGCCTGCAGGTCCTCCGACAGCGGCGGCAGGAACGTCCGCGTGCTCTCGTCGAGGACGAACCGGGGGACGAACTCCCAAAGCGCGACGAACAGCACGACCGCGGCGGACGCGTGCACCGCCCGGATGAGTCTCTTCCGCCACTGCCGTTGCTTCCGCGGCGGAGTGCTGAGTCCGATGTGGACGGCCGGTGCTTCGAGGGTCGTGGTCATCGGGCCGCGCTCCGTTCGTGTTCGGCCGCCTTGCGGACCTCGTCGTGCAGCAGTTCCCAGAGCCGGTGGCGCTGCCGTCCGAACTCCGGCCCGGAGCGCACGTCGCCGGTGCGGTCGCCGAGGTCGACGTCGACGACGGCCTTGAGCCGCCCGGGCCGCGACGTCAGCACCGCGATCCGCTGTCCCAGGTAGACGGCCTCGTCGATGCCGTGGGTGATGAAGACGATCGTCTTGCCGGTGCGGCGCCAGATCCGCAGCAGCTCCTCCTGCAGCTGCTCGCGGGTCTGCGCGTCGAGCGCGGCGAACGGCTCGTCCATCAGCAGCACGGCCGGGTCGTAGGCGAGGCTGCGGGCGATCGCGACGCGCTGCTTCATCCCGCCGGAAAGCTCGTGCGGGTAGCGGTCCTCGAAGCCGGACAGCCCGACCAGGGCGAGGTATTCGCGGGCCCGCTCGGCCCGCTGCCGCTTTCCGAGCGGCCCGCCTTCGAGGCCGAATTCGACGTTGGCGCGGGCCGTGCGCCACGGGAACAGCGCGTACTGCTGGAACACGACCCCGCGGTCGAGGCCGGGGCCGCGCACCGGCTCGCCGTCGATGACCACCTCGCCCGACGTCGGCGTGGTGAGCCCGGCCAGCAGGTCGAGCAGCGTCGACTTGCCCGAGCCGCTGGGCCCGACCAGCGAGAGGAACGTGCCGTCGGCGATGTCGAGCGAGACGTCGTCGAGGGCGGTCAGCGCGCCGAAGGTCTTGGTCACCGAGCGGATGCCGATCACTTCGTCACCGCCGGGGCGCCGTCGCGGTAGGGGTTGAACTCGTTGGTGTAGAGCTTCGAAGTGTCGATCTTGTCGTGCTTGAGGTAGCCCTCCTGCTTCAGCCACGACTCCCAGCGGGTGTAGTCGGCGTCGGAGATGAGGCCGCCGCGGGTGATGCCGACGCTCTTCCAGTACTTGAGGGTGTCGGTGCTTTCGTTGCGGCCGCGGGCTTTGATGATCTGCGTGAAGCGGGCGATCACCTCGTCGCGCGGGGTGGTGCGTTCCCACTCGATCGCCCGTGCCACCCCGGAGACGAAGATCTTCGCGGTCTCCGGGTACTTCTTGATGAAGTCGGTGCGCAGCACGTACGGCCCGCCGTTGTAGGGCCCGAACGCGCCGACGTCGGTGAACAGCGGGCGCACGCCGCCGGCCGCGACCGCGTGGTCCTGCAGGATCCCCTGCAGCGCGGCGACGTCGAGCTGACCGTTGCGCAGGGCCTGTTCGGCGTTCACCGGCGGGATGACGACGAGCTGCACCTGCTTGATCTCGTCGCCGGACAGGCCCTGCCCCTGCAGCCAGGTGTCGAGCGCGGCTTCGAGGTTCGCCCCGGCGGTGTTGACGCCGACCTTCTTGCCGATCAGGTCGCGGGCGGTCCGGATCGGACTGTCCTCTTTGGCGTAGAAGCCGATGAACGCCTTGTCGTCGGAGCCGTAGTAGTTGACGACCGCCTTGACCGGTGCCCCGGCCTCGACGAGCTTGACGACCGCGCCGGTGAAGGCGCCGCCGAAGTCGGTCTGGTCGGTGGCCGCGGACTGGATGTCCTGCGGGCCGCTGATCGTGTTGCCGACCCACTTCAGCTTGACCGGGCCGAAGTAGCCCAGGTCCTCGGCGAGTTCGGGCAGGGTGACGGAGTTCGCGCTGCCCTGGTAGCGCAGTTCGAGCTTCTCCGGTTGCCCGGGCGCACCGGTGGCCGTCGCCGAAGCGCAGCCGGCGAGCAGCGTCACGGCGGCGGCGAACAGGGGCAGGGTTTTCTTCACGGTGGTTTCGTCCGTTCCGGGAGTCGGCGGGGATGTACCCCATTGTTCGCAGCCGACGAGCGGACGGTCAATTTTGCGAGTTCGTGAAATAACTCCGCCGGTTCACGAGGCTCGCGACAACCCGGTCAGCAGCGGACCGAGCGGGTCTTCGTAGAGCACGTCCAGGAGCACCGCGCCGCCGGCCGTCGCCAGCTCCGTGCCCGGGAAGCTCGTGCCCACAACGGTTTCCGCCGGATCGGCGCACCGCGCCCGGTCGCGGACCTCGTCCCGGATGATGGGAAGGCAGCCGGGCACCCGGGTTACACTGCGGTCGACCACCACGAGCACGGCCGGGTTGAGCACTTCGAGCAGGAGCGCCGCCGCTTGACCGACGAGCCGCGCGCGGTCGTGGAACAACCGTATCGCCGCGGAATGGCCGGATTCGGCGAGCGCGAGCAATTCCGGGAAGTCCGGGCGCGCGATCAGTCCGTTTTCCGCGGCTTTCCGGCCGAGCGTTCCTTCCGAAACGGCGGCTTCGAGGCAGCCGGTGCGCCCGCAGCGGCATGGCTCGGTACTGCCGTCGACCGGCAGGTGCGCGACGGCGCCCGCGGCCGATCGCGGTCCGTGGTGCACACCGGCGCCGGTGGCGAACGCCGCGTCGACGACGTTGCCGGTGAACAGCTGCACGACGCTGTCGCGGGCCCGCGGGTGCCCGAAGAGCCGTTCGGCGTGCACCAGCGCCCGCGCGTGGCCGTCGACCTCCACGGCCAGCCCGGTGCTGCCGGCCAGCAGGTCGCGCACCGGCACGTTCCGCCAGCCGAGCAGCGGGTGCTCGACGACGGTGCCGGACGCGCGATCGACCCAGCCGCCGGTGGCGACGCCGAGGCCGAGTGGCTCGCGGTCCGGGGCGTGCCCGAGCACGAGGTCGTCGAGGATCTCGGCGGCGCGCGCGAGCAGGTCTTCGGCGGCCAGGCCGTCGTGCGGTTCTTCGTGCTGGACCAGCACGTTCCCGCGCAGGTCGAGCAGCGCTACGGTGGCGTGGTGCACGGCCAGGTGCAGCGCGCCGGCGACGTGCCGCCCGGTGTCGAGGTCGACCGGCACGTGCGGCCGTCCGACGCGACCGCGCGGTTCGGGCTCGGCGAGCTCGTGCAGGAGCCCGAGCCGGGCCAGCTCGGCGGTGTGCCCGGTGACCGCGGCCGCAGACAGCCCGGTCCGCCGCGCGATGGTGCTGCGCGCGATCGGTCCTTCGTCGAGGACCGCCCGCAGGACCGCGCTGGCGCTGGCGCCGCGCCGGGCGCCCCGTGCGTCCGTCCTCTGTGGAACGCCGGCCCGGCTGGTCATGGTCCGATCGTCGCAGCTGGACCGGCGCCCGCCCAGTGCGCCCAGGATGCGGACGGCGAGCGCTCGGTCGGCTACCTCGTCGACCGGCTCGGCGCCGGCGGACTCCCTGCGCCGGCGGCCCGCAGGAACCGCTCGCCCGTCTTCGCCAGTGCCGCCGCGAGCTCCGGCGCGTCGAGCACCTCGAAGTCCACCTCGAGCAGGCCCAGGTACAGTCCCAGCATCGACGCGTTGTCGGAGCCGACTTCGGCGACGCAGCGGTCCGGGCCTTCGGGGGTGACGCCGACCGCGATCGGCAGCCGGGCTCGCACGTGCTCGACCGGCGCGTGCAGCCGCACCCGGGCGTGGAACCGCCACGTCGCCGCGCCCACGTTGCGCTGGACGAACTGCGCGACGTCACCCTCCGGCGGCTCGCGCGGGGTAAAACGCGGGCCGTTCGGCACCTTCGGCGTCATCCGGTCGACGCGGAAGGTGCGCCAGTCGTCGCGGGCGATGTCCCAGGCGACCAGGTACCAGCGGCGCCCCCAGCTGACCAGCCGGTGCGGTTCGACATCGCGGCGGCTCGGCGTGCGCTGGTGGCTCGTGTAGTCGAAGCGCAGCCGCTCGCTCGCCCGGATCGCCGTGGCGATCGCGGTGAGCACGTCCGCGTCGACGGCCGGGCCCTCGCCGGGCACCGCGACCGTCGCGGTCTGCAGCGCCCGCACCCGGTGCCGCAGCCGCGACGGCAGCACCTGCTCCAGTTTGGCGAGCGCCCGCACCGACGTCTCGCCGATGCCGGCGACGCCCGTCGCGGTCCGCAACCCGACCGCGACGGCCACTGCTTCGTCGTCGTCCAGCAGCAGCGGCGGGAGCTGCGCGCCCGCGCCGAGGCGGTAGCCGCCCTGGACGCCGGGGGCGGCCTCGACCGGGTAGCCGAGTTCGCGCAGCTTGCCGATGTCGGTGCGGACGGTGCGCGCGGTGACGCCCAGCCGGTCGGCCAGGTCGGCGCCGGTCCAGTCGCGCCGCGTTTCGAGCAGCGACAGCAGCCGCAGGAGGCGGGCGGAGGTCTGCAACATGGTCCGAGGATCGCACGGATCGCGGAAGGAAGTCTTCCGCAATGGCTCCTAGCGTGCTTCCCATGACGAACGAAATCCGCCCCTTCCGCATCGACATCCCGCAGGCCGAGCTGGACGACCTGCACGGGCGTCTCACCGACGCCCGGTTCGCCGAGCCCGTGCCCGGCGACGAGCCGGACTGGTCCCGCGGCATCCCCACCTCCCGGGTCCGGGAGCTGGCCGGGTACTGGAGCGACGGCTACGACTGGCGCGCCCAGGAAGCGGCGTTGAACGCGTTCCCGCAGTTCACCACCGAGGTCGACGGCCAGACCATCCACTTCCTGCACGTCCGCTCGGACCGGGCGGACGCGGTCCCGCTGCTGCTCACCCACGGCTACCCGAGCTCGATCGCGGAATTCCTCGACGTCATCGGCCCGCTGACCGAGCCGGGGCCGGACGCGTTCCACGTCGTCGTCCCGTCGGTGCCCGGGTTCGGGTTCTCGACGCCGTTGAGCGGCCGCGGCTGGGAGCTGGCCCGCACGACCGACGCGTTCGCCGAGCTGATGACCCGGCTCGGCTACCGCCGGTTCGCCGCGCAGGGCGGCGACCTCGGCGCGGGCGTCACCGGCCGGCTCGCCGCGCTGTACCCGGACCGCGTCATCGGCACCCACGTCAACAGCGACCGCGGCACGATCGCGCTGGCCGGCGAGCAGCTGCCGTTGCCGGAGAACCTGTCGGAGACCGAACAGTCCGAATTGGACGCCGCCCGCGAAGCCTGGCGGGCCGGCCGCGGCTACCTCGACCTCCAGTCGCACAAGCCCGAGACGATCGCGGCCGCGCTCACCGACTCCCCGGTCGGGCAGCTGGCCTGGATCGCGGAGAAGTTCGAGGCGTGGACCGGCGGGAACGGCATCGATCGCGACCGGCTGCTGACCAACGTCAGTCTCTATTGGTTCACCCGCAGCGGCGCGAGCGCGGCCCGGTTCCTGTACGAGGCGGCCCACTCGGGACACGGCTGGCTGGCGCCGTCGGACGTCCCGGCGGGCTGGGCGGTGTTCAACAGCTCGCCGGTGGTCCGGCGGATCATGGATCCCGAGGAGAAGATCGCGCACTGGTCGGACTTCGCTTCCGGCGGCCACTTCGCGGCGATGGAGGAGCCCGAGCTGCTCGTGGCCGACATCCGCACGTTCTTCCGCGGGCTGCGGTCGTGAACGTCCGGGCGCTCAACCGGGCGCTGCTCGCGCGGCAGCACCTCCTCGAGCGGACGTCGCAGCCGGTCGCCACGATGCTCGGGAACCTCGTCGGGATGCAGGCACAGGCCCCGCTCGCGCCGTACGTCGGGCTGTGGACGCGGATCTCGGGCTTCCGGCCGGAGGAACTGGCCGCGCTGATCACCGGGCGGGCCGCCGTGCGCGGGTCGCTGATGCGGGGGACGGTCCACCTCGTCCTCGCCGAGGACGCGCGGATCCTGCGGCCGCTGATCCAGCCCGTCGTGGCGAGCGGCTACACCGGCCACTTCGGCCGCCGCATCGGCGACGCCGACCTCGGCGCGGTGGCGGCCGCCGGGCGGGCGTGGCTCGAGGAACGGCCGCGCACCCGGCGGCAGCTGCGGGAGCTCCTCACCGAACGCTGGCCGGACCACGATGCCGAAGCGCTCTCGTACGCGGTCGGCTACTTCGTCCCGACGGCCCAGCTCCCGCCCCGCGGCGTCTGGGGCTCGACCGGCCCGGCCGTGCTCACCACCCTGGACGGCTGGACCCCCCCGGCGCCGGCGCGGTTCCTGCCGGAGTACGACAACGTCCTGCTGTCGCACGCGGACCGGACCCGGGTGCTCCCGCCCGGCCGGCGGGTCCCGCTGCCGCCCGGCAACGGCGCTTCGCGGGGAACGCTGCTGGTGGACGGCTTCTATCGCGCGGACTGGCGGCTGCACGGAACGAGCCTGGAGATCACGCCGCTCGACCGGCTCACGGCGGGGGAGCGGGCGGAGATCGAGGAGGAGGCCGCGCGGCTGCTGGAGTTCCTCGGCGCGGGGGAGCGGTCGGTCCGGATCACCGGAGACTGACCCGTCTGGTTCGCCGGGGCTGGCCACGGGGTGCTCGCGAAGCCTGGCCGGTCCGGTTTGCCGAAAGCCGGCCGCCGGACCCCCGCGCTAGGCAAGAATCGTCGGCGTGCAGTTCGCCATCCTCGGGCCGGTCGAAGCCCACCGTCCCGACGGGACCCCGGTTGCCTTGGGCGGCCCGCAGCTGCGGGGGCTGCTGGCCCTCCTCGCTCTCGATGCCGGGCGGGTGGTCAGCGCCGAACGGCTCATCGACGGCCTGCACGGCGAGCACCCGCCCGAGGGCGCGGCCGAAGCGCTCCAGTCCCAGGTTTCGCGGCTGCGACGCCGGTTGCGGGACGCCGGCGCGCCCGACGGTCTCGTCGAATTCACCCCCGCCGGGTACCGGCTGGCCGTCGACCCCGCCGACGTCGACGTCCACCGGTTCGAGCGGCTCACCGCACAAGCGCGGGAAACCCCCGATCCCGCCGCGAAACTGGCGCTGTTCACCGAAGCGCTCGCGTTGTGGCGCGGCGCCGCGCTCGACGGGCTCGCCGACCCGCCGCGCGCGGCCCGCCTGGCGGAACTGCGGCTGGCCGCGACCGAGGACCGCGTCGAAGCCGGGCTGGCGCTCGGCCACCACGATCGGCTGGTCGCCGAGCTGCGGGAGCTGACCGGCGAGCACCCGCTGCGCGAACGCCTCACCGCCCAGCTCGTGCGCGCGCTGCACGGCAGCGGCCGGTCCGCCGAAGCACTGGCGGTGTTCGCGCGGATGCGGGAGCGCCTCGCCGACGAACTCGGCGCCGACCCGTCGCTCGAACTCGCGGACGCGCACACCGCCGTCCTGCGGGCCGCCGCGCCCGCCCCGGCCCGCCGGGTGCCGGTGCCGCTCACCGGGTTCGTCGGCCGCGCCGAGCTCGACCGGCTCACCGCGGCCCTGCGCGACGCCCGGCTCGTCACGCTCACCGGACCGGGCGGCGCGGGCAAGACCCGGCTCGCCGTCGAAGCCGCGGCGCGGGCGGCGGGCGAGGTGTGTTTCGTCGAACTCGCGACGACCACCGACGTCCCGCGCACCGTCCTGACCGCGCTGGGCCTGCGCGAACAGGGCGTGCTGACGCCCGGCGCGGCCGCGGACCCGGCCGACCGCCTGGTGGCCGGGCTCGCCGACCGGCCGCTGCTGCTGGTCCTCGACAACTGCGAACACGTCGTCGCCGAGGCCGCGCGGCTGGTGCGGCGCCTGCTGGGCGAGTGCGCCGGCCTGCGCGTGCTGGCCACCAGCCGGGAAGCACTGGCCCTGACCGGCGAGACGCTGGTGCCGGTCGGCACGTTGCCCGCCGACGCCGCGGCCCGGCTGTTCACCGAACGGGCCGCGGCGGTCGCTCCCGGCGCGGCACCCGACCCGGGCGCGGTCACCCGCATCTGTGCCGCCCTCGACGGCCTCCCGCTGGCCATCGAGCTCGCGGCCGCCCGGCTGCGGTCGCTGCCGGTGGACGACGTCGCCGCGCGGCTCGGCGACCGGTTCGGGCTCCTGTCGCGCGGCGACCGGACGGCCGAGCCGCGGCACCGGACCCTGCGCGGTGTCGTGGAGTGGAGCTGGGACCTGCTCGACCCGGCGGAGCGGCTGCTGGCCGGCCGGTTCGCGGTGTTCGCCGGCGGCGCCCGGCCGGTCGCCGTCGAGCGCGTCTGCGCCGTCCCCGACGCCGACGCGGTGCTGACCGGCCTGGTCGAGAAGTCGTTCGTCGAGTTCGCCGGCGGCCGGTACCGGATGCTGGAGACCATCCGCGCGTTCTGCGCCGAGCAGGGCGACGACCGGCACGCGGCGCACGCGCAGTACTTCCTGGACTTCGCGGTGGCCCACGAGCCGGACCTGCGCGGCGCGGACCAGCTGACGGCCCTGGCCGAGCTGACCGCCGAACACGCCGACCTGCACGCGGCCCTGCGCTGGAGCGCCGCCTCGGAACCCGAAACCGCGTTGCGGCTCATCGCGGCGCTGTCCTGGTACTGGTGGCTGCGCGGCCTGCGGAGCGAGGTGCCGCCGATCGCGGACGCCGTGCTCGCCGCGATCGGTCCCGAACCGCCGCCGGGACTGGCCGAGGAATACGTCGTCTGCGCGATCCAGGCGTCGGACACCGACGTCGCGATCGAGCCGGTCCTGCGGCGGCTCGACGGGCCGCTCGAGTACCCGTACCTCTTCCTGCTGTGGGCGTTTTCCCCGCGCACCAAGGCCGAGGACGGCGCCCGGCTGGCCGCGCTGATCGGCCCGGACGCGTGGTCACGGGCCTTCGCGCGGATCGGCGACGGCCTCGGCGCGCAGTACCGCGGCCGGATCGCCGAAGCCGAAACGCACTTTTCGGCCGCACTGGACGCCTTCCGCACCTTGGGCGACCGCTGGGGCGAGGCGAGCGCGCTGGAGAAGCTCGCGGAGTTCGCCGACTGGCGCGGCGACCACGCGCGGTTCCGCGAGCTGATGGACGAGTCCGTTCGGCTGGCCGGCGAACTCGGCGCGGCCGAAGACGCCGCCGACCTGCTGTGCCGCCGCGCCGACGGCGTCCTGCGACAGGGGGACACCGAAGCCGCGAAGGCCGACTACCGCGCCGCCGCCGAGCAAGCGCGTGCCGCGGGCACTCCGGTGACACTCGCCCGGGCCCGCGGCGGTCTGGGGGAGATCGCGCGGCGGGCGGGCGACCTGGCCGCGGCCCGGCGCTGGTACACCTCGGCGCTCGCCCTGGCCGCCGATCCGGTGACCGGTGGCGAGACGCGGATCCGCGTCCACACCGGCTTCGGCTGGACGGCGGCCGCCGAAGGCCACCTCGAGGAGGCGACCGAGCTGCACCAGGAAGCCCTGTCCACGGCGCTGGAACACGCGAACCTGCCCGGCGCGGCCCAGGCGATCGAAGGGCTGGCCGGCGTCCTCGCCGGGCGCGAGGAGGACGAGCGGGCCGCGTTCCTGCTCGGCGTGGCGGTCGGGCTGCGCGGCGCGCCGGTCAGCGGGGACGCCGACGTCGCGTCGGTGACGGACCGCGTCCGGGCGCGCCTCGGCGCTTCGGCTTACGCCGAGGCGTTCGACCGCGGCCGGGAACTGCCGCCCGAGCAGGCGGTCGAGGAGGCCGGTCAGCGGCGGTTCGCGCTCGGTTCGTGAGCGGTCAGCGGCCCCGCCGATGCTTCGGGGCATGACGAAGAACATCCTGATCTCCGGCGCCGGCGTCGCCGGCCCCGCCCTCGCCTTCTGGCTGCACCACCACGGTTTCCACGCCACGGTCGTCGAGCGCGCCCCGAGCCTGCGCGAAGGCGGCTACAAGGTCGACATCCGCGGCGTCGCGGTCGACGTCGTCCGCCGGATGGGCCTGCTGGAGCAGGTGCACGCGGCGAGCACCGACATGCGCGGCGCGGCGTTCGTGAACAAGCGCGGCAAGCAGCTGGCCACCCTCGACGCGGACACGTTCGGCTTCCGCCACGGCGACGACACCGAGATCCTGCGCGGCGACCTGGCCCGCATTCTGCACGACGCCACGCGCTCGACCACCGAGTACGTCTTCGGCGACTGGATCACCGGGCTCGACCAGCGTCCCGACGGCGTCGAGGTGACGTTCGCCCACGGCGCACCCCGCCGGTTCGACCTGGTGGTCGGCGCGGACGGCCTGCACTCCGGCGTCCGCGCCCTGGCGTTCGGCCCGGAGGAGGACTTCCTGCGCCGCTTCGACGCCTACATCTCGATCTCGACGGTGCCCAACAGCTTCGAGCTGGACCGCTGGGAGCTGCTGCATTCGGCGGCGCCGGGCAAGATGGTGAACGTCTACAGCACCGCGCGGGCAGCCGACGCGAAGGCGGCGTTCTGGTTCAGCGCACCTCCGCTGACCTACGACCGCCGCGACGTCGACGGCCAGAAGGACCTGGTGGCGGACCGGTTCGCGGATCTGGGCTGGGAGATCCCGGCGCTGCTGGAGGCGATGCGCGAGGCGGACGACTTCTACTTCGACCCGGTGTGCCAGATCGTGATGGACAGTCTGTCGGCGGGCCGGGTGACGCTGCTCGGCGACGCGGGCTACTGCGCGTCACCGGCCTCGGGCCAGGGCACGAGCCTGGCGCTGGTGGGCGCGTATGTGTTGGCGGGCGAGCTGGCTTCGGACTTTTCGCAGGCGCTGACCCGGTACGAGGCCTTGATGCGGCCGTTCATCGAGAAGAACCAGGCCCTGGCGAAGACGGCGTTGCGCGGGATCATCCCGCAGTCCCGGGCGTTCGCGTGGTTCAACACCCGGATGATCAAGCTGATGCCGTACCTGCCGGGCCGCAACCGCGTCCTGGAGCAGATGTCCCGCCCGATCCGGGAAGCGGCGAATGCCTTGGAACTGAAGGACTACGCGGCCGTCAGTGCCGGGGATCGGGTCGGCGACGGGTATCCGCGGTGATCACAAGGCCTGAGACAAGGCCTAACGCGCCGCCCGGACCTTCGCCGCGACCTCCGTCAGCTCCTCCTTCGTCCGCACCCGCCAGTCGGCGTTCATCACGAAGCCGTCGCCCGCGAAGCGGGGGATCACGTGCAGGTGGACGTGGGGGATCTCCTGGCCCGCCGCCTTGCCGTCGGCCAGGAACAGGTTGATCGCCTCGCACTGCAGGTCCGTGCGCCGCAACGCCGCCGCCAGCGCCTGGGCGATCGTGAACATCCGCGCGCCGGCGGGCGCCGGGAGCGAAGCCAGGTCCGCGTGGTGGGCCCGGGGCAGCACCAGCAGGTGTCCGGTGGTGACCGGGCGGAGGTCGACGATCGCGACGAAGTCGTCGTCTTCGTGGACGAAGGCCGCCGGGGCCTGGCCCGTGCCGATCGCGCAGAAAACGCATTCTCCGCTGGACGTGGTCGCGGGCATGCGGCGAAGTTCGGCCATGCGGGTGACCCTAGCGGTCGCCGAGCCAGTGGTGCAGCGCCCACCACGACCGGACGGCGTCGAGGACGCGGCCGCAGCTGTTCTCCGTCAGGGCCAGCGGGGTGAGCTCGGCCAGCCGGTCGAGGCGGTACCGGACCGTGTTGGGGTGCAGGTGCAGCGCCTCCGCCGTGGGGCGCAGGCGCTGGCCGTGGTCGAGGTAGGCCAGCGCCGTCGCGGCCAGCTCGCGGTGGAACGCGTTGGCCGGGTCGAGCGCGCCGAGCACGCCGGCCGTGAGCAGGTCCGCCAGAAGCGGCTGGGCCGTCAGCGCGATTTCGCCCGCCAGCTCGGTGAGGTCGTGGTGACCGGGGCCGGCGATCCGGGCCGCAGCCGTGCAGAGCCGGTGCACCTCCCGCAGCTCGGACAGCGCGGCCGGGGGCGCGACGACCACCAGGACCCCGTCGGCGAGGGCGACGCCGGCGGGCGGGCGCGCCGCCAGCCCGGTCAGCCTGCCCTCGACCAGCCCGTACACCCCGCCGAACTCGAGCAGCGCCTGTTCCAGGGTGCGCGCCCGCGCCGGGTCGCTGACGTCGGACACCACGCAGGAATACCGGCCTTCGGGACGCAGCCCCGCCTGCCGGAGCTCTTCCGGCGTGGGCGGGTGCCCGGCGAGCAGCAGGGTGCGCAGCAGCTGGGTCCGCGCGTCGCGGACCGTCCGCGACAGCTGGATCTCGGCGGCGTGGTAGCCCTTGACGATGTGCCGCTCCAGCGCGCCGGTGTAGCGCTCGGCGTCGAGGATGGTCTCGAGGATGACGTCGTCGGGCAGGCCCGCCGCCCGCGCGCGTTCGACGGCGAAGCGGGCCGCGAGCGTGCGGCCGGCCTGGACCCCGCGCAGCAGGTCGGTGAGCGGAACGCCTTGCGCGGCCCGGTCGGCGCCCAGCGCCTCGGCGGTGGTGTAGTCCGCGGTGTCGGGGTTCGTCGTGGCGCGCAACGCGGCCGAGAGCAGGAACTGGACGTGCCGCCGGTTCTCGGCTTCCGGCAGCCGCGCGACCGCGGGGGACTGGCTCCGCGCGGCCTTCACCAGCTCGTTCACGACGGTGTCATCGGCGGCCATCGCGTCCAGCACCTGCCGGAGCAGCGGTGAGGCCGGCACGGCACCCCTCCCGTTGTGGCAGGGCCACAACACCGCGTCCGCGATGTTGGGCGAGCGGCCCTACCGGAGCGGCTCCGGTGGCCGGTTATCGTGACAATACCGGACAGTAACCCCGTTCCTTCGCGAAATCCATCGCCTCCAGGTCACCACACCTCTTCAGCGTCGAAAGGTGTCTCCCGTGCGCAATCCCCCGGTCCGCCGGAACCGCTCGTACCTCTCGCGCCTGGCCTGCCTCACCGCGTCGGTCGCCCTGCTGGCGACCGGCGCCGCGGTGCCGGCGACCGGCGCCGCGGCCGCCCTGCGGGAGGTGATGTTCGTCGGCAACAACTGGGAAGGCACGGCGGACGTCATCCAGTCGCGCGGCTCGTTCGCCCGCATCGGGCGGGTGAACATCATCCCCGACAAGGACCAGCGCCTGACGGAGATCTACCTCAACCCGATCAAGCTGGCCTTCTTCCTCGGCATCCGCAACGGGCCCGGCGAAGGGCACGACCAGTTCGTCGACGACATGTACACGACGCCGGACGGCGGTTCGGTGGTGGCGTCGCGGCCGAGTTTCGCCGACGTCGTCTCGATCAACCTGACGACCGGCCGGATCAACTGGCGCTTCCCGGTGTCGGGCTTCCGCTCCGACCACATGGCGGTCTCGCCCGACGGCCGCCGCGTCGCCGTCTCCGCCTCGACGTCGAACACCGTGCACGTGCTGGACATCGTCACCGGCCAGCAGTTGGGCTCGTTCGCCACCGGGGACAAGCCGCACGAGAACGTCTTCACCGACGGCGGCCGGTACCTGTGGAACATGTCGATCGGCAACGTCGACACCGACCTCGACGACCCGGGCTGGGACTTCACCAAGGGGGACCGGCACATCACCGTCGTCGACACCGCGACGTTCCAACAGGTCAAGGTGATCGACATGCGCCAGCGGCTGGACGCCTTCGGCCGCAGTGACCTTTCGGACGCCGTGCGCCCGGTCGCGTTCACCCCGGACGAGTCGAAGCTGTACTTCCAGGTGTCGTTCTTCAACGGCTTCGTGGAGTACGACGTCGCCACCGACAAGATCACCCGGATCAAGGAACTGCCGAAGAACCCGGCCACCAGCGACGATCGCAAGACCTTCGTCAACGACTCACGCCACCACGGCCTGTCGATGAACCCGGCCGGCACCAAGCTCTGCGTCGCCGGAACCATGGACGACTACGCCACGGTCGTCGACCGCGCGTCCCTGCAGCAGGGGACACTGGTGCCCGCGGTGAAGCCGTACTGGGCGACGGTGAGCGGCGACGGCAAGGCCTGCGTGATTTCGGAGGCCGGCGCCGACCAGGTCACCGCCATCGACTTCGCGACCGGGCAGAAGCTCGTTTCGGTGCCGGTGGGCGACCACCCGCAGCGGGTCCGCATCGGCCACGTGCCCGACGGCTGGACGGGACCCACGGGTTCCTGAACCTCAGGAGACGGCGAAGGCCGCGGTCAGCCAGCCGCGGACTTCGTCGTCCACATCGGACACCGCACGCAGGCTGAGCTTGTGCCCGACCCGCGGCCCGCTCGCCCAGCTCGCCGGGGCGATGCGGGCCGTTTCGACGGGACTCGGCAGCCACAGGTACACCAGCACGTCCCGCGAGCGCGGCCGCAGCTCGGCCAGCTTCCGGTCCCGCTTCAGGAACACCCCGACCTTGACGGCGTCCTCGTGGACGTCGCCGAGGGTGCGCAGGTGCTCGAGCACCGCGTCGTAGACCGAACGCTGCCACGGCGCCTTGCCGGCGAAGGTCTCCTCGACCGTGCAGCCGGGGACGCAGGTGTGCCCCTGGCCGGCGCGCGCGAACTCGCGGTCGCAGCGCGGGCACGTCCACCGGGTCGGCATGCCGTCCAGGATGGCACTCACAGTGCCGATCGGTGCCAATCCGACCACAGTCACGGCCGAATGACTTCGTGGCAACGGTTACGTGTCGCTTGGGGGTCGGCCTGCTTTTGGGCGGCTTCTCACAGCGCCGCCGGGCCGAGCGCCGGGATGGTGGCGGCCGCGTGCACCAGCTGCCGGGCCGCCTCGCCCGCGGCCTTCCGCTGCGCCGGCGGCAGCTTGTCCAGCAGCGCGCCCAGCGCGGCCTGCCGCCGCTCGAGCATCCGCGCCACGATCTCGTGCCCGGTTTCGGTGACCTCCAGCGTGACGACGCTGCGGTTGCCGGGGCTGCGGCCGCGAGCCACGTGGCCGAGGGCTTCCAGGCGGTCGGCCAGCCGCGTCACCGAGGACGCGTTGACGCCCATCGCCGCCGCCAGCTGCGAGCTCGGGACCCGGCCGAGGCGGTCGAGGATCAGCAGCAGCCGCGTCTGCGGGAACGACACCTCCGGCGGCGCCGCGTGCGCGCACTCCCACGCGATCCCGACCAGGACCACGGTGAGGTTGTCGAGGGCGGCCACGTCCGGGCCGGCGTCTTCGAGGGTTTGCATGGCGCAATACTTGCCAGTCGCAAGAGCATCGGTCAAGATGGACATCCCCGGCGTTCGCCGCGGTGTCCGGCCGGCTCGGCCGTCGCTTCCTTTTTTCGTGGCCGATGGCTGTCCGCTGCACTGATTCCGTTGGCACGTGAGACATTCATAAGGATTTCGCTGAACCTCCGCGTGACGGCATCCGTGTTCCCGGTACCGAACTGCCATCAGAAGGAGGAACCATGCCGGATCACCGTGGCATGACCGGCCGCGCCAAGGCCCGGACCGCGCTGGTCGTCGTGGCCACGCTCGCCGTGGTCGGCATCGGCTCGGTCATGGTGCTGAACGCGAGCGCCCAGACCGCGCCCGGCTCGACGCAGGCGCAGGTCCCGGCGCACGACATGGCCGGCATGCAACCGGGTTCGGCCGCCCAGCTCGCGGCCACGAACGACGTGGCGGGCGCCGGGCCGGTCACCGAGCTCGACAAGACGTTCCTGGTCAAGGTCCGCCAGGCGGGGCTCTGGGAGATCCCCGCGGGCGACCTCGCGCAGACCCACGCCAGCAGCGAACAGGTGAAGCGGGCCGGGCTGCACCTGCTGGACGGGCATTCCCACCTCGATCAGCTCGTCCGCGAGGACGCGAAGATCCTCGGCGTGACGCTGCCGGACCAGGCCACCGCCGAACAGCAGGGCTGGGTCCGCCAGCTGACCGACGCCCAGGGCCTGGAGTTCGACAAGCTGTTCGCGAACCTGCTCCGCGCCTCGCACGGCAAGATCTTCGCGACCATCGCCGAAGTCCGGGCCGGCACGCAGAACGACGTCATCCGGCGGCACGCGACGCAGGCGAACCAGACCGTCCTCGACCACATGACGGTCCTGGAGGACACCGGGCTGGTCGACGCGAAGACGATCGCCGACGTCGCGGCGGCGGTGAACCCGCCGGCGAAGTGACGTCTCTCCTGGGGGAGGACGACACGGGCTCCCGCATGCAGTGAATGACTCATTCCTGACGTCCGACGCCAGGAATGAGTCATTCACTGCATCGATGCCGGCGGCTACCGGGCCGGCGGCACGATGCCGTACTCGTGGATCTTGCGGTAGATCGTCGCCCGGGAGATGCCCAGCAGCTTCGCCGCCCTGACCTTGTTGCCGTCCGCGTCTTCCAGGCACCGCACGATGGCGTCCCGCTCGATCGACTCGAAGCGGTTCAGCGGCCGCCGGGTCACCGCGTGGAACTCCGCCGGGAGGTCGCCGGGGCGGATGGTGCCCGCGCGGCGGCGCTGGGCCACCTTGCGCAGCACCTGGTGGAGCTGGCCGGTGTTGCCCGGCCACTCCGCCCGCATCAGCAGGTGCAGGGCGGCGGCCGAACACGTCAGCCTGCCGCCGTAGCCGAGCTTGCTCAGCACCAGCGGGACGAGCTCCGCGAGGTCTTCGACGTGGTGGCGCAGCGGCGGCACGTGCACCGTCCGGGGGAAGAACTTCAGCAGCTCGGCCAGCGCCGGATCGGTCTCGGCCTCCGGCACGAGGGTGACCACCACCCAGGGCGCGCGGGGATCCTCGCGCAGGATCCGCAGGGCTGCGGCCAGCGCGGTGGCCGCCGGCGCCGTCAGCCGGTCGGCGTGCCGGATCACCAGCGTGCGGATCGGGGCTTGGGCGTGTTCGCGCGGCAGCGCGGCCCAGTCCGTGCCGGGCGCCGTGTCGACGGTCAACAGCCGGGCCGCCGGGTGGTGGCGCTGGTGCAGGCCCTTCGCCAGGGTCAGCTTGCCGGTCCCGGCCTCGCCTTCGAGGGCGACCCACTCGCCGCGCTGGTGGCCGGTGTCGAGGTCGTGCCCGCAGCGCAGCCACAGCGGCGCCGAGCCGACGACCCCCGGCAGGTACATGGGCAGCATCGGCGTCGGGACGGCCAGGGTCTCCTCGGCGTCGATCAGCTTCACCGACAGCACGCCGCCCGCGGTCTCGGATTCGCGCCGGCCCTCGATGCGGCGGCAGAACACGCGGACGCGCAACCCGCTGGAGAGCGACAGAGTCGCCGGGGTCCGCCGTCCTTCGGCCAGCGCCTCGGTGGCGTGGCCGAGCAGCACCGACTGGTCGGCCGGGTCGAGCAGCTGCCGGGCCCGGTCGTTCATCATCACGATGTCCTCGTTGAACGCCAGCACGATGCCCGTCCACCGGCGGCAGGTCTGCAAGTAGGCCTGGAAGAGCATCATCTCCCGCAGGTCACTGTGCCGCAGCAGGGCCTGGCGGACCTGCTCGGCCGTCGAGCGGGCCAGCGCGACGAGCAGGCCGCCCGCGTCCTTGTACCAGCAGGTGAGGTCGACGGCGCCGACCTTCTTGCCCGAAATCGGGTGGTGGATCGGCACCCCCGCGCAGGCCAGGTTCTCCAGGTGCTCGGCGTAGTGCTCGTGCCCGAACACCGTCGTCGGGCGGCCGTCCTCCAGCGCGGTGCCGATGCCGTTCGTGCCGACGGACTGCTCGCCGTAGCTGAACCCGGGCACCAGCTCGACGCGCTCCAGGTGCCGGGCCAGGTCGGCGTCCCCGGTCCGCTGGGTGAGCACGACGCCGCTGGGGTCGGTGAGGATGAGGCTGATCGGCTGGCCCTCGAACTGCTCGCCCAGCTTGTGCAGCACCGGTTCGGCGCCGCGCATGAGCGGGACGTCGAGGTTCCGGTCGCCGAGGTAGAGCGGGTCGATCCGGTCGGCCTCGACCTGGAACTCCCGCGACCGCCGCCACGAGGCCAGGATCGTCGGCCGGACGGTATCCGCGGGGACCGCTTCGGCGGTCAAGAACCGCACCCGGGTGCGGGCGAGTTCGTCGTCGGCGACCAAGGCCATCTCGTCCACGCGACCTCCAGTTCCCCGCGGCCCACGTGGGTGCGGGCACACCCGTTGTGCCGCCCGTCCAGCGTAGGCGCGCGCGGCCCGGGCCGGTGTCTCAAATTGAGACGCTCCCGGTGCCGCGGCGGCGGTGCGATGGGGGCATGGCCGCCGAGACGTACAACCCCTGGACGATCGTCAACCTGGTCTTCACGCACCTGGCCGAGCAGGGCCTGCACCCGGAGCTCGGCGCGGCGGGCCACCCCGGCGAGCCCGCCGCCGCGCTGCTGCGCGCGTTCGGGATCGTCCCCACCGTCGAGGGTGACGCCCGCGTGCAGACGGGGATCCACGACGAGCTGGCCGGGCTGCGCGCGCGGCTGCTCGACGCCGGCGAAACACCCTGAGCAGCGGTTCTGTCTCAGATTGAGACCCGCGGCGCCCGCGCGTGGCCGCCTAATGGTCAACGCAGGACGCCCTGGGCGGCGAGCTCAGGAGACAAGGAGTGATCCATGAGTCGCCAGAGTGTGGCGAAAGCCCACCAGAAGATCCAGGAACTGTCGTGGGAACCGGCCTACCACACCCCGGTTTCGCACTACGGCACCGACTACACCTTCCGGAAGGCCAAGAAGAAGGACCCGCTGAAGCAGGTCCTCCGCTCGTACTTCCCGATGCAGGAGGAAAAGGACCACCGGGTCTACGGCGCCGAGGACGGCGCGATCCGCGGCAACATGTTCCGCCAGGTCCAGGAGCGCTGGCTGGAGTGGCAGAAGCTGTTCCTGTCGATCATCCCGCTGCCGGAGATCTCCGCGGCGCGGGCGATGCCGCTGCTGTTCCGCACGGTCCCGAACCCGGAACTGCACAACGGCCAGGCGATCCAGATGATCGACGAGGTCCGGCACTCGACGATCCAGCAGAACCTCAAGCGCCTGTACATGCAGAACTACATCGACCCGGCGGGCTTCAACTCGAGCCTGCGCAACTTCCAGAACGACTACTGCGGCACCATCGGCCGCCAGTTCGCCGAAGGCTTCATCACCGGCGACGCCATCACCGCGGCGAGCATCTACCTCACGATCGTCGCGGAAACGGCGTTCACGAACACGCTGTTCGTCGCCATGCCGGCCGAGGCCGCCGCGAACGGCGACTACCTGCTGCCGACGGTGTTCCACTCGGTGCAGTCCGACGAGTCCCGCCACATCAGCAACGGCTACGCGACCCTGCTGATGGCGCTGTCGGACGAGAGCAACCACCAGCTGCTCGAACGCGACCTGCGGTACGCGTGGTGGAACAACCACGCCGTCGTCGACGCCGCGATCGGCACGTTCATCGAATACGGCACCAAGGACCGCCGCAAGGACCGCGAGAGCTACGCGGAAATGTGGCGCCGCTGGATCTACGACGACTACTACCGCAGCTACCTCGTCCCGCTCGAGAAGTACGGCCTGGTGATCCCGCACGACCTGATCGAAGAAGCGTGGAACCGGATCTGGAACAAGGGTTACGTCCACGAAGTCGCGCAGTTCTTCGCCACCGGGTGGCTCGCCAACTACTGGCGCATCGACCCGATGACCGACGAAGACTTCGAGTGGTTCGAGTACAAGTACCCGGGCTGGTACGACAAGTACGGCAAGTGGTGGGAGAACTACAACCGCCTCGCGACGCCGAACGGGCACCACCCGATCGTCGCCGAGGACGTCGACTACGTGTACCCGCACCGGTGCTGGACCTGCATGGTGCCGTGCCTGATCCGCGAGGACATGGTGGTCGACGAGGTCGACGGCCAGCACCGGACGTACTGCTCGGAGACCTGCCGCTGGACCGACGCCGAGGCGTTCCGGCCCACCTACCAGGGCCGCAACACCCCGAACATGGGCCAGCTGGTCGGCGCCCGCGAGTGGGAGACGCTCTACCACGGCTGGAACTGGGCCGACGTCGTCTCCGACATGGGCTTCGTCCGCGACGACGGCAAGACCATGGTCGCCCAGCCGCACCTGAACCTGGACCCGAAGAAGATGTGGACGCTCGACCACCTGCGCCGGATGCCCGAGGTGCAGTCGCCGAACGTGCTGCTCAACCGGATGACCGCCGAGCAGCGCGCCGCCTTCGTGGCCGACTACAACCGCCAGGGCCCGGCCGGGCGCCCGGCACCGCAGGCCTGACGAGGAAGGGCCCGGCATGGCGGAAAAGCACCGCGTCCGGTTCGAGCCGGTCGGGATCGAGATCGACGTCGCCGAGGACCAGACGATCCTGCGGGCCGCCGCCGAGCAGGGCGTCATGCTCATGCACGGCTGCAAGGAAGGGCAGTGCGCGGCTTGCAAGTCGTTCCTCCTCGACGGCGACGACGTCGAACACGACCGGTACTCGACCTTCGCGCTCCCCGACTACGAAAAGGAGGAAGGCTTCACGCTGTTGTGCCGGGCCCACGCCTACGAAGACCTGACGATCGAGCTGCTCAACTACGACGAGGAGATGATCCAGTCCGGCCTGCCGATCCAGGAGGCCGAGGTCGAGGTCGTTTCGAACGAGAACGTGACGCACGATCTCCGGCACCTGGTGGTGCGGCTGGACGGCGACCTCAAGTTCTTCCCCGGCCAGTACCTGGACTTCGCGATCCCGGGCACCGAGGAGACGCGGTCGTTTTCGATGGCCAACACCTCGGCCCGCGAGGGGTTGCTGGAGTTCGTCATCAAGATCTACCCCGACGGGCTGTTCTCCCGGTTCCTCGACGCCGAAGTCGCGGTCGGCGACCGGCTCCGGGTGACCGGCCCGTTCGGGGTGTTCACCCTCCGGGACAACCCGGGCAAGGACCTCGTGTTCGTCGGCGGCGGGGCCGGGATGGCGCCGATCCTGGCGCTGCTGCGGTCCATGGCCGAGCGCGGCCTGGACCGGAAGGCGACCTTCTACTACGGCGCCCGCCGCCGCCGCGACCTCTGCTTCGAGGCGGAACTGCGGGAGCTGGAAGCGAAACTGCCCGGCTTCCGGTACGTCCCCGCGCTGTCCGAGCCGGGCGACGACGACTGGACCGGCGAAACCGGCTTCGTCACCGACGTCCTGCGCCAAGCCGGCCTCGACCTGACCGGCGCCGACGCTTACGTCTGCGGGCCGCCGCCGATGGTCGAGGCGGCGCTGGAGCTGCTGCCCGCGCTCGGCGTCGACGGCAAGCGCGTCTTCTACGACAAGTTCACCACCACGGGCGAAGGGTAAGGAAACCCATGACAGCCACCTCCGAACGCAGCGTGCCGAAGCCGGCGTTCACCGACGCCGAAGCGGGCGCGAAGGTCTTCCCGGACTCCACTGCCCGCCAGTACAACTACTTCACCCCGGCCAAGCGCAAGCAGAGCCACTACGAGGACGTCACCGTCGAGGTCCAGCCCGACCCGCGGCACTACCTGTCCCAGGGCTGGCTCTACGCCTTCGCCGATGGCCAGGCCGGATACCCGCTGGAATGGACCGCGCTGAAGGCGTGGGGTTCGGACCGCCCGGTGCCCGAACGCAGCCCCGGGTCCGGCGGCAAGGGCTACGACTGGCCGGCGCACGGCTGGCACGAGTTCCGCGACCCGAACGAGGAGTGGGAACTCACCCTCTACCGCTACAACGCGAACGTCGTGCGCCAGCTCAACCAGAACATCGACGCCGCGCGCCAGGCCAAGGCGTTCGAGCAGTGGAACCGGAACTGGGTGGACTTCGTCGCCAAGCACGTCGGCGCGTGGATGCACGTCGACCACGGCTTGGGCTTGTACTTGTTCGCGAACGCCAACCGCCGCGCGCCGACGAACATGCACAACAACGCGATCTCGGTCAACAGCATGCACCGCATCCGCGCGGCGCAGGACCTGGCGCTGTACAACCTGACGCTCACCGAGGAGATCGAGGGCTTCGACGGCACGGCCCACCTGGCCACCTGGAACGAGGACCCGGCCTGGCAGGGCGTGCGGGACACCGCCGAGCAGCTGACCGGGATCTGGGACTGGTGCGAGGCGATCTTCGCCGCGAACGTCGTCTTCGAGCCCCTGGTCGGCGAGCTGTTCCGCAGCAACCTCGTCCAGCAAGCCGCGCCCGCGAACGGCGACTTCGTCACCCCGACGCTGATCGGCGCCGAAGAGTTCGACTTCTCCGAACGCGACCTCCGCTACACCAAGCCGCTGTTCCACCTGCTGATCAACGACAAGGAGTTCGCCGACCACAACAAGGCGCTGCTGCAGAAGTGGCTCGAGGACTGGGTGCCGCGGTGCATCGCCGCCGCCCGCGCGCTGCAGCCGCTGTGGTCGCAGCCCGACGCGAAGCCGATCCGGTTCGAGGACGGTCTCGACCGCGTGAAGAGCCGGTTCGCCGGCATCTTGTCCGAATTGGGCCTCAAGGCACCCGAGGAGCTGGGCCAGTGACTGTCTTCAAGACCGCGGAAAGCCCGTTCAAGGCCGACAACACCGCGTCCAACATGTGCGGGTTCACCCTGATGAACAACCAGGTCGGCGCGATCGTCGCGGAAGTGATGGGAACGAAGGACAACGTCACGATCACGCCACTGCCCTCGATGATCCGGGTCGACGCGGTCGGCCGCATGGACGTCGTCTACGCCGAGGTCGACGAAGCCGCCGGTGAGGAAGAAGGCTGGTTCAACGCGGCGGAGTTCGAGGAGAGCATGTCCACCCACTACGGGCGGATGATCCACGAAGACGACCGCACGATCATGTTCGCCAACCCCGAAGACGCGGCCGAATTCCTCGATTTCGACCTCAAGCCCGTTCGCTGAAGGTAAGCACTCGATCCCGCTCAGGAGGATCAACCATGTACGAAAAAGACGGCGAGAAATACTTCGTGGTGGACGCCCACACCCACTTCTGGGACGCGAGCCCGGACAACTGGGTGGAGGGCCAGGAGGAATACGCCAAGGGCTGGATCGAGTGCTTCCACGCCTACCAGGGACTGGGCCCGAAGGACACACACTGGCCGATCGACCGGTTCCAGAAGTACTCCGAGGAACTGATGATGCACGACCTCTTCGAGGTGGGGCACGTCGACAAGGCCATCTTCCAGCCGACCAACCTGCGGCAGTGGTACAAGACCGGCTTCAACACCACCGAGAACGACGGCGCGCTGGCCGAGAAGCACCCCGACAAGTTCCTCGTGAACACCACCTTCGACCCGCGGGAAGGCGACGCGGGCATGAAGGCGTTCGAAGAACGCGTCAAGCGCTACCACTGCAAGGGCGTCAAGCTCTACACGGCCGAGTGGCGTGGCGGCTCTCGCGGCTGGAGCCTGAAGGACCCCGCCGCGGCTCGCTACCTCGAGAAGTGCGAGGAGCTCGGCGTCACCAACGTCCACATCCACAAGGGACCGACGATCTGGCCGCTGGACAAGGACGCCTTCGACGTGTCCGATGTGGACCAGGTGGCGACGAGCTTCCAGGGCCTGAACTTCATCGTCGAGCACGTCGGCCTGCCGCGTATCGAGGACTTCTGCTTCATGGCCACCCAGGAGCGGAACGTCTACGCGGGGCTCGCCGTCGTCGTCGGCGGCCTGATGCACGCGCGCCCGAAGTTCTTCGCCAAGGTGATGGGCGAGCTGATGTTCTGGCTCGGCGAGGACAAGCTGATCTTCGGCGCGGACTACGCGATCTGGGAACCGAAGTGGCAGGTCGAGGGCTTCGTCGACTGGAACATGCCCGGCGACGACGAGCTGTCGGACTTCGCGCCGCTGACCGTCGACCAGAAGAAGAAGATCCTCGGGCTGAACGCCGCCCGCCTCTACGGCATCGACGTCCCCGAGGAGCTGCGGCTGACGGACCCGGAGAAGGTCGAGCCCGTCGGCGTGCCGAACTCATGACCGCCGTGGTGACCGGGGCCCGCGCCGCCGTGTGGGCGGCGCTGGGCACCGTCCGGGATCCCGAACTGGACGAACCCCTCACCGACCTCGGGTTCGTGGCCCGCTGCGAGGTGAGCGACGCGGGCCACGCCGTCGTCCGGCTGCGGCTGCCGACCTACTTCTGCGCGCCCAACTTCGCGTTCCTGATGGTGGCGGACGCCTACGACGCCGTGGCCGGGGTGCCGGGCCTGACCGGGCTCGACATCCGGCTCGACGACCACTTCGCGGCCGACGTCATCAACCGCGGGGTGGCCGCGCGGCAGGGGTTCGTCGCGTCGTTCGAAGGCGAGGCCGTCGACGAGCTCGACACCCTGCGGTACGACTTCGTCCGCAAGGCCGTCCTGGCCGGCACCGACCGCGTCTGCCGGTCCCTGGACGGTCGCGACCCGGGGAAGCTGACCCTCGGCGACATCCCGCGGAGCCCCGACGTGGACCGGTTGCGCGCCCGCCGCCGCGAGCTCGGCCTGCCCGCCGAGGACGGCGACCCGCTGCTGCTCGACCCCGCGACGGGGACGGCAGTAGCCCCGGCCGACGCGAAGCGGCACCTCGCTGTTGCCCGGCTGACGCGCACGAGCATGGAGGCCAACTCGGGCGTCTGCCGCGGCATGCTGCGCGCGCGGTACGCCCTGACCAGCGAAGAGGAGGGCACGGGATGAAGGCCGTGCGGCTGCAGAAGTACCACCAGCACCCGGTGATCGAAGACGTCCTCCAGCCGCGCGCCACCGGGCCGTTCGACGTCGTGGTCAAGATCGGCGGTGCCGGCGTCTGCCGCACCGACCTGCACATCATCGAGGAGCAGTGGGCCGAGAAGTCCGGCGTCGAACTGCCGTACACGATCGGGCACGAGAACGCGGGCTGGGTGCACGAGGTCGGCCCGGCGGTGACGAACGTCGAGGTCGGGGACACGGTCATCCTGCACCCGACGCCGACGTGCGGCCTGTGCCACGCCTGCCGCACGGGCGACGACATGCACTGCCCGAACGGGAGCTTCCCGGGCATCAGCAGCGACGGCGGGATGGCCGAATACCTGCTGACGTCGGCGCGGGCGTGCATCAAGCTCGACCCGTCGACCGAGCCTTCCGACGTGGCGGCGTTGGCTGACGCAGGGATCACCGCTTACCACGCGGTGCGCAAGGCCGTCCCGCACCTGTACCCGGGCACCGCCTGCGTCGTCAACGGCGCCGGCGGCCTCGGGCACATCGGCATCCAGTCGCTTCGCGCGTTGACCGCCGCCCGCGTGATCGTGGTGGACCGCAACGCCGACGCCCTCGAACTGGCGTCGACCTTGGGCGCGGATTTCACGGTGTTGGCCGACGGCAAGCAGGTCGAAGCCGTCCTCGACCTGACCGACGGCAACGGCGCCGAGGTCGTGCTCGACTTCGTCGCCGAGCAGGGCGCCCAGCAGGACGCCTTCGCGATGACCCGGCGTGCCGGGTCGCACTTCGTCATCGGCTACGGCTCGAACATCGAGATCCCGACGATCGACATCATCTCCACCGAGCGCAACATCATCGGCAACCTCGTGGGCACCTACAACGACCTGGCCGAGCTGATGGTGCTCGCCCAAGCCGGGAAGGTCACGCTCCACACGAAGAAGTACCCGCTGGACGCCGCGCTCGACGCGCTGGCCGACCTCGACGCCGGGCGCGTGCGCGGCCGGGCCATCCTCACCCCCTAGGAGCACCGCACATGGCGAAGGAACTGCGGTTCGGCGCGGAGGCCCGCGACCTGCTGCTGGCGGGCGTCGACAAGCTGGCCGAAGCGGTCAAGTCCACGTTGGGGCCCAAGGGCCGCAACGTGATCATCGAGAAGATCACCGGCTCGCCGGTGGTCACCAACGACGGCGTCACCATCGCGCGCGAGATCCACCTGAAGAACCAGTTCGAGAACATGGGCGCGCAGCTGGTCAAGGAAGCGGCGATCAAGACCAACGACGTCGTCGGCGACGGCACCACCACGGCCACCGTGCTCGCCCAGGCGATCGTCCGCGAAGGCATGCGAGCGATCTCCGCCGGCGGCAACCCGGTGCTCGTCAAGCGCGGCATCGACCACGCCGTCGGCCTGCTGGTCGCGCATCTGGAGAAGCGGGCGCACCCGGTGGTGTCCGAACAGGACTACGCGCGGGTGGCGGCGATCTCGGCCAACGACGACGACACGGTCGGCGCGGTCATCGCCAAGGCCCTGCACACCGTCGGCGACGGCGGGGTGGTGACGGTCGAGGAGTCGCCGACGATCGGCATGAGCGTCGACTTCGTCGAGGGCTTCGAGTTCGACAACGGCTACCTCTCGCCGTACCTGGTCACCGACCCGGGCCGGCTGGAGGCGGTGCTCGACGACCCGTACATCCTCATGTGCGCGGAGAAGATCACCAAGGTGCAGCAGCTGATGCCGTTGCTGGACAAGGTGATGCGCGCGCCCCGGCCGCTGGTGGTGATCGGCGAGACGGTCGAGGGCACGGCGCTGTCCATGCTGGTGCACAACCACCTGAACGGCACCTTCCAGTCGGTGGCCGTGCGCGCGCCCGGGTTCGGCGACCGGCGGCTGCACAAGCTGGAGGACCTCGCGGCCATCGTCGGTGGCGCGGTGCTCTCGCGGCAGTCCGGCTTCACGATGGAGACGATGACGCTGGAGCACCTCGGCCGGGCCAAGCAGGTCCGGGTCACCGAGAACCGCACGACGATCGTCGGCGGCGCGGGTTCTTCTTCCGCGGTCGATTTCCGGGTCGGCCAGCTGCGGGCCGAGCTGGAACGCGCACAGTTCGGCGTCGACGAGGACGTCCTGACCGAGCGGATCGGCGCCTTGACCGGCAAGGTCGCGGTGGTGCGGGTCGGCGCGGCCACCCCGGCCGAGCTGAAGGAGCTGCAGCACCGGGTCGAGGACGCCCTGTCGGCGACCCGGGCGGCGATGGCCGAGGGCATCGTGGCCGGCGGGGGAGCGGCACTGCTCCACGCCGAGAAGGCCCTGGAAGGACTCGGCCTGGAAGGCGACCAGGCGATCGGCGTCGAGATCGTGCGGCGGGCGCTGGCCGAACCGGCGTTCCTGATCGCGCACAACGCGGGCCACCCGGCCCACGAGATCGTCGCGCGCACCCGCGAGCTGGGTGACGACGAGGGCTTCGACGCCCTGTACGACCGCTACGGCGACATGATCGACCTCGGTGTCGTCGATCCGTTGCGGGTGTGCCGGTCCGCCGTGCAGAACGGGGCGTCGGTGGCCGGCCTGCTGCTCACGACGAACTCGCTGATCGCCGAGGAGCAGACCCCGTGGGGCGGCAGCGCGGCCCTGATGACCGAGTTCGGCCCGCTGGACGAAGGCCTGCACCAGCCGTCGCCGGACGCGAGCACGCCGCAGTCACTCGGGATGGGCCCCTCCGTGGGCTGAGCTTCGTCCGCTCTCGCCCGCGGAGAACGAAGGCCCCCTCGCCGATGTCCTGAGCCTCGGTGAGGGGGCCTTCCCGCGCTGCCGCGTCAATTCGTCCCGAGCGGGAGCTCCCGGCGGGCGGCGTGGACGACGTAGGGGTCGAGGTGCCAGTCGGAGCCGACCCGGACGGCGGCCGACCGGTCGCGCAGCAGTTTCATCGTGGCACCCACGTCGAAGGGTGCGTGGTGGCTCATCCCGGTCAAGTTCGCGGCCGAGAAGGTGGTCGTGCCGATCCGGTCGGCAAGCGACACGATGATCAGCTCGTCGGGCGTCATCCGATCGAGCACCCCGCGGGCGGGCGCGAAGATCGCCGCGGTGAGGGACCCCGTCATCGCCAGATCGTCCGCGAACGTGCGGTACGAGGCGAGGCCGTGCCGATCACGCAGGTGCCGCCCGACGGTGACCAGTGAAGCGGCGTGGTGACCCAGGCGGGCCGCCAGCTCGTCCCGTGAGAGCCGGTCGGCGCCGTCGTCCGGCTCGCGGTAGCTGTCCAGCAGCGCGGCCGCGTCGTCCGGCGGCAGCGGACCGACGTGCACGACCGGGAGTTCGTCGCGGAAGACGTCTTCCTCGCTGATCAGGACCACCCGGGACTCGGGACCGGGTGCCGGGAGCGCCGCGAGCAGGTCGGGGCCGATCCCGGCCGGAACGTCGTCGACCACCCACAGGCAACGCGCCGGCTCGGTGGCGGATCTGCGGGACCGTGCGCGGTCGCCGCGTCCCCTTGCCCGCGGACGTGTCGCCGGGTCGGGCGTCGCGGTCTCGAACCGGCGACGCAGGTCTCCGGGATCCGCGGTGGCACCCTCGAGGCTCAGCCAGCGCACCCCGCCCGGGTAGGCGGCGGCGAACCGCCACGCGTACGTCGTCACCAAGGCCGTCTTACCGGCTCCCGGCAGGCCGGACACCGCGGCGAAGGTGCCGCAGGCGGCCTCGTCGATCAACGGGAAGTCGGCCGAGTGCAATGCCGTGTGCAGATCCCAGAGCTCCCGGTAGCGCCCCAGGAACCGCCGGACCACGCCGATCCGGTGGGCCGGCCACGGTGGTGGCGAAACCGGGAGGACCGAGCCGATCGAGGTGTTGACCGCCGCGGCCCGCTTGGCTATCGCCTGCACCAGGTCGTTGTCGTCCCTGATCGCGAACTTGGCGTCGGCCAGCTGGACCGGGCGCAGGTGCCCGGTGTCCGGTGCCGGGTTGAGCACCATGATCCGCCCGCAGGGATCGCCTTCCTCCTCACCGGCCAGAAAGGCGAGCATCAGCTCGTGCTGGCAGGCGGCACGGTCGGCGTAGTCCGCCGAGTAGTAGGCGAGCAGCGTCTTCGACTCGCTCAAGGCTTCCCGGATACTGTCCGTGATGCCGGCGAAGAGCTCGATCTTCTCGTCGAAGAAGACACGCACCCCGAACGCGCGGAGGTTGTCTTCCAGCCGGCGACCGACCGAGCGGTCCTCGCCGGAAAAAGACAAGAAGACATCGTATTTGGGTTCAGGCAAGTCGGTCGGTCCTCCCGGGCTGAGGACTCGCTCACTCATCGTCAGAGGGAACGTCCGTCAGTCTTCGCCCATTTGTACCAGCGATCACCCTGTGTCGCGGCGTTCCATCGTTCCCTTCGCAGTTTGTAACGCCGATGGGTCGTAGCCGCGATCCCCCGCGCAGTGGCCATGGCCGAAGATGGAGGTTGCAGAGTGCAGGTACCGGCGGCCGGAGGAGGCGAAATGGGCGAAGAGTGGGAGCCCTTCGGCAGCAAGATCCGCGAGCTCCGCCTGCGGGCCGGTCTGTCCACCAAGGCACTCGGCGACCTGATCCACTACAGCAAGGCGCAGGTCAGCCGGGTCGAGCAGGGCCAATCACCCCCGACGACGACGTTCGCCGCCGCCTGTGACCGGGTCTTCGGGACCGGGGACGAACTGGCCAAGGTGGCGGCCCGGCGCGCGGTCGGGGACCGGCGGATGACCGCCGAGCCGAAGTTCGACCTGCCCGCCGGTCCGAGCCGCCTGATCGGGCGGGATGCCGAGGTCGAAGCCCTCACCGACCACCTCAAGGAGGTGGGCGGACGGCAAGCGGCCCAGGTGTGCGTCCTGCACGGGCTGCCGGGCGTCGGCAAGACCTCGATCGCCCTGTGGGTCGCGGACGCCCTCCGCGACGACTACCCCGACGGCCGCCTCTACCTCGACATGCAGGGCTACCACCCGGACAGCAAGCCCGTCTCCGAAGAAGAGGCGCTCGACCGGATCCTCCGCCGCCTCGGCGTGCCCGGCGAGCTGGTACCGCGGAACACCGACGACCGCGCGGCCCTGCTCCGGCAGAAGCTGGTGAACCGGCGGGTCCTGTTGATCCTCGACAGCGTCAAGGGTGCACGAGAGCTCGCGCGCCTGCTGCCACCGAACGGCCGCTCCGCGGTCATCGTCACCAGCAGACAGCCGTTGACCGCACTGGGGCCGTCGTTCCACCAGCAGGTCCGGACATTGGCTCCCGCTGCCGCGGCGGAGCTCTTCCGGTCGGTGGCGCAGCTGCCGCAGGGCTCGGACGAGCGGGGCGATCGGGCGGTCATCACCGAAATCACCCGGATGTGTTATCAATTGCCGCTCGCGATCTGCATCGTCGCGTCGCGGTTCCGCGACAACCCCGTCCGGCGGCTGGAAGACGTCGCCGCCCGGCTGGCCGACGAGGCCGCGCGTCCACGCGAATTCGACGACGGGGAGCGCAGCATCACCGCCGTTTTCGCGGCTTCCTGCGCGACGCTGTCCGACGGCCAGCAGGCCATGCTCGCCATGACGGCCCTGCACCCCGGGCCGCGGATCGACGCCTACGCGGCCGGCGCACTGGCCGGAATCGCCCCGGCCGCGGCTGAAGAGCTGCTCGACGGGCTGATCCGATCCGGGATGCTCGAATGGCATTCCCACAACGCCTACCGCCTGCACGACATGCTGCGGGACCACCTGCGGCGCCCAGAGACCGGAATCCTGTCCGAGGGCGAGGCCGTCGCGGGCCGCCGCCGGCTGTTCGAATACTTCCTGCACACCGCGGCCGCGGCCAACAAACGGGCGAACGAACACCGCTACCGGATCCCGCTGGATCCGCCGTCGGCGCCGGTGACCAGCCCGCTCTTCCCGGATCCCGAGGCGGGGAAGAAGTGGCTGGACCTGGAGGCCGACAACTTCCTGCCGCTGCTGCAGGAGATGGCCGGCCACGGTCACGACGTCGAGTGCTGGAAGTTCGCCTACAACCTTCGCGAGTACTTCTACGCCACGAAGCAGTGGGAACTGATGATCGCGTGCTTCGAGAAGGCACACGAGTCGGCGGTCCGCACGGAGGACCACAAGGCCATGGGCGTCACGCTGAACGGCTGCGGCTTGGCGCGCGGCCAGCTCGGTGAGCGGGACGCGGCGATGGACCTCTACGAGCGGGCGCGCGCCGAGTTCGTCGCCGCCGAAGACCGGCACGGTGAGATGAACGTCGTGGCCAACCACGCGTGGCTCGCCTTCGAAAGCGGAGACTGTCAGTCCGCTGCCGAACTGGCCGGTACGGCGTGGCGGTTCTACTGCGACGTGCACCAGCGGTTCAACGCCGCGATCGCGCTGGACCTGATCGCTCGCTGCCAGCTGCGGCTCGGGTTGCTGGCGGAAGCCGAACAGCGGTTCCGGGAAGCCCTCGACGAGTTCGTCGACCTCGGGTTCCGCGACGGCGATGTCGCCCAGCTGCTGTCCTACCTCGGCGAGACGGAACTGAAGCTCGGCAAGGTGGCCATCGCGGGCGACCGCTACCGCAAGGCCGTGGAGCGCGCCCGTTACGGCGGGGCCACCCGGGAAGAGGCCGTGGCGTTCGAGGGCCTGAGCGTGGTGGCCGCCGCGATCGGCGACGTGGTGGACGCGGCGGCCCATCGCGCGGCGGCCATCGCGCTGTACGAGGAGGCCGGGGCGACCGCCGAAGTGGAGCGCCTGCGGGCGGAAGGTCCCGTCCAGGCTCCTGCGGACCAGGCGGCGGTCCAGCCCGACGGCGGCCGCGAACGCGTCCGGACCTCCTCACGCCGCCGGCTGCGCGTGCTCGCCGTGAACACCGAATGGGAATCGCGCAACGGCGGCTTGAGCACGTTCAACCGCGAGCTGTGCCGGGCCTTGGCGGCCGAGGACGTCGAGGTGTACTGCTCGATCCCCTTCGCCTCCGAGGAGGAACGCCGGGACGCTGCGGCGACGGGGGTCATCCTGGTGCATCCGCCGGCCGCGCTCGACCGTCCGGAGAAGGCTTTGTCCCGGCCACCATTGCTCCTCGACGGCGTGGTGCCGGACATCGTGATCGGGCACGGCCGCAAGACCGGCGAGCCGGCCTTGTGGCTGGTCGAGGACCACTACCGCGACGCGAAGCTGTTGCACTTCTTCCACGTGATCGCCGACCGCGTCGAACTCGAAAAGGAATACGAGCCGGACGAGGACCCCGCCGAGGAAGCCGAAAAGCGCTTCCGGGCCGAGTTCGCCATCGCGAGCAAGGCCCATCTCGCGGTCGGGGTCGGACCGGTGCTCCACCACTATCTGCGCGACCGGTTGCACGGCACGGTGAACACGGCGTCGCTGCGGCTGGACCCGGGCTTCGATGCGGTGGAGCCGCCCGCGGAGCTGCCGCCCCCGAGCGACACCGTCCGGGTACTGCTGGTGGGCCGGCTCACCCGGCGCGAGGCGAAGCTGAAGGGCGTGGACTTGCTCGCCCGGGCCCTGGGACACGCCTGCCGCCAACGGGGTTCGCGCGACCCGGAAGTCGAATTGGTCCTGCGCGGTGTGGAAGCGAAGGAAGGCAAGCCGCTGGCGGACGCGGTCCGGTCCTGGGCCGAATCGCCCTCGCTGCGCGTCGTTCCGCGCCCGTATTCGCCTTCGGTGTCCACCCTGGCCCAGGATCTGCGTCAGGCGAGCGTCGTGGTGATGCCGTCCCGCACCGAAGGGTTCGGGCTCGTCGGACTGGAGGCGATCACGGCCGGCGTCCCGGCCATCGTGAGCAACCGCAGCGGGCTCGGAGCACTGCTCGAGGAGGAGCGCGGTGAACTTTCGGTGGAGTTGACGAGCCGGGTGCTGCCGGTGGACGACGACGAACGAGTGGACACCCTGCGCTGGGGTGATGCCCTCGCGGCTGTCCTGAACAATCCGAAACCCGCGTTCGCGACGGCCAGGGCGCTCCGGGAGGAGATGTCGGCGAAGCGCACCTGGGCCATGGCGGCCAAGAAGCTGGTCGAGTCGATGCACTCGCTGGTGCGGTTCACGCCTTGACGGCCGATGACCGTCCCGCCTGCAGGCCGTGCCGGGCCAGTTCGTGGCCGGCCAGCTTCTCGATGACGTCCCGGTCGCGCTCCCGCCAGCCGGTGGCGAGTTCGCCGGACTTGGCCAGGCGGCCCAGCGGCTGCGTGGTCAGCGCCCGCAGGGCGAGCAGGTCGAGCCCCTCGTCGCCGAGGGCCCGCAGCCGCGCGGCCGCCGTGGCCCGGCGGGTGAAGTGCCAGCGCAGCGGCAACCACGTCACCACGAGGGTCAGCACGGGCAGGGCGATGATGATCGCCGCCATCCACCAGGCGAGGTTCTCGACGGCTTCGATCTGCCAGTGGCCCGCGTCCGTGAGCTTGGTCCCGACGTCCGAACCGCCGTGCAGGGCCTTCGCGAGCGAGTCCCCGACAAGCGGGATCCGGCCGGCGGAGTTCGCCGCGGAGTCGAAGGTGCCGCGCAGGCCGGTGCCGGCGTCGACGAGCCCGTCGCCGGGCGCCCGCAGCTTCATCACCTGGTCGTACACCGAGGTCGCCAGCCACACCGCGAAGACGACGAGCAGCACGGCCAGGAGATCGCTGACGAGCTGGGCGGTACGGCGGACCGGCCGTTCGGCGTAGAGCTGCATCGGAGAAGGCCTTTCGCGGTGGGGGAGCGCGGCCACGGCAACGTACCCGCGGCCTCTCCGGGCGAATCGCCGCGGTGCGCTATGACGGCGGTCATAGTGTGTTCACCGGGCCGCTGTGCTCTCATGGGACTATGACCACTGTCATAGAGGTCGGCTCCGCGGATCGCGCCTGCGTCGCCACCCTCGTCGCGGCTTGCTCGCCGGACAGCCTCCGGCGCCGGTTCATGATGGGTGGCCCCGCCCGCCCGGCCGAGGTTTTCCAGCGGTACCAGCGGTTCCTGCTCGCCGGGCCCCCGGACGGCGTCGCGCTGCTCGCCCACCGCGGGGGCACTCCGGTGGGGCTGCTCAACTGCGTCTCGCCGACGCCGGGTGAGGCGGAGATCGGGATCCTCGTCGCCGACGCGTGGCAGCGGCGGGGGATCGGCAGCGCGCTGAGCCGGTGGCTGTGGGACTCCGGACGCTGGGCCGGCTGGACCGTGCGGGCCACCGTCCAGGCCGGGAACGCCGGCGCCGAGGCGCTGCTGCTGGGCCAGGGGTTCCGGCCGGTGCCGTCGTACGAACGCGGCGAACGCGACTTCGCCATGGTCGTGCCGGACTGGGCTACCATGACGGACGTCATGAAGGAGGCGGTCGATGACCAGGACACCGCGCGAGCGGATGGTGCTCAGCGCCGCGCAGCTGGTGCGGATCCACGGTGTCGGGGCGACCGGCATGCGGGACGTGGTCGCCCACGCCGAAGCGCCGCGGGGGTCCCTGCAGCACTACTTCCCCGGCGGTAAGGACCAGCTGATCGCCGAAGCCGTCGCCTGGGCCGGGGACTACTCCGCCCGGCGGGTGGCCCGGGTCGCCGCGAAGCTCGAGGACCCGACGCCGGGCAAGCTCTTCGAGGCGATGGCGGCCCAGTGGCGTGACGAGTTCACGACCGCGGGCTTCGACGCCGGCTGCCCGCTGGTCGCGACGGTCGCCGACACGGCCGCGACGAGCGACGAACTGCGGGAAGCCGTCGGCAAGGCCTTCGACGGCTGGCAGCGCCCGGTCGCCGCGACGCTCGAGCAGCTGGGCGTCCCCCCGGCCCGCAGCACGTCGCTGGCGGTGCTGATGCTCAGCGCACTGGAGGGCGCGATCGTCCTGGCCCGGGCGCACCGGGACGTCGCCCCGCTCGACACGGTGGTCGCCGAGCTGCGGCCGTTGCTCGACGGCGCCGTGGACAAACGCCGCCGCCGGGTCTAACGGGCGCGGAAGAACGCGCGGATGTCGTCGACCAGCACGTCCGGCGCCTGCAGCGAGGCGAAGTGCCCGCCGGTGTCGTACTCCGACCAGCGCGTGACGGTGTTCGACAGCTCGGCCAGCCCGCGGAGCGCGTGGTCGCCGCGGAAGTTCGCCACCGCGGTCGGGACGCCGGAGGGCGCGAGCCGCACCCCCCAGCCGTCCCGGGCGGCTTCGAGGTAGAGGCGCGCGGCCGAGCCGGCGGTGCCGGTGAGCCAGAAGATCGTCACGTTCGTCAGGATGGCGTCGCGGCTCACCGGCGTCTGGTTCGTCGTGGCCGGGTCCCAGTCGACGAACCACTCGAGGTTCCACGCGAGCTGCCCGGCGGGGGAGTCGTTGAGCGCGTAGGCCAGGGTCTGCGGGCGGGTGGCCATCTGGGTGGCGTAGCCGGAGTGGGCGTACCACCAGGTCTCGTTTTCCTTCGCCCGCTTCCGGTCCTCTTCGGACAGCCGCTCGAGATCGCCGGGAGCGGTGGGGACCCCGGCGTTGGCAACGGCGTTGACGTGCACGCCCAGCACGGCTTCCGGGGCGACCCGGCCGAGTTCGGGGGAGACGATGCTGCCGAAGTCACCGCCTTGGGCGCCGTAGCGTTCGTAGCCGAGCCGCCGCATCAGCTCGGCCCACGCCCGGGCGGTGCGGCGGGTGTTCCAGCCGCGGTCGCCGGTGGGGCCGGAGAAGGCGAACCCGGGCACGGACGGCGCGACGACGTGGAAGGCGTCCTTCGGATCGCCACCGTGCGCGCGCGGATCGGTGAGCGGGCCGAGGACGTCGAGGAAATCGGCGACCGTGCTCGGCCAGCCGTGGGTCATGATCAGCGGAGTGGCGTCCGGTTCGGGCGAGCGGACGTGCAGGAAGTGGAGGCGCTGGCCGTCGACGGTGGTGGTGAACTGGGGGTGGGCGTTGAGCCGGGCTTCCTGGGCACGCCAGTCGAAGCCGTGCTGCCAGTAGTCCACGAGCTCGGCGAGTGAGGTCTGGCTGACGCCGTAGTCCCAGCCGACGCCGGGTAGCTCGCCGGGCCAGCGGGTGTTGGCCAGGCGGTGGTGGAGCTCGTCGAGGTCCTGCTGGGGGATGTCGAGGTGGAAGGGATCCATGCCTTCGACGGTCTCGCGGATATAGGACAGGATCGGTCCTGATCGTCGAGCCGAGGGCGATTTCAGGTGTGCGTGCCGCCGTCGATGCGGATTTCCGTGCCCGTGATGAACTTGCCGTCGTCCGAGGCGAGCATCGCCACCACGCCCGCCACCGTCTCCGGGCCCGCCACCGCGTTGCCCACCTCCGTCGTGAACTCCGTCGGGAGGATCGGCAGCAACCGCCCGAACAGCGTGTAGTCGACGTTCTGCGGCAGCCAGCTCGCCGCCGAGTCCGTGATGCCGCTCTTCACGCTGCCCGGGGCGATGCTGACCGCGCGCAGGCCCTGCTTGCCGTACTCCAGCGCCAGCGAGTGCGTGAAGGCCTGGATGCCGCCCTTGCTCGCGCTGTACGCCGCCATGTACGGGTGGGCGAACGATGCCGAGGTCGAACTGAAGTTCACCACCACGCCGTTCGGCGATTCGAGCAGGGCCGGCAGGGTCGCGCGGGTCACCAGGAACGTGCCCGTCAGGTTCACCGCCAGCACGCGGTTCCACAGCTCCAGCGACGTCTCGTGCGTGTGCGACGCCAGCAGGATCCCCGCCGCGTTGACCACGATGTCGAGGCCGCCGAGCACGTTCACCGCCGATGTCACGCCGAACTCCACCGATGCCTCGTCGGCCACGTCCATGACGTACGTCGTCAGGCCGCCGAGGCGGGCGGCCTCCTGGGTGCCGAAGAGGCCCTCTTCGGAGACGTCGGTGCCGATGACCTGCGCACCCTCCGCCATCAGGCGGAGCGTGGTGGCCCGGCCGATGCCGGAACCGGCGCCGGTGACCAGGACTCGGCGATCGCGCAGGCGTTCCATGGCGATCACCGTAGCCAAGAAACTGCAGCCGAGAAACTACAGCGCGGGCACCCTCTCCGGCTCCGGCGGCGGGCCCGGCGGTGTCCCGTCGCCGAACGGGCGGCCACCCAGCTCTTCCCGGCCGTGCGGGGTCAGCCAGCCGCTCACGTCGGGGCCCAGCGGCACGATCCCGGTCGGGTTCACGTTCTTGTGCACCACGTAGTAGTGCTCCTTGATCTGCGCGAAGTCGATCGTGTCGCCGAACCCCGGCGTCTGGAACAGGTCGCGCGTGTACGCCCACAGCACCGGCAGCTCGGCCAGCTTCTGCCGGTTGCACTTGAAGTGACCGTGGTACACCGCGTCGAAGCGCACCAGGGTCGTGAACAACCGGATGTCCGCTTCGGTGATCGTGTCGCCGACCAGGTAGCGCTGGTTCGCCAGGCGCTCGGACAACCAGTCCAGCCGGGCGAACAGCTTCCGGTAGGAGTGCTCGTACGCCTCCTGGGACCGGGCGAACCCGCACTGGTACACCGCGTTGTTGACGTCGGTGAACACCTGCTGCGCCACGTCGTCGATCTCGTCCCGGAGCTTCTCCGGGTACAGCTCGGGCGCGCCGTCACGGTGGTACTGCGTCCACTCGGTCGACATGTCCAGCGTCATCTGCGCGAAGTCGTTGGTGACGACCTGGCCGCTCGGCACGTCGACGAACGCCGGGACCGTGATGCCGCGCGGGTAGTCCGGGTCGCGCTTGAAGAACGCCTCCTGCAGGCGCTCGATGCCGAGGACCGGGTCACGGCCGCCGGGGTCCAGGTCGAAGCTCCAGCTGCGCTCGTCGTGCACCGGCCCGGCGATCCCCATCGACAGGACCGGCTCGAGGCCCAGCAGCCGGCGCACGATCACCGCGCGGTTCGCCCACGGGCACGCCCGCGCGACGACCAGCCGGTAGCGGTCCGGCTCGACCGGCCAGCCGTCGCGGCCGTCGGCCGTGATGCGGTCCGGGAGGTAGTTCAGGTCGCGCTTGTACTCGCCCTTGTCGGTCATCGGCGTCCTCAGCAGTCGTCGGTCGGGGGAGTGGCTTCCAGTGCCGCGGCCAGCCGGGCCAGCACCGGCCCGGCCGTGCGGATGTCCTCGGCGCTCAGGTGGTCGAACACCGAAGCCCGCACGCGGGCGAGGTGGCCCGGGTAGGCCGCCTCCAGTCTGGTCAATCCCGCCTCGGTCAGCACGGCGTTGGACGCGCGGCCGTCCTCCGCGCAGCGGCGCTTCTCGACCAGGCCGCGGCGGGTCAGGTCGTCGACGACCCGGCTGATCCGGCTCAGCGACAGCCCGGTGGTCGCGGCCAGCGCCGAGATGCGGAGCAGGCGGCCGGGGGCTTCGGACAGCGCGACCAGCACCCCGTAGTCGGTGATCGCGAGCCCCGTCTCGGGCAGGAAGTGGTCCTCGAGCGCGCGCGGCAGCGCCGTCATGATGCGCATCAGCGGCCGCCAGAACGCGGTTTCGTCGGCGTCGAGCGCGGAAAGATCACCCATACCGGCGACTCTACCGAAAGCTTGCTTGCGCAACCAGCCAAAGTGAGTAGAGTGTCGTTGAACCCTCAATCACCGGGGGGCGCCACCACGAGGAGAGAAGAACAGCGATGACCAGCGCGACCACCTACCCCCAGCTGACCGGCGAATACACCATCGACCCCGCGCACTCGCGGATCGGGTTCGTCGCCCGGCACGCCATGGTGACCAAGGTGCGCGGCAGTTTCAACGAGTTCACCGGCTCCGCCACCATCGACGGCGACGCCCCGGAGAAGTCGTCGGCCCAGGTGACCATCCAGGCCCACAGCATCGACACCCGCAACGCCGACCGCGACGGGCACCTGAAGAGCAACGACTTCCTGTCGATGGACGAGTACCCGCAGATCACCTTCACCTCGACCGAGATCAAGCAGACCGGCGAGACCAGCTTCGACGTCACCGGCGACCTGACGATCAAGGACGTCACCCGCTCGGTGACCGTCCCGTTCGAGTTCGAGGGCTCCGCGAAGGACCCGTTCGGCAACGACCGGATCGGCTTCGAGGGCTCCACCACGATCAGCCGCAAGGACTACGGCATCACCTGGAACGCCGCCCTCGAGACCGGCGGCGTGCTGGTGAGCGACAAGGTCACGCTGGAGTTCGAGATCTCCGCGATCAAGTCCGCCTGATCCCAGGAGCGGGAACCGGGCTCACCGGTTCCCGCTCGCCCGCAGGTTTCCGATGCCGACGTCGAGCGCCGCTTCGAGGTGATCGATGCGGCCGGTCGACAGCATCACCACCACGCCGCCCTGGATGCCGGCCAGCAGGGCGGCGGCCGTGCGTTCCGCGTCCAGGTCCGGGCCGGCCTCGCCCTTCTCCTGCAGGTGGCGGATGCCCGCCTCGATCTCGTCCTGCCAGCGCCGCACCAGTCCGGTGACCACCGCCTGCGCCCCCGGCGTCGCGCGGCCGAGCTGGGAGATCAGCACGTTGAGCGGGCAGTGCTGCCCGCGGCTGTCGTAGTGGGCGACGACCGTGTCACGCCAGCGCTGCCACGCCGCCCACGACGTGAGGTTCCCCAGTTGGGGCTGCTGGACGGCCAAGACCTGGTCGGCCTCGTAGCGCGCCACCGCCAGCAGGAGCTCTTCCTTGCCGTCCGGGAAGTAGTGGAACAGCTGGCTCTTGCTCGTCCCCGTCCGCGCCCGGACGTCGTCGAGCGTCGTGACGGCGACCCCGCGCTCGCGGATTTCCGCCGCGGCGCCTTCGATGATCCGCTGCCGCGTCGCGGCGCCCTTCGGGGTCAGCTTTGGACTCACGGGTCCACTTTAATTCGCTGGCCTCGGCCGGGACAATTCCGGGTATGGCCACCATCACGCCGTTCGCGGTCCTGGCGTTGATCGGCGCCGTGGCCGGTTCGGTCGCGGCGTGGCTGCTCCTGCGCCGCGACCGGTACGCCGAGGTGGTCCACCCGGTCACCGTGCGCGGAGCCATCGACCCCGTGACCGAGCGGAAGATCTTCGCCGACGAGCGCGAGGTGCGGCTGGCGGGGGTGCACGAGTTCGCCGCGCTCGCGGACCGCGATCCCGCCCTGCGCCAGGACTTCGTCGACCAGTTCTTCGTGCAGCTGGGCTACGGGTGGCCCGAATCCGCGGCTTGGCAGGCGAAGCTCTGGCCGGTGCTGCGGATGCGTCTTCGGCGTGAGTCACCGGAGTTCTGGCCGGGGATGGACCTCCACCCCAAGCCGATGGTGCTCCACGAGGTGGATCTGCGCGGCTGCGAAGTTCGCAACGCCTTCTTCAGCCGGGTCCGCTTCGTCGGCGACGCCCGCTTCGACGGCGCGGTCTTCGCCGGGCCGGTGAGCTTCGAGGGATCGTGCTTCGCTCGGCACGTCTCCTTCGCCGGCACGCGGTTCGGAGCGGACGCCGACTTCGAGCGCACCACGTTCACCGGCACGGCGGCCTTTCCCCGGATCACCACGCACGGACAGCTGTGGTTCGACGCCGCCCGGTTCTCGGCCCGCACGGACTTCACGGGCGCCGCCTTCAGCGACGACGTGTCGTTCGACTGCGCCGGTTTCGCCGGCCCCGTGACGTTCCGGGACGCCCGGTGCGCCGCGGACCTCCTGTTCGGCGGGGCACGCTTCAGCGGTCACGCGGACTTCACCGGGGCGACGGCGGCGGACTTCTTCCTCACCGGGGCGCGCGCCCGGACGGACGCGCACGTGCGGCGGACCTGGCCGCCGGGCTGGGTGCTCGGCCCGCCCCGGCCGCGCAAGCCGGGGCACTGGGCCGACCTCACTCGGGCTTGATCGGCAGCTGCGCTCCGTCGCGGAGGAACACCGGGATCCGCTCCGGCGGGGCCGCCGCCTCGACCCAGCCGCCGCCCTCGTGCCGCGTTCCGGACACCGCGTCCGTCCAGGACGCCCCCGCCGGCAGATACACCCGCCGCGCCGTGACGCCCGGCTCGAGCACCGGCGCCACCAGCACGTCCGGGCCGAGGAGGAACTGGTCGTCCACGTCCCAGGCCGCCGGGTCCGCCGGGAAGTCGACGAACACCGGCCGCATCGGGGGGATGCCCTGCTCGTGGGCCACTCGCATCTGCTCCATCAGGTACGGCCGCAGCCGCTCCCGCAGGCGCAGCGACGCCGTGATCGCTTCGTACGCCGGCTCACCGAACGACCAGACCTCGTTGGGGCCGCCGGTCATCTCCGGACCGAACGCCGGGCGCGGGTCGCGGAAGCCGTGCAGGCGGAACAGCGGGCAGAACACCCCGTAGGAGAACCAGCGGACCATCAGCTCCCGGTACTCCGGCGACGCCGGGTCGCCGCCGTGGAAGCCGCCGATGTCCGTCGTCCACCAGGGGATCCCGGCCAGTGCCACGTTCAGCCCGGCCCGGACCTGCGCCCGCAGCGAGTCCCACGTCGCCCCGACGTCACCCGACCAGAGCGCCGCCCCGAACCGCTGGCTGCCCGCCCACGCCGAGCGGGACAGCAGCACCACTTCGTCGTCGCCCTCGCCGCGGATGCCGTCGTGGAACGTCTGCGCGTTGGCCTGCGGGTAGAGGTTGAACACCTCCGCGCCCGGACCGGCGTGGAAGCCGAGGTTGTGCGGGTGGCCGGGCTGGATCTCCGGCTCGTCGCCGTCCAGCCACCACGCGCGCACGCCCAGGTCGTAGTAGTTCTCCTTGACCTTGCTCCAGACGAACCGCCTGGCCTCCGGGTTGGTCGCGTCGTAGAACGCCACCGGCATCTCGACGCCGAACCCCTTGTCCTTCCACGGCGCGTGCGCCGGGACGCCGCTCTCGGCGGCGACCAGCAGACCCCGTTCGTGCAGCTCGCGGTAGTTCTCCGAGAGCGGGTTCACCGACGGCCACACCGACACCATGAGCTTGACGCCGAGGCCGTCGAGTTCGCGCACCAGGCCGGCCGGGTCGGGCCACTCGGCCGGGTCGAACTTCCAGTCGCCCAGGTGGGTCCAGTGGAAGAAGTCCGCCACGATCACCGATAGCGGCAGCCCGCGTTCGTGGTACTCGCGGGCGACCGCCAGCAGTTCCTCCTGGGTGCGGTAGCGCAGCTTCGACTGCCAGAACCCGGCCGCCCACTCCGGCAGCATCGGCGCGTGGCCGGTCGCGTCGGCGTAGTGGCCGAGGATCTGGCGCGGCCCGTCGCCGGTGGTGACCCAGTAGTCGAGCTGACGCGCGTCGTCGGCGACCCAGCGGGTGCCGTTGGTGGCCAGCTCGACCCGGCCGACGGCGGGGCTGTTCCACAGGAACCCGTAGCCGCGGCTGGAGAGCAGGAACGGCACCGACACCTCGGCGTTGCGCTGCACCAGGTCGAGCACGAGGCCCTTTTGGTCGAGCCGGCCGTGCGTGTGCTGCCCGAGCCCGAAGAGCCGCTCGCCGTCGTAGGCGCTGAAGCGCTGCTCCAGCCGGCCGTAGCCGTTGCGCGAGGGCATGAACAGCCGCGCGCCGGGCCACCAGAAGTGCGCGCGCTGCTCGGACAGGAGCTCCTCGCCGGTGTCGGTGCGGACGAACCGCAGCTGCGCGTCGATGCCGGTGTCGGTGTCGGCGATCTCGACGATCGCGGTGAGCGCGCCGTTGACGACCCGGCCGGTCCGCCCCTCGACCGAGGCGGTGGCGGGGGAGGGCTTCGCGGGCAGCAGCGCGCCCGGGACGTCGTCGATGATGCGGTGCCGTCCGGCCCGCACGCGCAGGCTGCCGTCGCCCCACGGCTCGATGCGCAGCACCTCGTGCCGCACGCGGACTTCGAGCGAGCGGCCGTCTTCGGTCGTGGCGATCACGAGGTCTCCTTGAAGGAACTAGTCTTTGACGGCGCCGCTGGTCAGCCCGGCGACGACGTAGCGCTGGGCGACGACGAGCAGGACGGCCGCGGGGACGGCGGCGAGGACGGCGGTGGCCATGATCCCGTTCCAGTCGGCGGACTGGTTGCCGACGAACCGGTAGATGCCCACGGTGATGGGCTCGAACGACTGCCCGGTGGTCAGCGTGACGGCGAACAGGAAGTCCGCCCAGGCGAACAGGAACGAGAACAGCCCGGCGGTGACCAGCGCGTTGCGGCTGACCGGCAGGATGATCGAGCCGAAGGTGCGCCAGTACCCGGCACCGTCCACCCGGGACGCTTCGGTCAGCTCCTTCGGCACGGAGATCATGAACGCCCGCAGCAGCAGGATGGCGAACGGGATGGTCGCGGTGGAGTCGGCGAGCACCAGCCCGAGGTAGTTGTCGATCAGGCCGAGGTTGCTGAACACGGTGTAGAGCGCGTTGGCCATCACGATGCCCGGGATCATCTGCACGATGAGCAGCACGAACACCAGCGCCGGGCCGCCGCGCACCTTCAGCTGGGCCAGCGCGTAGGACGCGGGCGCGGCCACCAGCAGCGACACGAGCACCGTGCCGAGCGCGACGACGACACTGGAGAGCAGGTTCGGTCCCTGCGTCGAGACGGCCTTGCGGTAGCCGTCCAGCGTGCCGCCGACGGGGAAGAACGCGGGGTCCGGGCGCAGCAGCGCGCCGCTGGGCTGCAGCGACGCGTTGACCATCCAGTACAGCGGGAACAGCAGCACCGCGACGATCAGCACGCCGGCCACCGTCCGCGGCCAGTTCGCCGTCTTCATGCCGCCTCCTTTTCGGACGCGGCGAGCCGCGGCAGTGTCTTCGCGTCGGCAGGCATGGTGTCTGATGATTCGGACCTGCAAGCAGTCCTCATGCCGCCTCCGCCAGGGTCGCCTTCGCCGAACGCAGGTACAGCAGCCCGAAGACCGTCGCCACCACGATGAGGACGTTGCCCACCGCCGCGCCCTGCCCGAACGCGAAGTCCTGGAAGGACAGCCGGTAGGACCACGTGGTGAGCGTCTGGGTCGAGCCGGCCGGCCCGCCGCCGGTGACGACCATGATCACGTCGAACACCTTGATCGTGTAGACCAGGCCCAGCATGAGCACGATCCCGGTGACCGGCCGCAGCAGCGGCCAGGTGACGTGCCGGAACCGCTGCCACGCGCCGGCGCCGTCGAGCGCCGCGGCTTCGTAGAGCGACGCCGGGATCGCGCGCAGCCCGCCGTGCAGGATCACCAGGTTGAACGGGATGCCGATCCAGATGTTGGTGATGATCACCGCCGACAGCGCCCAGCTCGTGCTGCTCAGCCACGGCACCGCGTCGAACCCCAGGAACCGCAGGCCCGCGTTGAGCACGCCGTGGTCCTGGTCGAACATCCACCGCCACACCGCGCCGCTGACCACCAGCGGCAGCAGCCACGGCAGCAGGAGCAGCGACCGCAGCAGGGCGCTGCCGAGGAACCGGCCGTTGAAGAACACCGCGAGCGCCAGGCCGATGCCGAACTGGAAGACGATCGACCCGACGGTGAACAGCGCCGTGTTGAGCGCCGCGGTCGAAAACAGCGGATTGGACAGCACGGCGGAGTAGTTCTCGATGCCGACGAAGGGTGCTTCGCCGGTGTAGAACGACTTCACCGTGTAGTTCTGCGTGCTCATCACCAGGTTCGCGGCCAGGGGATAGCCGAAGAACACGACGACGTAGGCGAGCGCGGGCAGCAGGAACGCCCACGCGGCGAACCGGTTGTCCCGGCGGGACTTCCGGTTCGCGCGGGGTGTCGCCGAGACCCTCGGAGCGGCGGCGACCGTCACGAGCCGCTCGCCTGCTGGGCGGCCTTGAGCGCCTGGTCGGCCGGCGTCTTCCCGGTCAGCGCCGCCTGGAGCGCGTCGGCCAGCGCCTGCGAGACCTTCGGGTACTTCTCGCCGAGTTCGGCGGTGCGGGAGCGGGCCGTACCGACCTCGTCGACGAACGCCTGCATCGCCGGCTGCTCGGTGCCGAACTTCTGGGCGACGGCGCTCTTCGACGGGATGTAGGCGTGCGCCTTGCTCCACTCGAGCATCGTCGGCTCGGAGAGGATGCAGGTGAGCACCTTGCCGGCGGCCTGCTGGGCGGGCCCGCCGGTCACCGGCACGGCGCCGACTTCACCGCCGAGGGCGACCACCGGCTTGCCACCGGCCTGCGGCACCGGGATCGGCACCACGCCGTAGTGCAGCGACTTCTGCTCGTCGAGCCGGGCGATGTTCCACGACCCGTTGATCATCATCGCCGTGTTGCCGCTGACGAACTGGTCGGCGACGTCGTTCTGGCTCCAGGTCACCACGGACTTCGACGCCGAGCCGGAGTTCACCAGGTCGGTGACGTACTGCAGCGCCTGCGTCGCCTGCGGCGAGTCCAATTGCGACAGTTCGGCGCCGTTGCTCCAGAAGAACGGCAGGAACTGCCAGGTGCCCTCTTCCGAGGAGATGGCCGAGAAGGAGAGGCCGTACTTGCCGTCCTTGGTCAGCTTCGCCGCGGCGGTTTTCAGCTCGTCCCACGTCTTCGGCGGCTCGACGCCCGCGGCCTGCAGGAGGTCCTTGTTGTAGATCAGCGCGAGGCCGTTGACACCAGGGGCGACGCCGTACAGCTTGTCCTGGTAGGTGCCGGCCTTGGCGATGCCCGGGTAGTAGCCGTCGGTGGTGATGCCGTAGTCGGTCAGCGGGGTCAGCGCGCCGGTGGCGGCGACCTGCTGCAGCGTCGGGTTGTCGGTGAAGAGCAGGTTGGGCAGCGTCTTCGAGCTGGCGCCCTGCAGGACCTTCGGCAGCATCTGGGCGGTCGGCACCTTCTGGCGCTCGATCTTGATCCCGGTCTGCGTGGCGCAGGTGTCGAGGATCTTCTGCCAGGCGGCGGACCCCTGCTCGTCGGCGTAGTAGTCGAGTTCGGTGATCGACGTGGCGGCCGGAGCGCCGGCGCCGTTCGACGCGGACGGGGCCGGGCTGGGGCTGCAGGCGGTCAGCAACGCGGCGCTCGCGGTCAGCACGAGGGCGCGACGGGCTACGGACATGGTGATTCTCCTTCGGCGGCGGAGCAGAACCGGGACTGGTGGTGTGACGGCGCTAGGCGCGCGGCGAGGCGGTGCTCTCGCGCCGGGTCAGCCGGGGCCCGAGCAGCCGGACCTCCGGGGTGGTGTGGCCGGCGAGCCGGCGCATGGTCATTTCGACGGCCTGGGTGCCGACCTCTTCGGCCGGGATGGCCACGTTGGTCAGCGCGACCGCGTGCTGCTCGGCCATGCTGTCCGGGCACACGGCGATGACCGAGATGTCCTCGGGCACCCGCAGGCCGCGGTGGCGCAGGTCCGACAGCAGCCCGGGCAGCACGGCCTCGTTGTGCACGACCAGGCCGGTCAGGCCGGGATCGGCGGCGAGCAGCTCGTCGACGCAGGCGCTCACCGCTTCGTAGGAGTGCGCGCACGCGTGGGAAGCCGCCCGCAGGTCACGGCTCTTCGTGGCTTCGTCGAAGCCGCGCAGGAACCGCGTCGCGTAACTCGTGCCGCGCCGGTAGACGGCCGGGGACGGGCCGATCAGCGCGATCGAGCGGTGGCCGAGCTCGGCGAGGTGCGCGACGCAGGCCGAGGCCGCCGCGGTGAAGTCGAGGTCGACGCAGCTCAGCCCGGCCGGGTGGTCGGGCACGCCGATGAGCACCACCGGCAGGTCGAGGGCCAGGAGCATCGGCACCCGCGGGTCGGCGGTTTCGATGTCCATCACCATCAGGGCGTCGGCGATGGCCGAGGACGCCACCCGCTGCAGCGCGGCGGGTCCCTCGTCCTTGGTGAGCAGCAGCAGGTCGTGGTCGTGCGCGCGGGCCGCGGTGACCGCCGAGGCGACGAACTCCATCACGACGGCGACGTTGAGGTCCGTGCGCAGCGGCACGACCAGCGCGAGCACGTTGGTCTTGCTGCTGGCCAGCGCCCGCGCCCCGGCGTGCGGGTGGTAGCCGAGCTTGCGGATGCTGTCCTCGACCAGCCGCCGGGTCTTCGGCGAAATCGAGCGTTTGCCGCTGATCACGTACGACACCGTGCTGGGGGCGACCCCGGCCGCGTTGGCGACGTCGTTGATCGTGACCACGGGCGGCCTCCTGGGGACGGGCGAGCGATGCGGTGTCGAAGCGCATCGACGATGGCACGAAGGTAAGTGACACACGCCCGAAACACAAGCATCATTCGCCGTTCGCCCGCATTCGATTCCATTTCGACAGCCGAGGTGTTCGTCGAAATTGTCGAAGTGGCCTGTTGGCGGCTGTTCTCGCAGCTCAGCACGGGGTTGCCGGGTTTCGATCAGAGCCTCTGGGAGCGTTCCCAGACACTCTTGACCTGATGCTCACCTGGCTGTAATAGTCGGCAGGCTCCCACTCCCTTCGACGCGAATCTTCGTGCCGCGCCGTCGAAACGATTCGACGATTCCGGAGGCTGTCCGTGCGCCACTCCCTCTTCCGCCGCGTCCTCGTCCCGGCGGTGGCCGCGACCCTGCTGCTGGCACCTTCGCCGGCGCTCGCGGCGGCCCCGCCCCCGTTCCGCGACCCGTCGCTGCCACTGGCGACGCGGATCGACGACCTGCTGTCCCGCCTCACGGCGGACGAGAAGATCTCCCTGCTGCACCAGTACGAGCCGGCCATCCCGCGGCTGGGCATCGGGGTCTTCAAGACCGGCACCGAAGCCCTGCACGGCGTCGCCTGGTCGACCGACTACGACAACAAGGGCGCGGTCGTCAAGGCCGACGGCACGGTCTTCCCGCAGGCCATCGGCCTGGCCAGCACCTGGAACCCGGCGCTGGTGAAGCAGGTGGGCGCGGCCGTCGGGCAGGAAGCGCGTGGCTTCAACGTCCGCAACCCGACGCTGTGGGGCCTCAACCTGTGGGCACCGGTGGTGAACCTGCTGCGCGACCCGCGGTGGGGCCGCAACGAAGAGGGCTACTCCGAAGACCCCTACCTGACCGGCGAGTTCGCGACCGCCTACGGCCGCGGCATGCAGGGTGACGACCCCCGGTACCTGCAGGCCGCGCCGACGCTGAAGCACTTCCTCGCCTACAACAACGAGGTCAACCGCGACACCAGCAACTCCTCGGTGCCGCCGAAGATCCTGCACGACTACGACGAGCAGGCGTTCAAGATCCCGCTGCAGAACGGCGCGGCCAACGCCGTCATGCCGTCGTACAACCTGGTCAACGGGCGCCCCAACCACGTGAGCCCGGACCTCGACGGCAAGCTGCGGAAGTGGGCGCCGCAGGACATCGCCGTCGTCAGCGACGCCGGCGCGCCGTCCAACCTGGTCAACTCGGAGAAGTACTACGCCACCAAGGCCGAAGGCGACGCGGCGGCGATCAAGGCGGGGCTCGACAGCTTCACCGACAACGACACCGACGGCTCGATCACCGTCGCCGCGGTCAAGGAGGCGCTGAGCAAGGGCCTGCTGACCATGGCCGACGTCGAAAACGCCGACCGCCACCTGCTTTCGCTGCGGTTCCGGCTCGGCGAGTTCGACCCGCCGGGAGGCAACCCGTACGCGAAGATCACCCCGGCCGTCATCGGCTCGCCCGAGCATCAGGCCCTGGCGCGCAAGACCGCCGACGAGCAGATCGTGATGCTGCGCAACAACGGCAACGCACTGCCGCTGAACGCCGCGCGGAACAAGAAGATCGCGGTCGTCGGCCCGCTTTCGAACACCCTGTACGAAGACTGGTACAGCGGCGCGATGCAGTACAAGGTCACACCGGTGCAGGGCATCAAGGAACGGCTCGGCTCGGCGGGCACGGTCGCGTCGTCCGAAGGCGTCGACCGGATCGCGCTGAAGGACCTTTCGACCGGCAAGTACCTGACGGCGCCCGCCACCACCGGGAAGGTGACCGCGGGCGGGACCGTCGCGGGCACCGCCGAGTCCTTCGACGTCTACGACTGGGGCGCGGGCAAGAACACGCTGCGCGCGGCCGCGAACGGCAAGTTCCTCAGCTACTCCGGCGGCGCGCTGGTGAACGACGCCGACCAGCCGGCCGGCTGGTTCGTGCAGCAGCAGCTGAAGCTGGACGCGCAGCCGGACGGCAGTTACGTGCTCGAGTACGCGGGCAACGAGGTGAACGAGCCGTGGTTCGGCCCGGACAAGTTCGCCGTCGTCGGCGCGGACGGCGTCCTGACGATCTCGGCCCCGGATGCCGCGCACGCGACGAAGTTCGGCCGGGACGTGCTGACCAGCGGGGTCGGCAGCGCGGTCGCCGCGGCCAAGGACGCGGACACCGCGGTGGTCGTGGTCGGCAGCATGCCGTTCATCAACGGCCGCGAAGCCAATGACCGCACCCGCACCGAGCTCGCCCCGGCGCAGCGCGCGCTGATCGAGGCGGTGCAGAAGGCGAACCCGCACACCGTCGTCGTGGTGGAGAACAGCTACCCGACGACCGGCTGGGACACGCTGTCGGTGCCCGGCATCCTGTGGACCAGCCACGCCGGGCAGGAGACCGGGCACGCGGTCGCCGACGTGCTCTTCGGCGACCAGGACCCGAGCGGGCGGCTCACCCAGACCTGGTACGCCTCCGACGCGGGGCTGCCGAGCATCCTGGACTACGACATCGCCAAGACCGGGATGACCTACCAGTACTACCGCGGGAAGCCGCTGTTCCCGTTCGGCTACGGGCTGAGCTACACCAGCTTCCGCTACGACAAGGTGCGGACTTTCGAGGCGAACGGGAAGGTGCAGGTCAGCGTCGACGTGACGAACACCGGCGCCCGCACCGGGTCCGACGTCGTCCAGCTCTACTCGAAGAACTCCGGCGTGCAGCGGCTGCGGGACTTCTCGAAGCTGACCCTGGCGCCGAAGGAGACCCGCACGGTGCGGTTCGAGGTGCCTGTCGCGGACCTGGCGTCCTGGGACGTCTCCCGGGACCGGTCCGTGGTGGCGGCGGGGGTGTACGAGTTTTCGGTGGGCCGCAACGCTTCCGAGCTCTCGGCGCCGCAGCCGGTCTACGTGCCGGGGGAGCGGGCACTGCCGCGTGACCTGAGCCGTCCGACCCAGGCTCAGAACTTCGACGACTACTCCGGCACGACGTTGACGGACACGTCGAAGGTCTCGGGTACCTCGGTCGCCGGCGTGGCCGGCAGCTGGGTGGTGTACCGCAATGTGGCGTTGAACGGCCCGGCGCGGTTCTCGGCCTCGGTCTCCGCGCCGGCGTCGTCGCACGTCACGATCCGCCTCGATTCCCCGACCGGCCGCGTGCTGGCCACGGTTCCGGTGTCTTCGACCGGCGACCGGTACGCCTACGCGAACGTGAGCGCGGCCCTGGCGAAGGCGAGCGGACGCCACGACGTGTACCTGACGTTCGACGGCCCGGTGAACCTGGCGACGTTCTCGTTGCGGTGAGCTAGGGCTTCCGGCCCACGCCGGCGTACGGGAGGGAGTTGACCGACGGGTCGTCGGACATGTCGCCGACGCCCTCGGGGTTCCACATCGCGCAGCCGACCAGGCCCGGTTCGACGAGGTCGAAGCCCTCGAAGAACCGGAGCACCTGGTCGTGCGTGCGTGGGAACGGCTGGTTCTGCTGGTTCTGCCTGCTCGTGTACACCTCGATCGCCTCGTCGAGGCCCTTCGATCCGGAGTCCGCCGCGACGTGCGTGACGGCGAGGAAGCTGCCCGGCGCGAGCCGTTCGCGGTAGCGGGCCAGGATGCCTTCGGGATCCCACGAGTCGGGCACGAAGTGCAGCAGCAGCAACATGAAGACCCCGGTCGGCTGCCCGGGATCGAGCAGCCGCCGGGCCGGCTCCGCGTCGAAGATGTCGTTGACGTCGCGCAGGTCGGCCTGGAGCACCGCGCAATTGTCGTTGCCCTGCAGCAGGAGCTCGCTGTGGGCGACGGCGACCGGCTCGCGGTCGACGTACACCACGCGGCACGCCGGGTCGGCCTGCTGGACGATCTCGTGCAGGTTCCCGACGGTCGGGATGCCGGAGCCGACGTCGAGGAACTGCCGGACCCCGGCGGCCACCATGTACCGCGCGGCGCGGCGGAGGAACGCGCGGTTGAGCCGGGCGGCGTCGCGGATGCCGGGCATGATCTGCAGGATCTGCTCCCCGAGCGCGCGGTCGGCGGCGAAGTTGTGGTCCCCGTCGAGCCAGAAGTCGTACACCCGGGCCGGGTTCGGCACCGTGGTGTCGATCTCCGGTGGTACCCAGCTCACTTCTCCGGTCACGGGACCTCCCACCCTCGCGGACGCTGCGGGGACGGAGCTTAGTCCCCTCATCCGTTCGTGTGGACTCGTGCTCCGGGTGCCCGGGGCGCGGCTAGGGTGCCCGGTCACGAGGAGACGAGGCCATGCCGAACCCGCGTCCCGTGCCCGGCCGGGTGCCCGTGCTCGGGCACACGGTGCCCCTGCTGCGCGACCCGCTCAAGTTCTTCACTTCCCTGCCCGCGCACGGAGAAGTCGTCAAGATCCAGCTCGGCCCGCTGCCGGTGCACGTGGTCACCACCCCGGAGCTGGCCTGGCAAGTGCTGGCCACCGACGCCGACAAGTTCGACAAGGGCCTGGTCTTCGACAAGATGCGCCCGCTCTTCGGCGACGGCCTGGCCACCTCGAACGGCGAGCTCAACCGCCGTCAGCGCCGGCTCGTGATGCCCGCCTTCGGCCGCACGCGGATCGCCGGCTACGCCGAACACACCATGACGAAGCTGGCCGGCGAGCTGGTGGAGGCGTGGCGGCCCGGCGAAGTCGTCGAGTTCGACCGCCGGATGCAGGATCTCGTGCTGACCATCGCCGGGCAGACGCTGTTCTCCACCGCCCTCGGTGACGAGGCACTGGCGGAGATCCGGCACTCGATCCCGGTCATGCTCAAGTACGTGCTGATCCGGGCCTTCTCCCCGAAGTTCGTCGAGAAGCTGCCGATCCCGCCGAACCGGCGGTTCGACGCCGCGGCCGCGCGCCTGCGCGAGGTGATCGGCGAGACCGTCGTCGCGGCCCGTGAAGACGGCGCCGACCACGGCGACCTGCTTTCGATGCTGCTGCTGGCCCGCGACGAGGAGACCGGCGAGGGCATGTCCGACCGCCAGGTGCACGACGAGGTCATCACGATCCTGACCACCGGCGCCGAGACGACCGCCGTCGCGCTGGCCTGGTTCTTCCACGAGCTGGGGCAGCACCCGGACGTCGAACGCCGGTTCCACGCCGAAGTCGACGAAGTCCTCGACGGCCGCGCGGCGCGCTTCGAGGATCTGCCGGATCTCGTTTACACGCACCGGATCGTCAACGAGATCCTCCGCCGCACCCCGCCGCTGATCCTCATGCGCCGCGCGCGGGAGGACGTCGAACTCGGCGGGGTGGCGCTCCCGGCGGGCAGCGAAGTCGCCGTCAGCCAGCACACCCTGCACCGCGATCCGCGCTGGTTCCCCGACCCGGACCGGTTCGACCCGGACCGCTGGGCGCCCGGCCGCACCGCGGAACTGCCGAAGGGGGCCTACATCCCGTTCGGCGCGGGCGCGCGGCTGTGCCCGGGACACGTGTTCGCGCCGACGGAGATCGGCATCGTGGCCGCGACCATCGGCGCGCGGTGGCGCCTGGTCCCGGTGCCGGGCCGGAAGGTGTACGCGCAGATCAAGGCCACGATGCAGCCGAACCGGCTGCCGATGACCGTGGTGCCCCGCCGGACCTGACGGTGCCGGTACCACTACCGGGTGTAGTGTTCCGGGGTCCTGAACGGAAGGCAGGTTGGGTTTGAGACGGCCGCTCAAGCTGACGTCGGCGTTGTTCGCCTGCGGTGTCCTGTTCGCTTTGCTGACCGCGGCGGTGCCCGCGGAAGCCGCCGCGATCTCCTGCAGCGACACGGATCTGCCGGTCACCGGACCCGGTCTGCCCCCACTGGTGCCGGGCGCGCCCGCGGTCGTGCACGGCCGGCTGTGCCGGCCCGCCGGGGAGGCGCCGGACACCGTTCAGCTGCTCGTGCACGGCGGGACGTACAACAGCGCGTACTGGGACCTGCCCTACGAGCCGGCGCGCTACTCCTACCAGCGGGACATGGCCGCGCACGGTTACGCGACCTTCGCCGCCGACCAGCTCGGCGCCGGGCGCAGCAGCCGGCCGCTGAGCCTGCCGCTGTCGGTCTGGGCGGCGGCCGAGTCGATGCACGAGGTGATCGGCCACCTGCGCGCCGGCCGGGCCGGCGGGGTCCCGTTCGCGAAGGTGGTGATCGTCGGGCACTCGGTCGGGTCGGGGATCGTCGCCGTGGAAGCGTCGACCTACCACGACGTCGACGGGGTGATCCTCACCGGCATCACGCACCTGCCCGCGCTGCCCGTGCTCGCCCTCGGCGCGGCGCTCGGCCTGCAGCCCGCGTTGCTCGACGGGCAGCTCGGTACCCTCGGCAGCGACCCGCTGTACTTCACGACGAAGCCGGGAGCGCGGGCCGGGCTGTTCTACGCCGCGGGCGACGCCGATCCCGCCGTGATCGCCGCCGACGAAGCGACGAAGGACCAGGTTTCGGTCCCCGGGATGGGCACGGTCGCGTTGTTCGGCATCGTGCTGCCCGCGACGTGGGGAATCACCGCACCGGTTTTCCAAGTGGTCGGTGAAAAAGACGTCCTTTTCTGCGGGGTGCTGGCGTTGCGTGACTGTTCCGACGCGGCGGTGCTGCGGGCGCAGGAAGCGCCCTATTACGCCGACCCGTCGAAGGTGTCGACGTACGTGCTGCCCGGCGCGGGCCATTCCGTGGCGCTGCACGAAAACGCGGGCGAATACCGCAGCGCCACCCGCTCCTGGCTGCAGAACCGCCTGGGGATCGCTCCACAGGGTTATCACTCGATCGGACGAAACTGAACCCGTGCGCGTCTCACAATTCCGGGCCAAGATATATCGATTGACCCGAACGGTGATCTGCCCTGAACGCTTGGACAGCCTGAGGTGACTGCGCCCCATCCCCGCGGCGACGCCCCGCGGAAGAAGCCGTCCGCCGATCGCGCGGCGAGACGGCTCGGTGCGCTCGCGCGCAAATGGGGCTACCTGATCAGCACGACCGCCTACCTGCCGCACACGCCCGAGGAGATCGAGCGCGAGCTGACCGGCCTGGCCGGGCGGCTGTTCGAAGCGGTGGCGAGCGATCCGCCGGACCTGCAGGCGGCCGCGTCCGCGGGCGGCCGGCTCGTCGAGCTGCGGTGCGTCGGCGCCGACAGCCTGCGCCGCAGCCTGGAGGTGCTGGGCAAGGCGCTGCTGCGCGAACCGGAACTGAGCGGGCTCGACCGGCTGGCCGAGCGGGTGGTGGCCGTGCTCGGCGCCTTGAGCTCCGGCTACGGCGAGATGCTGCGCGAGGACATCCAGAAGCGCCAGGAGGGCCTGAGCCGCGCGCTGCTGAAGGTCGAGCAGGAGACGCGGCAGAAGCACGTCATCACCCGCGCGCAGTTCGAGGAGGTGTTCGCCGGCTCGGCCAGCGGCGTCGCGCTCACCGAGCTCGACGGCCGGGTGCTGCGGGCCAACGCGGCGCTGGCCAAGACACTCAACCGCACGCCGGCGGAGATCGCCGCGATGACGTTGTTCGACCTGGTCCACCCCGAGGACGTCGAACAGCTGCGGGAGAGCTACCGCGAGCTGGTGGCGGGCCGGCTGCACCGGCTGCGCGCCGGTCGCCGCCTGGTCGGCCGGGACGGCGAGCCGATGTGGGCGACGTTCGCCGCGGCGGTGATCCGGGACGCGCTCGGCACGCCCCGGCAGCTGCTCACGATCGTCGACGACGACACCGAGGTGTCGCTGCTGCAGCGGCGGCTGAGTCACCAGGCCCTGCACGACGTCCTCACCGGGCTGCCGAACCGGCAGTTCTTCAGCACCCGCCTGGAGACCCTGCTGCGCGACGCGGATCCAGCGCACGGGGTCACGCTGTTCCACCTCGACCTCGACGGCTTCTCGCAGATCAACGGCGGTCTCGGCCGGGAGCTCGGCGACCGGGTGCTGCGTGGGGTCGCGGCCAAGCTGAAGATCGTCTTCGAGGCGGAAAAGGCGCTCGTGGCCCGGCTCGACGGCGACGAATTCGGCGTGCTGGTGCAGAACACGGCCGACACCCCGGGCGTGGTGACGCTCGTCCGCCGGATCACCCACGAGTTCGCCGAGGCGGAGTACGTCGACGGGCAGCACGGGGTCGCGGTGTCGGCCGCCATCGGTGTCGTCCACCGCCCGCCGCGCGACAGCACGCCCGCGGAGCTGCTTCAGGCCTCGGACCTGACCCTGCGGCGCGCCCAGCGGACGGGCAACCAGTGGGGCCTGTTCGACCGCGAATGGGACCGGCGCGACCGGCACGACTTCGGCCTGGCCGCGTCGATGGCGGGCGCCTGGGAGAACGGCGAGGTCGAAGCCCGCTACCGCGTGCTGGTGTCGGCGACGAGCGGTTCGGTCGAGGGCGTCGAGGCGCGGCTGCGCTGGAACCACCCGGCCGAAGGCGTGCTGCCGCACGAGACGTGCGTGCGACTGGCCGCGGAGACCGGGCTGGCGCTGCCGCTGGGCACCTGGCTGCTGCGCACGGCGGCCGAGCGGCTGGCGGCGTCCGGGATCGGCGTGCCGCTGGTCGTCGAGCTGACGGCGCAGCAGGCGGCGGATCCGGAGCTGGTCGGTGAAATCCACCGCGTCCTGGGCGACACCGGCCTGGCCCCGGACCGGCTGCGTCCCGGCTTCCCGGCCGCGGAGACCGGGGACGCGGCGGACAACTTCAAGGTGCTGGGCGAAATCGGTGTCCGGGCGGAGATCCACGGCCTCGGCGACGTCTCGTGCCTGACGGAGTTCCCGGCGCGCGCGGTCCGGATCGCGGCGAACCTGGCCGCCAAGCGGGAACACCCGCTGGTGGCCGCGCCGCTGTCGGCGCTGATCGACGCGGCGCACGCGGCCGGGGCGTCGGTGTCGGTCGCCGGGATCGGCACCGCGGACGAAGCCGCGTGGTGGCGGGACCGCGGCGTGGACCTGCTGTCGGGCCCGGCGTTCCCCGAGCCGCCGGGCGGCTTGCCCGCTTGCTGACTCAGATCCGCACGAGGACCTCGTCCAGGGGCTTGCGCCGCAGGTCCGGCACGACGCAGTCGTCGGCCGGGTAGCCGACCGGGATCACCGCGAACGCCTTTTCGTTGCGGGGGCGGCCCAGCAGCTCCCCGAGAAACCGCATCGGCGACGGCGTGTGCGTCAGTGCCGCCAGGCCCGCCACCTGCAACGCCGTGAGCAGCATGCCGACCGCGATGCCGACCGACTCGTCGACGTAGTAGTGCTTGCGGACACCGCCGTCGTCGTCCACAGCGAACCGTTGCTGGAACACGACGATCAGGTACGGCGCGTCCGTCAGGTGCGGCTTCTCCGCGTCGGTCCCGAGCGGCCGGAGCGCGGCGAGCCATTCGTCGCCGAGGCGCCCGTCGTAGGAAATCCGTTCCTCGGCCTCGGCGGCTTCGCGGATCCTGCGGCGCACCGCCGGATCCGCGACGAGGACGAACGTCCACGGCTGCTGGTGCGCCCCACTGGGCGCGGTCGAGGCGACCGCGATCGCGTCGAGCACCGCGCGTTCGGGCACCGGGTCGGGGGAGAACATCCGCACCGAGCGCCGGGCTTCCATCCGCCGGCGCAACGCGGCGGCTTGGGCGAGTGCTTCGTCGTCGGGCAGCCGGGCGGGGCGGTAGGGCACGGGGTGGTAGGTCATGAGCGGATTGTGGCGGGGGAAACGTTCGGCGCAGCAGGTCCGAACGTACGATTCGCGGTGTCAAGCGTCCGCTGAACGGACAGTAAGGCCATCCTTGCTGGACGAATTGGGCCGAATGGTCCTGGGCAACTAGGCCATTCGGTCCTGTCGCGTGAAGTGATCTCCTCATTACCCTCCAGTAGCAGACAGTGGTGCCGATCACAGTCGTTCCAGGAGGCCTCAATGGCGTCGCGCGTCCGGGGACCCGGCTCCGAAGACCGGCGCGAACTGCGGATGCGGCACCTCACCGGCTGCCTTCCCTGCACGCTCAAATGCGCGTATTGCGGGCTGCCGGTGCGGCTCGCCGGGCCGGGGGACCACCCCGGCTACGGCGTGGTCGACGAAGTGACCGGCGATCTCGTGCTGCTGCACCGGTTCTGCCGCACCGCGCTCGGCCGCTGCGGGACGCGGGGGTGCGTGCTGCGGCGCGCCCACCTCGGCCGGGCGACCGAGCAGTACGAAACCGGCCGGCGGCCCGGGCGCTACCAGCGCCTCGGCGTCCGGCGCTCGCCCGACCTCGATCTGTACCGGAAGCACTGGCGGATCGCGAAGATGCGGTACGCGTGCAAGGCGTGCCGGTACTACACCGGCTCGCACTGAGCCGGTCCTTCCATCACGACGCGGAGGACTCGTGCTCGTTCGTCTCATCCTCGGCCTGCTCATGACCGTCGTCGGCCTCGCCGTCGCCGGCAAGCGCGTGGCCTTCCTGTACCGGCTGATCAAGGCCGGCCAGCCCGACACCAAACGGTCGGACGACCTCGGTGCCCGCGTCTTCGCGCAGGTGCGCGAGGTGTTCGGCCAGCGCAAGCTGCTGAAGTGGTCGGTGCCCGGCCTGGCGCACTTCTTCACGTTCTGGGGCTTCGTGATCCTCGCTTCGGTGTACCTCGAGGCGTACGGCGCGCTCTTCGACGAGAAGTTCGCCATCCCGTGGATCGGCCACTGGGCGGTGCTCGGCTTCCTGCAGGACTTCATCGCCGTCGCCGTGGCGGTTTCGCTCGGCGTGTTCACGATCATCCGCATCCGGAACGCCCCCGAGCGCAAGGATCGCGCGTCGCGGTTCTACGGCTCGCACACCGGCGGCGCGTGGCTGATCCTCGCCATGATCTTCAACGTCGTCTGGACGATGTTCTTCTTCCGCGGCGCCTCTTCGGCGTCCGGCAACTTTCCGTACGACAACGGCGCGTACGTCTCGCTCGGCGTCGGGAACCTCCTGGAGCCGCTCGGGCACTCGACGACCGAGGTGCTGGAGACGGTCGGCCTGCTCCTGCACATCGGCGTCATGCTGGTGTTCCTGTCGATCGTGCTCTACTCCAAGCACCTGCACATCTTCGTCGCGCCGCTCAACGTCTCGGCGAAGCGGCTGCCGGACGCGCTCGGCCCGCTGCTGCCGATGGAGTCCGCGGGCAAGCCGATCGACTTCGAGGACCCCGCCGAAGACGACACGTTCGGCCGCGGGAAGATCGGCGACTTCACGTGGAAGGGCATGCTCGACTTCGCCACGTGCACCGAATGCGGCCGCTGCCAGTCGCAGTGCCCGGCGTGGAACACCGGGAAGCCGTTGTCACCCAAGCTCGTCATCATGAACCTGCGCGACAACCTGTTCGAGGAAGCGCCCTACATCCTGGCGGGCACCGAGCACGAGGGCGCGCGCCCGCTGGTCGGGCCGGAGGACGACGGCGGTGTGATCGATCCGGACGTGCTCTGGTCGTGCACGACCTGCGGTGCGTGCGTCGAGCAGTGCCCGGTGGACATCGAGCACGTCGACCACATCGTCGACATGCGCCGCTACCAGGTGATGATCGAGTCGGCGTTCCCGACCGAGCTGGGCGGGCTGTTCAAGAACCTGGAGACCAAGGGCAACCCGTGGGGCCAGAACAACGCGGAGCGCCTCACCTGGACCAAGGACCTGGGCTTCGACGTCCCGGTGTTCGACGGCGAGCTGGCCGAGGACGTCGAGTACGTCTACTGGGTCGGCTGCGCCGGCGCGTTCGACGACCAGGCGCGCAAGACCGTCCGCGCCACGGCGGAGCTGCTGCACATCGCCGGGGTGAGGTACGTGGTGCTGGGCAAGGAGGAGTCCTGCACCGGTGATCCGGCGCGCCGCGCGGGCAACGAGTTCCTCTTCCAGATGATGGCGCAGCAGACGGCGGAGACGCTGAACGCCGTGTTCGAGGGCCGCGAGCCGCGGCTGCGCAAGATCGTCACGACCTGCCCGCACTGCCTGAACACGCTGAGCCGCGAATACCCCCAGCTGGACGGCCACTACGAGGTGGTCCACCACACGCAGCTGCTCAACCGCCTGGTCCGCGGCGGGCAGCTGACCCCGGTGAAGCCGGTCGAGGACGGCCCGAAGGTCACCTACCACGATCCCTGCTACCTGGGCCGTCACAACAAGGTCTACACGCCACCGCGCGAGCTGGTCGGCGCGACGGGCGCCCAGCTGGCGGAGATGCCCCGCCACGCGGACCGCGCCCTCTGCTGCGGCGCCGGCGGCGCCCGCATGTGGATGGAGGAGCAGATCGGCAAGCGCATCAACCTGGAGCGGGTCGACGAGGCGATCGCCACGGACGCGGAGACGATCGTGACGGGCTGCCCGTTCTGCCGCGTGATGCTGACCGACGGCCTGGTCCAGCGCCAGAGCGAGCAGAAGGCGGAGAACGTCGACGTGCGCGATGTCGCCCAGCTGCTGCTGGAACGGGTGAAAGCCGCGGACACCTCGGCGCCGACGGTCTGAACGGGTTCACCCGTTCGCTCTATATCCCTCGGCCGCCGCACGGCTCTTCCTTGAAGGAGCAGGGAGCAGGGAGCAGGGAGCCGTGCGGCGGGAGGGGGTCCGATGGGCGGGGCGAGGATCGAGACGCTCGGCGGGTCCGGCGCGCGCCTGGCCGTGCGCCGGGGCTCGTGGCTGGTGGGGCGCGGGCCCGACGCGGACCTGCGGCTGCCGTCGGACCAGGTGTCGCTGCGGCACGCCTGGATCCGCCAGGACGCGCGGGGGACGTGGGTGGCCGACGCCGGGTCGCGCAACGGCACCTGGGTCAACGGGCGGCGGCTGGCGCCGCGGCAGGACCACCCGCTCTCGGACGGCGACCGGCTCGAGTTCGGTCCGGTCGCCGCGGTGTACTCCGACGGCGAGTCCGGCGCGGCGCACACCAGGACCTGGCAGCGTTCGTCGTCCGGCGGCGGCGTCTCGTTCGGCGACGTGTCGGCCGGGACGATCAACAACGCCGGTCGTGACGTCAACAACAGCTACGACAACCGGCAGCACCACCGGTACGAGTTCACCACGCCGGAAGGCGAGGCGCTCTCCCTCATGGCGACCGGGAAGGGGCTCGGCCGCCCGATCATGCTCCTCGGGACGCTCATGAGCCTGACCGGGTTCGGGCTGTTCGGGTCGGGGATCTTCCGGTTCATCAAGGCGGGCGCGGACTCGATGTCGGCGGGTTCGTTCGCCGCGCCGCCGTCGCCGCTCGGCCCGGAGGTCTTCGGCGGGGTGCCGCTGGGCGCGGTCGGCTTCGGGCTCTTCGTGCTGGGCGGCGTGGTGTCGTCGATCGGGCTGGTGATGGCCAAGGCGGCCCGGGAACGGCGCCGCCGGAACGAGAGGCGTTAGATGGACGGCATCCACTTCCACGGCGAGGTCCGGGCCGGGACGGTCAACAACGCCGTCCACGGCGACATCAACACCGTCCACGGTGGACACCAGGAGATCCACCGCGGCTTCGACGCGCGGCAGGTCGCGTCGCTGGTGCGGTCGGTCCGTGCGGAACTCGACGCGGCCCGGCTGCCGCCGGCCACGAAGGACGCCGTGCACGACGCCCTCGACGAGGTCGATCGGGACGTCGTGCACGGCGGAACCGGCGCGGGCGCGAAGGTGCGACGGGCCCGGGATCTCCTCCGGGACGCCGGCGGCCTCGCGACCGCCGGCGCCGGGCTGTGGACCGCGGTGCGTGCTCTTGCCGCCGCGGTGGGGATTCCGTTCTAAGACACGACCACAGTGGACGGTTTCGCGGGCGCCACGCCGCCCAGTTGCGCGGTCGGCACCCGGTAGGTCTCCCGGGCCGTCGCCGCGGCGGCGGCCGCCACCACGCACACCGCCGCCGTGAAGATCGCGACGCCGAGCCAGTCCTGCTTGCCCGAACCGATCGCCGCCACGACGCTGGGGGCGAAGCCCGCGACCGCGAAGCCGATCTGGGTGCCGATCGCCATGCCGGAAAGGCGGACTCGCGCGCTGAACATCTCGCCGTACAGCGCCGGCCAGACGCCGTTGACCCCGGAGTACGCCACGCCGAACAACACGATGCCGAGCACGAACAGCAGGGCGTACGAGCCGATCGAGATCGACCACAGGTACGGGAAGATCAGCACGCCGCAGGCCAGGCAGCCGGTGATGAACACCGGTTTGCGCCCGACGCGGTCGGCGAGCCCGGCCAGCAGCGGGATCGCCGCCAGCGCGACGACGTTCGCGAGCACGCCGACCCAGAGCATCGGGGTGCGGGCCAGGCCGATCGTGTTGACCGCGTAGCTCAGCGCGTAGACGGTGAAGATCGTGCTCACCGAAGCGATCGTCGCCGCGACCACCACCCGCAGCACGTCCGCCCAGTGGTGGCGGAACAGGACCGCGACCGGCAGCTTCGCGACGTCGGTGCGTTCGAACACCGGCGTCTCGTCGAGCTTGCGCCGGATCACGAAGCCGACCAGCACCACGAGTGCGCTGCCCCAGAACGGCACCCGCCAGCCCCAGGTCAGCAGCTGCGCCGACGGGAGCGCCGCGACCGGCAGGAAGATCGCGGTGGCCAGGATTTGCCCGGCTTGCGTGCCGCTCAAGGTGAAGCTGGTGAAGTAGGCGCGCCGGTGTTCGGGAGCGTGTTCCAGTGACATCGAGTTCGCGCCCGCCTGCTCGCCGGCCGCGGAAAGCCCTTGCAGCAGGCGGAGAACGACCAGCAGGACGGGGGCGAGGACGCCGACGCTCGCGTAGGTCGGCAGGCAGCCGACGCAGAACGTCGCGAAGCCCATGAGCAGCAGCGTGAGGACGAGCACGCGCTTGCGGCCGAACCGGTCGCCGACGTGGCCGAGGACGAACGCGCCGACCGGCCGGGCGAGGTAGCCGACGCCGAAGGTGGCCAGCGCCAGCAGGGTGCCGGTGGCGGGGGAGGAGGCGGGGAAGAACACCTTGCCGAACACGAGCGCGGCGGCGGTGCCGTAGATGAAGAAGTCGTAGTACTCGAGCGCGCTGCCGATCCAGGCGGCCAGCGCCGCCTTGCGGGGCATCGATCCGGTCACGGGCACGATCTCCTGACGTCCGTGCTGCGGTGCGCGGACTCCGGCGGGACAGGCAATGTACGGTCTAGTTAGTTAATAGAGAGTGCGAGACCGGATCCCGGGTGTCAAGAGCGGGATTTCAGGCGGTCAGGTAGTCGATCACCAGGTCGCCGAGCATCGTGCGGTAGTGCTCGCGCCGGGCCGGATCCAGCATGTCGCGGCCGAAGATCGCCTGGAACGTGTGCCGGTTCGCCAGGCGGAAGACGCAGAACGCGCTGATCACCATGTGGATGTCCAGCGGGTCGGCGTCGGCGCGGAAGCGGCCGGCCGCGCGGCCGCGCTCCAGCACGACCGTCAGCCCGCCGAGGGCGGGGTCGGCCAGCCCGGCGAGGATCTCCGACTGCGCGAGGTGCTGCGCGTGGTGGATGTTCTCGATGCTGACGAGCCGGATGAAGTCCGGATTGGCCTCGTGGTGGTCGAAGGTCAGCGCCGCCAGCCGCCGGAGGGCGTCCTCCGGGTCCAGGTGCTCGACGTCGAGTTGCCGTTCCAGGGCTCGGATCGCGGAGTACGCCTGCTCGAGCACGGCGATGTACAGCTGTTCCTTGCCGCCGAAGTAGTAGTAGATCATCCGCTTGGTGGTGCTCGTGCGGGCGGCGATCTCGTCGACGCGGGCGCCGGTGTAGCCCTTGTCCGCGAACTCCCGGGTGGCCACCGCGAGGATGTCGGCGCGCGTGCGTTCCTTGTCGCGCTGGCGCTCGGCTTCCGACGATGGTGCGGCCACCGGGCTCCCTCCGCTGCGGATCGAGAATCCCACTCTAGACCAGCTCTTCCGCCGGAGCCGCCCGCGAGCTAACGTGAACGTACTAGTTCGTACATTAGCTGCGGAGGGCATCTGGTGACCAGCTACCTGATCGGGCTCGTCGGCACGGGGATCGGGCCGTCCGCCAGCCCGGCCCTGCACGAACGCGAGGCCGACGAGCTCGGCCTCCGCTACGTCTACCGCCTGCTGGACCTCGACGTGCTGCGCCGCCCCGTAGCCGAGGTGCTCGCGGCGGCCCGCCTCGCCGGGTTCGACGGCCTCAACGTCACCCACCCGGCCAAGCAGGCGGTCGTGGCGCACCTCGACGAGCTCTCACCCGAAGCCGCCGCGCTCGGCGCGGTCAACACGGTCGTTTTCCGCGGCGGCCGCGCGATCGGCCACAACACCGACGCGACGGGGTTCGCCCGCAGCCTCACCCGCGGCCTGCCGGATGTCCGCCTGGACCACGTCGTCCTGGTCGGCGCCGGGGGAGCGGGCGCCGCGGTCGCCCACGCGCTCCTCTCGCTCGGCACCGGCTGCCTCATCGTCCACGACGTCGACGGCGACCGCGGCGCCCGGCTGGCCGAGGCGCTGGAGCGGAGGTTCGGCCCGGGCCGGGCGGCCACCGGCGACCTGACCGCGATCCACCGGGCCGACGGTCTGGTGCACGCCACCCCGACCGGGATGGCCGCCCACCCCGGCTCCCCGGTCCTGGCCGAGCTGCTGCACCCGCGGCTGTGGGTCGCCGACATCGTCTACCGCCCCCTGGAGACCGCGCTGCTGGCCGCCGCCCGCGCTCGCGGCTGCCGGGTGCTGCACGGCGGCGGCATGGTCGTGTTCCAAGCCGCCGAATCGTTCCGGCTGTTCACCGGCGCCGAGCCCGACCCGGCGCGGATGCTGCGCCACTTCGACGCCCTGGAGGGGGAGGCCGCCCGTGCCGCCTGAACCGCGCACCGCGATCGCCACCGTCTGCCTGTCCGGCACCCTGGAAGACAAGCTGGCCGCGGCCGCCGCGGCCGGGTTCGACGGCGTCGAGCTGTTCGAGAACGACCTCGTGGTCTCCCCGTCCAGCCCGGCGGAGATCCGCCGCCGCTGCGTCGGCCTCGGCCTGTCCATCGACCTCTACCAGCCGTTCCGCGACTTCGAAGCCGTCCCGCCGGAGCGGCACACGGCCAACCTGCGCCGCGCGGCCCGCAAGTTCGACGTCATGGCCGAGCTCGGCACCGACACGGTCCTGGTCTGCTCCTCGGTGTCGCCGGAGGCGATCGACGACGACGAACTGGCCGCCGAACAGCTGCACGCGCTGGCCGAGCTGGCCGCGACGCGCGGGATGCGGATCGCCTACGAAGCCCTCGCCTGGGGCCGGCACGTCAGCGGGTACGAGCACGCCTGGCGCATCGTCCGCCGCGCCGCGCACCCCGCGCTCGGCGTCTGCCTGGACAGCTTCCACATCCTCTCGAAGGGCCACGACCCGGCACCGATCCGGGCGATCCCCGGCGAAAAGATCTTCTTCCTGCAGCTCGCCGACGCGCCGACGCTGCCGATGGACGTGCTGCCGTGGAGCCGCCACCACCGGCTCTTCCCCGGCCAGGGCGACTTCGACCTGACCGCGTTCACCGGGCACGTGCTCGCCGCGGGCTACCGCGGGCCGCTGTCGCTGGAGGTCTTCAACGACGTGTTCCGCCAGGCCGACCCACGCCCGGCCGCGGTCGACGCGCTGCGGTCGCTGCTGGCGCTGAAGGAATCCCTGGGCGTGCTCGAGCTGCCGGCCGCGCCGGCGCTGACCGGGCACGCGTTCGCCGAGGTCGTGACCGATCCGGGGGCGGGCAGCGTGCTGGCTCCGCTCGGGTTCGCGCGCACCGGCGTCCACCGGACCAAGCCGGTCGAGCTCTGGGAGCAGGGTGACGCCCGGGTGGTGGTCAACGAAGGCGGCGCGGCCCACGGCGCCGTCGGGGCGGTCGCGCTGGCGAGCACCGACCCGGCCCGCTCCGCCCGCCGCGCCGAAGCCCTGCTCGCGCCGGTCCTGCCGCGGGTGCGCGGCCCGCGCGAGGCCGACCTGGCGTCGGTCGAGGCGCCGGACGGCACCCAGGTGTTCCTCTGCGGCGACGACTGGCGGGACGACTTCACGCCCACCGGCGAAACGGCGGCCGGCGCGGGAATCTTCGGAATCGATCACGTGGCCCTCACCCAGCCGTTCGACCACTTCGAGGAAGCGGCGCTGTTCTACCGCTCGGTGTTCGGGCTGACGCCGTCGCCGGTGGCCGAGTTCGCGGCGCCGTTCGGGCTGGTGCGCAGCCGCTCGGTGGCGGCGGGGGAGGTCCGGCTGACGCTGGATGCCGCCGTGGTCCGCCGCGGCGAATGGGCGCCGGCGGTCCCCGAACCGCAGCACGTGGCGTTCGCCTGCACGGACGCCCTCGCCGCGGCCGCGGCGATGCGCGCGGCCGGGGCACCCCTGCTGGACATCCCCGGCAACTACTACGCCGACCTCGACGCCCGCCTCGACCTGCCGCCGGGACGACTCGACGCGCTCCAGGAGCGTTCGGTGCTCTACGACCGGGACGCCCACGGCGAGTTCCTGCACTTCTACACTGCGCTGGCCGGGGCGCGGGTGTTCTTCGAGGTGGTGCAGCGGATCGGCGGGTACCGCGGCTTCGGCGTGGCCAATGCGCCGGTGCGGATGGCCGCCCACCGCGCGCGGCGACACGCGGCGCCACCGGTGAAAACGCCGGCCTGACCGCTCGCACCGCCCCGGGAAGCCTTTCCCGGGGCGGTTTTCTTCGTGGCCGGTCCCCGCGGGCGCGCGGATTTCCGGTGCCCCAGCGGTGAAAAACGCGCGGGACACCTTCCTATCCGGACGACTTCTGGCGCGCCTCTCCGGGGAGGTGTAACCGCCCGGCTACGCGCCGCATGCGTTTACAACGTTCCGGCAACCGCCTTGACAGGGCCTGTGGTACGTACCACTCTAACCCCAACATTGGTCTACACCATTTGGGGCGCTCGGCCGCGGTGGCCGGGCATGGAAAGGACGGCATCGAGTGAAACGCTGGCTCAAGCTGGCGGCGGGCGCCGCCGCACTCACGCTCGCGACCGCAGGCTGCGCGGGCTCCAGCGGCTCGGACACCGCGGCCTCGTCGAGCGGCAACGCACCGCTGAGCGGGACCGTCACGGTCTGGCTGATGACCGGCTCCGCGCCGGCCACCCTGACCGACGCGCTCAACAAGGAGTTCGAGGCCGCGCACCCCGGGGTCAAGGTCAAGTACGAAGTCCAGCAGTGGGACGGCATCCAGCAGAAGCTGACCACCGCGCTGGCCAGCGGCGCGCCGCCGGACGTCATCGAGATCGGCAACACGCAGACCGCCGCGTTCGCCTCGCAGGACGGCGTGCTGACCGACCTGACCGCCGACAAGGACAGCTTCAACGGCTCGCAGTGGCTCAAGGGTCTCGCCGACTCCGGCAGCTACGACGGCAAGACCTACGGCGTCCCGTTCTACGCGGCCAACCGTGAGGTCATCTACCGCAAGGACATGTTCGAGCAGGCGGGCATCGCCAAGCCGCCGGCCTCGAACGACGAGTGGATCGACGCGATCGGCAAGCTGAAGACCAAGTTCGGCTCCGACCCCGACTTCCAGGCGCTCTACATGCCGGGCCAGAACTGGTACGCCCTGCTGTCGTTCATCTGGGACAACGGCGGCGACATCGCCAAGGCCGACGGCAAGAACTACAAGGCGACCCTCGACACCCCCGAGGCCAAGGCCGGCCTGGACTTCTACAAGAAGCTCGTCGACACCTCCGGCACCAAGGCGCCGAAGGACGCCGACGAGGCCAAGCCGCAGCAGGCGACCGTCTACGGCGCCGGCAAGGTGGCCATGATGATCGGCCTCCCGTGGGAGCTGGCCACCGCGGCCAAGACCGACGCGAGCCTGACCGGCAAGACCGGCGCCTTCGCCATCCCGAGCAAGACCGCCGGCCAGAGCGCCCCGGTCTTCCTGGGCGGCTCGAACCTGGCCATCCCGGCCAACAGCAAGAACGTGGCCGCGGCCAAGGAGTACATCAAGCTGCTCGCGAGCCAGAAGTACCAGGGCCAGCTCGCCGCGGCCGGCGTCGTGCCCGGCACGTCGACCGACCTCACCGGTCTGGACAAGGACCCGCTGGGCAGCGTGATGGCCAAGGCTTCGGCCAACGGCAAGGCCGTGCCGGCCAGCCCCAAGTGGGGTGACGTGGAGTCCGGCCAGAACCCGGTCAAGGACATGCTGACCGCGTACCTGACCGGCAAGAAGACGCTCGACCAGGCGACCGCCGACGCCAACGCAGCGTTGAACAAGCTCATCGGCGGATGACCGCGACCGCCAATGTGACGATGCCGGCGGGGGCGACCCCGCCGGCATCGCCGCGCGACACGCCGGTCAAGCGGCGCAGGCGGGGCCGGTTCGGCGACCGGGTGCTCCCGTACCTGCTCCTGCTCCCGGCGCTCGCGGCCATCTTGGTCTTGCTCGCCTGGCCGCTGGTCCAGGTGCTCGCGATCAGCTTCCGCAAGCTCGACATCGGCCAGCTCGTCTCCGGCAAGACGATCTGGATCGGGTTCGACAACTACACGAACACCCTCGCCGACCCGGAGTTCTGGACGATCACCGTCCGGACCCTGGTCTTCACCGCCGCCATCGTGGCCGCCACCATCCTCGGCGGCCTGCTGCTGGCGGTGCTCATGCGCCACCTCGACCCGGTCGTGCGGATCATGGTCCAGGTGACGCTGGTGCTGGCGTGGGCGACCCCGGTGATCGCCACGACCACGGTGTTCCAGTGGATCTTCGACGAGCAGTACGGCATCCTCAACAAGACGCTGGACCGGCTCGGCTTCCACGGCTTCATCGGGTTCTCGTGGTTCTCCAGCGGCGCCAGCACGCTCACCGTGATCGGGCTGCTCATCGTGTGGCAGGCCGTGCCGTTCGTGACGTTTTCGCTGTACGCGGGCATCATCGGTGTCCCGCGCGAGCAGTACGAGGCCGCCGGCATCGACGGCGCCAGCGCGTGGCAGACCTTCCGCGCGGTCACCTGGCCCGCCATCCGGCCGATCACCACGATGGTCACGTTCCTGTCGGTGCTGTGGGACTTCAACGCCTTCGCGCAGATCTGGGCGATCCGCGAGGGCGGGCCCGACGGCGGGAGCACCACGCTGGCCGTCGTGCTGTACCTCAAGGGCATCGCGGGCAACCACTTCGGCGCGGCGGGGGCCATCGCCACCCTGATGCTGATCGTGCTCGCCCTCATCACCGGCCGGTACATCCAGCTGCTGGTCCGGACCCCGGAAGGTGATCTCAAGTGAGGAAGTCGCTGCCGCAGCGGATCGTGCTCTCGGTCGTCGGCGTGGTCGTGGCGCTGCTGATCCTCTTCCCGACGTACTGGATGTTCGTCACCTCCCTGCGCACGCCCGGCGAGATCCTGTCGCCGAAGTACGACCTGATCCCGACGTCGTTCTCGTTCGGCAACTTCGCCACCGCGCTGGGCAAGGACAACTTCCCGACCTACCTGATGAACAGCCTGATCGTCACGGTCGGCTCGGTGCTGTGCGCGCTGGTCGCCGGGACGCTGGCGGCGATCCCGCTGTCGCGGCTGCGGTTCACCGGCCGCAAGGGGTTCCTGGTCCTGGTCATGGTGGCGCAGCTGGCGCCGGTGTCGGCGCTGTTCATCCCGCTGTTCCTGCTGATGAAGGACGCCGGGCTGCTCAACACGCTGCCGTCGCTGCTGCTGATCTACTTCGCCACCACGCTGCCGTTCACGGTGTGGATGCTCTACGGCTTCGTCAACGGGATCCCGTACGAGCTGGAAGAGTCCGCGATGATCGACGGCTGCAGCCAGACCGGCGCCTTCCGGCGGGTCACGCTGCCGTTGCTCGGCCCGGGCCTGGTCACCACGTCGGTGTTCAGCTTCATCACCGCCTGGAACGAGTACCTGTTCGCGCTGGTCTTCATCCGGGACAAGCCGAAGGAGACGCTGCCGGTGTGGCTGGCGTCGTTCCGCACCGCGTTCGCCACCGACTGGGGCGGCGTCATGGCCGCTTCGGTCATCTACGCGGTTCCGGCGCTGATCTTCTTCCTGCTCGTGCAACGCAAGCTGGTGTCCGGCGCGACCGCCGGCGCCGTGAAGGGGTAGCCCCGTTGTCCACGCCAGCGACGCAGTCCTCGCCCGAGAAGCTCGCCGAAGCCGTCCTCCTGCCCGGGTTCGCCGGGACGACCGCGCCGGACTGGCTGCGCCGCCGGATCGCCGGCGGCCTGGGCGGGGTGGTGCTGTTCGGCCGCAACGTCGTCGACGACGAGCAGGTCGCCGCGTTGACCGCGCAGCTGCGGGGGGAGCGCGACGGGGTCGTTGTCGGGATCGACGAAGAGGGCGGCGACGTCACCCGCCTCGACGTGAACACCGGGTCGTTCGTGCCGGGCCCGCTCGCCCTGGGCGCGGCGGACGACCCGGAGCTGACCACCGCCGTCGCGGCCGCGCTCGGTGAGCGGCTGGCCGCGTGCGGCGTCACGCTGAACCTGGCGCCGTGTGCGGACCTGACCCTGGCCGCCGAGGACCCGATCATCGGCGTCCGGGCGTTCGGGTCCGACCCGGCGAAAGCGTCGCCGCACGTCGCGGCGTACGTGACCGGCCTGCAGAAGTACGGCGTCGCGGCGTGCGCGAAGCACTTTCCGGGCCACGGCGCGGCGACCGAGGACTCGCACGTGGCGCTGCCGGTGCTGCCCCGCACGGTCGAGGAGCTGCACGAGATCGAACTGGTCCCGTTCGCCGCGGCGATCCGGGCCGGCGTCCGCTCGGTCATGTCGGGCCACCTGGTCGTCCGCGCCTGGGGCGACGAGCCGGCCACGCTCAACCGGACCGCGCTCACCGACGTCCTGCGCGGCGAGCTCGGCTTCACCGGCGCGGTGATCACCGACGCCCTCGAGATGGGCGCGGTGTCCGGCGCGTACGGGCGCCACGACGGTCTGGGCCGCTCGGCCGTGCGGGCCCTGGCCGCGGGGGCGGACGCGCTGTGCCTCGGCGGCGCGGCGTTCGAGGCCGAGCACCTGGACGCCTGCGTCGCGGCGATCGTGGCCGCGGTCGCGGCGGGGGAGCTGCGCCTGGAGCGGCTGGCCGAGGCGGCGGCGCGGACGGCGGCGCTGGGCACCGACCCGGCGCCGGCTTCGGTGGGGCCGGTCGACCGGCGGCTCGGCCTGGAGGCGGCCCGCAAGGCGCTGCGGGTCCAGGGCGAGCCGAGACTGGCCGGGCCGCCGCTCGTGGTCGACGTCCAGACCGAGCCGACCATCGCGGCCGGCCCGATGCCGTGGGGCCTCGGCGCGCACCTGGCCGAGCTCGTGCCGGGCACCCGGGCGCTGACCGTGACCCCCGACGACGCCGACGTGGTGCTCGAGGCGGCGCCGGGGTTCCGCAGCGTCGTCGTCGTGACGCGGGAAGCGCACCGGCACCCGCGGGTGCGCGCGCTGCTCACCGCCCTGTCCGGCCTGGATTTCATCCGGGTGGAGACGGGCGTGCCCGGACCCGACGGCGACGGCGGTGCGCGGATCGACACGTTCAGCGGCTCCTGGGTCAGCCTGCGTGCGGCGGCCGAGCACCTGGCCTGACCAGCCACGTCGACGCCCCGCCGCGACCTGGTGGGGCGTCGGCGCGCTCGCGGTCGGGCGGCGCTCGCCTTGCTAGAGTCGTTCTCCCGGACGGCGACCGATGGAGCGAAGTGTGGCTGAGGGCGGCCTGTCTCTGCAGGACCTCATCAAGCGGCGCCAGGCCAGCGGCTTCGTCGGGCGGCGTCACGAGCTGGGCCAGTTCGAGGAAAACCTCCGGTTGCCCGTGGTGGACGGGCGTCGCCGGTTCCTGTTCAGCGTGCACGGCGACGCCGGGGTGGGGAAGTCGTTCCTGCTGAACCAGCTCGACCGGATCGCCGGCGAGCAAGGCTGCGTCACCGCGTACGTCGACGAGTCGGTCTTCGACATCCCGGCGGTGCTCGCCGGCATCGTCCGGTCGTTCGCGCGCCAGGGCGACCCCTGTAAGGAGTTCACCCGCAAGTCCGAGCTGTACTACGAGAAGCGCCACGAACTCGACGCGGACCCGGCGACTCCGGACGGTCTGTCCTCGGTGCTCACCCGGTCGGCGGTCAGGATCGGCTTGCGCGCGGCGGAGGACATTCCCGTCGTCGGCTCGTTCGCGAAGGAGCTGGACCGGGAGGCGCTCGCCAACCAGGTCGAGAAGTTCCGCGCGTTCCTGAGCGTGAAGCTGCGGAACCAGCACGACGTCCGGCTGCTGCTGTCGCCGGTCGAGGAGCTGACGCCGGTTTTCGTGAGCGAACTCCACACGGTCGCGGTGAAACGCCCAGTCGTCTTGTTCTTCGATACGTTCGAGCGCACCGGGTCGTTCCTGGAGCGCTGGCTGCTGGACCTGCTCGAGGGCCGGTACGGCGCCCTGCCGCCGAACCTGCTACTGGTCGTCGCCGGGCAGCACCCGCTGGACGTCAACGCCTGGGGCGACTACGTGGGCATCCGCGCCGACTTCGCGCTCGCGGTGTTCACCGAAGCGGAAGCCCGCGAATTCCTGGCCGCGCGGGGCATCACGGCGGCCGAGGTCGTGGAGGTCGTCCTGGCGCTGTCCGGGCGGCTGCCGGTGTTGCTGGCCCTGCTGGCCGAGTCGCGGCCGGACAGCGCCGCGAGCGTGCCGGACCCGGGCGACAACGCGGTGGAGCGCTTCCTCAAGTGGGAAAAGGACGAAAACCGCAAGCGGGCCGCCCTGCGCGGGGCGCTGCCCCGTCAGCTCGACCGCGACGCGTTCGCGCTGATCACGGACTCGACCACCCCGGACGAGGACTTCGACTGGCTCCGCCGCCTCCCCTTCGTGGCGGAACGGTCGACCGGCTACCGCTACCACGATGTCGTCCGAGACACGATGATCCGCGTGGTGCGGCGCCGCTCGTCCGTCGAGTGGCGTGAGCGGCACAGCGCATTGGCGGAGTACTACCGGGCCGGACGGGACGAACTGGGCCTCGAGGCCGACGCCGGCTGGCAGGACGAGCGCTGGCAGGCACTAGCGGTGGAGGAGCACTACCACCGCCTCTGCGCCACGGGAGCGACGGCGGACGCGCTGGTCGCGTTGGTCGAGACCGCGGCGGCGCGGGCCGACCAGACCGGCCGGTGGGTGGCGATGGTGGCCCAAGCGGGTGCCGACTCCGGCCGGGAGCAGCTGATCGCCCTGGGCGCCCGGTTGGCCGCGGCCGAAGACATAACCGCACTTCTGACGTGCCTGACGACGGAGAGCGCACTGCCGGACATGGCCCGGTTCGAAGCGCACCAGGCGCTTGCCTTGGAACACGTCCGGAAGGACGATTTCGCCGCCGCCGTGGAGGCGTTGACAAGAGCTCTCGAATACGATCCCGACGACGGCTGGGCTCTCCCGAGCCGGGGGATCGCGTACCGGGTGCTCGGGGAGCTCGAGAAGTCCCTCGCGGACCTCGACCGGGCGGCCGGACTGGATCCGGATTCCGCGTGGACGATCGGCGCTCGCGGCGAGACGCTCCAGGCGATGCAGCGAAACGAAGAGGCACTGGCCGACTTCGACCGTGCCTTGGAACTCGAGCCCGACAGGGCGGACATGCACGCCGCGCGGGGGCAGGCGCTCTACGCGTTGGACCGCTACCCGGAGGCCCTGGCGACGTTCACCCGGGCGTTGGAGATCGAACCGGACGACACGTGGTTGCTCGGCTGGCGTGGTCGAGTGCACCGTTGGCAGGAGTCCTACGCCAGTGCCCTCGCCGACGCCACCCGGGTGCTCGAGCTGGAACCGGACGCGGACTGGGCCCTGGACGAACGCGGCGAGACGCACCGGCTGATGGGGCACCACGAGGAAGCGCTGGCCGATCTCACGCGCGCGGTCGAGATCGACCCGCAGTACGCCGGTGCCTTCGCACGGCGTGGTGCCGCCTACGCGGACATGGGGCGCTGGGCGGAGGCACTGGCCGACTACGACCGGTCCCTCGAAATCCAGCCGTCCTCGGTATTGACGCTGGGCAGACGGGCGTTGGCCCATCGGGATTCCGGCAATCACGGCTTGGCGATGGCGGACTTCGCGAGAGCCCTCGAGATCAACCCGGAGGCGGACTGGATCTTCAGGGACCGCGCCCAAACCCACCACCTCGCCGGACGGCTGGCCGAGGCGCTGGCGGACTACGACCGGACGATCGAGCTGGACCCGGAATACTCGTGGGCGGTCCGGCAACGGGCGCTGGTGTTGCGGGATCTCGGCCGCCTGGAAGAGGCCCTCACAAGCCTCACCCGGTTGGCGGAAGCCGATCCGGCCACTGCGTGGCGGTGGTGCGACCGCGGGGCGATCCTGCACCGGCTGGGGCGGTTCGAAGAGGCGGTGGCCGACTTCACCCGCGCGATCGAGATCGACCCGGACCAGGGACTGGCATTCAGCCAACGAGGGCAGATCCATCGCCGTTGCGGCCGGCTGGCCGAGGCGAGAGCCGACCTCGAGCGTTCGGCCCAGCTCGACGCCGAAGCCTGGGACCACTACCAGCTGGGTCTTCTCGCGCACGTCGAGGGACGGCCGGATGCGGCCAAGGACCTGTTCTCGGCTGCCTTGCGGGCCGAAGCCGCCGAGGCCGCCGAGGCCGCCGAGGCCGCCGAGGCCGCAGACGGGAACGCGGGAGTCGCCAACTCGGTGCTCTACCACCTCGCACTCGGTGACGTGGCCGAAGCGCGAACCCTGTTCCGGACCGTTCTGACGGAAGCGGCCGGCGACGGCGAGTACCTCGACGGCATCGCGGAGCTGGAGGATCTCGGTTCCGTCATACCGGTGCCCGAGTTGCCGGAGTTCGTGGCCGCACTGCGGGCGAATCTGCACGAATAGCCGGATGTCCAGAAGTTCAGCCGCGATTTGTACGAGGCTTGTACCGGTGGTCTTCATTCTGTCCTCACACCGAAAAACTGGAGGACGGAAGAATGAACATGGGCATCGTGAAGCGGATGGCGGGGGTCGCCGGAATCGCCGCGGCGATCGTGGTCGTCGGGGCGGGCCCGGCGTTCGCGGCATCGGGCACCGTGCACACCGATTCGGGGGCGCCGCTGACCGTGCGGTCGAGCCCGAGCGCCAGTGCGGGCTCGGTCGGCAGCATCGCCGACGGCACGGCGGTGACCATCAGCTGCCAGACCAACGGATCCACCGTCGACGGCAAGTACGGCACCTCGGACATCTGGGACAAGGTGGGCGACGGCTACGTCAGCGACGCCTACGTCTACACCGGCTCCGACGGCCGGGTCGCGCCGGACTGCGCGGGCTCGACGCTGGCCTGCTCGACCTCGGGCACCGGCGACCCGAACACCTGCGCCGAGGCGGTCACCAAGGCGAAGTCCCGCATCCACACGAACGACCTCGACTCCTACGAGGGCTGGTGCGACCGGATCAACGCCCAGAACTACGGCTGGTCCGCCTCGGGCTCCGAGACGGCCTACGTCCACTGGACCCAGATCCCGAGCTCGTTCAAGCACCCGGGTGACTACCAGGTCCCGGCCGGCGGGCTCGCCTTCTTCAAGAGCAGCGGTGCCGGGCACACGATGATCTCGATCGGCGGCGGCAAGTTCCTGTCGAACGACATCAACGGCTACGGCAGCTACACCGAGACGACGATCGCGCAGATCAAGAGCAAGTGGGGCCAGACCTACCTCGGCTGGTCGCAGCCGTGGTTCAAGGTCAACCACTGACCTCGCGAACAGCCGGCGGGCCCCTGTCCACCTCCTGCGGACAGGGGCCCGCCGGCGTCACAGCTTCATGACCTGGTGCGCCGGATCCGCCAGGTAGGCCAGCAGGTTCCCGGGCCGGTACGGCGGCCGCAGCTGTTCACTGCGGTGCAGCACGCACGACCCCGCGAACTCCGTCCCCGGATCCGCCCCGCCGATGAGGCGGTCGGCCGAGCCGAACCAGCGGAAGAATGCGTTGAGCGAATTGTGCAGCTCGCCCAGTTCGTCGCGCGCGGCCAGATACCCGAACGCGTTTTCCTTGAACGCGAGGCCGCACTGTTCGGCGCGGTCGGCCATCCACCGCAGGGTGAGGTCGGACAAGGCCGATTGCCGATAACCGCCCCCGACGTCGGAATGGGCGCCGGCGAACCAGACCTGTTCGCGGATCCGGCCATCCGCCGCCGTCGACGTCTTCGACGGTGCCCAGACGGCCGGGCTGAACGACTTGCGGTGCTCGTCGACCGCCAGTGCCTGGAACGCCGCCTGCACGATCGAGGTCAGCTCCATGTCGTGGAACTGCCAGCGCTTGTTCAGCAGGTGGATCAGCCGGCCGCCGCTGAGGGGGATGCCCAGCGCGCCGACGGTGTCCCAGACGCCGACGAACCGGATGGGCGTCCGGTCTTCGCGGGCGTACTTCGCGCGGAACTCGCGGGCCCGCGGGCTGTCCGGGCCGGAGGTGGGCCGGTCGCGGTCCCGGTAGAGCCGGTAGGCCTCCTCGAGCCGGTCGAGCTCGCCGGGGCGCAGGACACCGCAGTTGCGGATGAAGCCCACGGTGCTGCGCGCGGTGTAGGCACCGCGGCTGAAGCCGAAGAAGAACAGTTCGTCGCCGGGTTCGTAGTTTTCGGCGACGAAGCGGTAGGCGTCCTGGACGTTCGCCGAGAGTCCCATGCCGAAAGCGCCGCCGAAGAGGTGGTCCCACAGCTTTCCGGTGCCGACGCCTTCGCGGTAGTACACCCGCTGCGGCGTGCCGGCCGGGTCGGTGGGCGCGACGGCCTTCTGGAGCTGGCCCACGTTGGTCGGAGCCGGCTGGCGGAGGGTGTTCCAGGTCCCGTCGCAGCAGATCACCAGACGTTTCGGCATGCTTCCTCCCCGGTCCGGACCCCCGTGAGTCGCCGGCACCCGGTACCGCGTTACGGCAGGTCGATCACCCGGAACGGTGACGGCCCCCGATCGCGGGATCGCCGTCCTGGCTCCCCGGTGCGCGACGGCCCAGCGGCAGCGCCAGCAGCTCCGAACGCCCCGGCGTGAGGGAGCCGACCGGTTGCCAGCCCCACCGGCGGTACATCGCGTGCGCCGGGGCGGCCGTCGACGCGGCCAGCACCGCGAACGGCTCGGACCGCGCGGCGAGCAGCCGGTCGAGCAGGTCCCGCCCGTGGCCGCGTCCGCGCAGCTCCGGCCGGACGGCGAGTTCGTACACGTAGAACACCGGGTTCCGGGCCAGCGAGGGCGGTGCGGCGGTCGTGGCCCGCGGGTGCCACCAGCCCGCCTCCCGGCCGACGCCGTAGGCGAACCCGGCCAGCCGTCCTCCCTTGTGGACGGTGGTCAGCGCGAACCCCGGGAGGAGCGCGTGCCGGGACCCGGTCTCGCGGAACCGGGCCGCTTCGGGTTCGCCTTTCCCGTACGGTGGTTCCCGGTAGACGTCGAGGTAGAGGTCGCCGAGCTCGGCCCAGTCAGGCATCCGCGGTCTCCCGGGTCGCGGCCGGCTCCGGAACCGCCTTCAGCCCCGCGAGGACGACCACCGCCAGCATGCAGCACCCGGCCAGGACCAGCCAGGGCAGCTGCGGGCCCGCGCCCAGCAGGGCGGTGAACGTCACCGGCGCCAGCACCCGGGCCACGCCCCACAACAGTTCCTCCAGCCCGAGGTACCGGCCGCGCAGGTGCGGCGGCGCGAGCGCGACGGTGAGCGCGCTGCTGGTCGGGGCCTGCAGCAGCTCGGCCGCGGTGAACACGGCGGTGGCCACGGTCAGCACGGCGAACACCGGCAGCGGCGCGGCGAGCGGCGCGACCGCGAACAGCAGGAAGGCGGCCGCCCAGACCACCGCCGCGACCTGCAGCGTCCGGGGCTTGCCGAAGCGTTCCACGCGCCGGGCCACGACTGTCTGCGCGAGCACCACGAGAACCGTGTTGAGGGCGAACAGTACCCCGGGCTGCCACGCCGGCAGCCGCAGCGTGTCGAGCACGTACGCGCTCAGCAGGACGGTCAAGGCCAGGTCACACAGGGCGAAGACGAACACCGTCACGAGCACCCGCCGGAACGCCCGGTCGGCCAGCACGGCCCGGTACCCCCGGCGACGCGCGGGCTCGCGGGCGGCCCGCGGCGGGCCGGCCCGGCCGCCCCGCCAGGCCGCGGTCAGAGCCGCCGCGAGGAGGAAGCTGGCCGCGTTCAGCACGACGATCGTGGTGTAGCCGCCCGCGACGACGAGCGCACTGCCGGCCAGCCCGCCGACGCCGATGCCGACGTTGCGCAGCGTCCGCTCCATCGCGTACCAGCGGGCGCGCTGGCCGTCGTCGGCCACCTGCGCGACCAGCGCCCCGGACGCCGGCCAGAACAGCCCTTCACCCCAGAACGTCAGCGCGGCCAGTGCCACCAGCTGCCACAACGACCCGGCGAAGACGTACCCGGCGAAGGTCGCGACCCGCAGCAGGTTGGCGGCGACCACGATCCGCCGCGGGCCGAAGCGGTCGACCAGCGGACCGGCGCACGGCCCGGCCGGCAGGGCGAGCAGCGCCGCGGCGGAGAGCGCGGCACCGACCGCGGTCAGCGGGATCGCTTTGGCCGCGTGGAAGTACACGACGGCGAACGGCAGGAACAGGCCCGTGCCGAGCGCGTCGACGCCCTGCGCGGCGACCAGCGGCAGGCGGCCCCGGGTCCGGGGCAGCCCGAGCAGTTCGGTGACGGCCATCCGGAGCTCCTCAGGCGTGGGGGAGCGGGAAGACGTTCAGCCGCTCTTCGGGCAGGGGCTCGGCCCGCCAGCCGAGGTCGACCGCGGCGCGGCGGATCCGGCCGTCGCCCCAGTACGGGAGCCCGGCCGGGAAGTTCGACACCAGCCCCGGCACGAGCGTGTGCGCGGCGTGGAAGCCGGCGGCCTCGACGTCCCGGGTGGTGAGGTCGACGCTGATCACCTCGAACCCGCGGGCCTCGACGCGCTCCTGGTAGGCCTTGAGCCGCCGCTCGCCCAGCGCCGGCAGGCCCTCCCAGCCCCGCTCCGGCAGGTCGCGCACCCACGGCGCCACCCGGGCCGCGGCCCGCGGGTCGAGGTAGATCTGCTGCTGGCACAACAGGTCGACGACGTCGGCGAAGTCCTCGCGGTAGGAGTCGAGGTAGCGCCGGTCGGCGCGGTAGGGCTTGAGGTTGTCCAGGTGCGGCAGGTCGGCCTGCATCGCCCCCAGCTCGCGCTCGTCGTCGAGGGCGAGGCAGGTGTGCTGCAGGGTGAACCCTTCGGCGAGCGCCTTCTGGGCCGCTTCGAACGGGTCGGGCCGGGTGGCGAACCCGATCGACAGCCAGCGCCGGGTGCGGTCGAACACCGCGGCGGCGACGATCGGGACGCCGAACTCGTTGTCCAGCGGGATGAGCGTGACGTCGTAGGTGCCGGCGGTGTCGGCGATCAGCGCCCGGATCTCCGCCGGGACCGGCAGCCGGGGCAGCCGGGGTGTGTTGGCCCACCAGAGCATGGTCGTGTCGCGTTCGAGCACCTCTTCGAGGCCGGAGGTGACGGCGTGCTCCACGCTGGTGCCGGCGGCGAGCCCGGCGATCAGCGGGTCGGTGAACCGGCCGCCGCCGGGCTCGGCCTCGGTCGAGACGAGGCAGGCCGGCACCCAGATCGGCTCTTGGGTCGTGTGCGAAAAGCCTTTCACCCACGCGCATTCGACGTCGGTGGTCAGCGGCGCGAACGGGAAGCCCTCGGTCCGGTACTGGCGGGGCGAGTAGAGGTTCAGCCGGCGCGGGTCGAGCGCCGGGACGCCGTCGCGGCGCAGCCGGTCGTGGCTGGCGTGGCGGATCCGGCGTTCCGGCGGGAGCCAGCTGCCGCAGTAGCGTTCCACGGCCTCGCCGATCGCGGAGTCGCGGGCGAGCTCGAAGTCGTGCCACGACGTGCCGAACGCCTGGCGGTCGTTGGGCCAGTCGACCACCCGCCGCATGTCGGCGACGTCGACCGCGCACACCCGCAGCCGGGCGGGCATGCCGGGAGCGGCGGGCAGTTCGTGGACCGCGGTGACGATCCCCGTCCGGTCGTCGACGAGCAGGTCGGGCCGCGGTCCGTGCCCGACCGGCCGGGGCCGGTCGGGCACGGGCAGCACGGGCCGGGAGAGCACGGTCAGCCGGACGGGATCGAGCTCGAGTTCCCCGGTGGTCGTCTCGGCGGGCGCACCGGCGACCCAGCGCTCGAGCTGGACGGCGAGCGCGGTGAGCAGCCAGCGGGTTTCTCCCGGCCGGAAGCGCGGGCCGGGCGGTGCCTCGGCCGCGGCGAAGGCGTCGAGCACGCGGGGGTCGATCGCGGCGGAGCGGCGGCGGGCGAGCGCGTCGGCGAAGTCGGGGCCGCTGCCGGGGGTGACCGCGGGCCCGGCGATCCCCTGGCCGCGTTCACAGCGGAACGGGAGGAAACGCACCCCGCGGTCGGCGCAGAACACGTCCAGCGCGGTGAGTTCGGCATAGGCCGGGTGGGTGAACGCGGCGACGACGACGGTGTCCGCCGGATCCACCGGGAAGGGGTGGTCGAGGCCGGCGAGCGGTTCGATCCGCGCGTAGCCGGACGGGGCGAGGAGGTCCGCGAGCGGGCCGGTCAGTTCGGCCGCCCCGGCGAGCAGCACGGTGGTCGCGGCGAGGCGCCGGGCCGCGGCCTCTTCGTCCTGCCCCGCGCGCAGGCAGCCGTCCGCCTCGAGGACGTCGAGCACCTCCGCGTAGTCGGGGTTCATCCCGGCCAGCAGTTCCTCGCGGGTGCGGGTGCCGTCGCACCGGCCGAGCCACGCCCGGAACTCCCGCACCGGGGCGGTGATCGAGAACTGGCCGCCGTTCGGCGTGATGAGCAGGCACAACTCGGGTTCGAGGTCGTGGACCTCGACCCCGGTCAGCCGCGGGCGGGCGTCGGAAGACATGGCGAACCCCTCGGTCGGGAAACGGGCCGGACATGGCCGTGCCGCGGCCCCGGGGCAGGGCCGCGGCACGCGGGGGCGGCTTGGCCGCGGACCTACTTGGCGGAAGCGCGATTGTGCACGACGGCGCGGTTGTGGACGACGGCGCGGTTGTGGACGACGGCGCGGTTGTGGACGACGGCGCGGTTGTGGACCACCGCGCGGTTGTGGACGACGACGGCCGAGGGGCGTTCGAAGGTCGAGATCATGGTTCCTCCTGGGGATGTGGAGTGGTTCCCGGTAGCTCCACCGGGCCGGGGTGACGAGCACAAATATCGGTCGCGGCCCGGCAGCGTGACGTCTTCTGGAATGCGGTTCGCACACCCGGCGCGTGCGTTCGTCATAGCCGGCGCGGGAGATGCGCACGGGCGCCGACGACGAAGGCCTCCTCACCGGCGGTGCCGGCGAAGAGGCCTTCGCGATCGATCTTGTGGGTCGTCGTCAGAGCGGGTGGGTCTCCAGGTAGGCGGTCCAGACCTTCATCGGCACGCACATCCGCCACGCCTCCACGACCAGCTCCCGCATCTCCTCGGCGTCGATCGCCGCCAGGCGGCACCGGACCCACCGGAAGCGCAGGTCCGACGGCTCGGGCAGCAGGAACTTGCCGGGTTCCGCCGCGATCAGCGCTTCCCGCTGCTCGCGGGGAAAGGCGAAGCCCATCAGGGTCTCGTCCGCCGACAGCGCCACGAACACGATCTGGCCGACCCGGAACTTGATCCGGTCGCGCACGAGTGCTTCGTACGCGCGGGGGAGGGTGGAAGCGAACGCGCGGACTTCGTCGCCGGTGACCATGCGGCCATTGTCACGCGGAACCGGCGGCGCACCATCCCCGGGTGCGCCGCCGGTCCCGGGTCACGCCCGGCAGATCCGGCCGCGGTTCACGCAGTTCACCAGGCCGTTCATGATCCGCTGCGACATCACGTTCGCGAAGTCGTCGTGGTCGGAACCCGGGTTGTGCTTCTCCTGCGGGAAAGCGTCCACTTTGTACTGCTTCTTGACCTGGATGTCGTGCGGGATGTCGTAGGTCAGCGAGATCTGCAGCTGCGGCACCGCCTTGAACCCGTTGCCGCACCGGCCGAACTGGTCCGGGAACACGATGTGGGTGCGGTGGTTGGCGCTGTCGGTGTTCTTGCCGTCCCAGCAGCTCGGGAAGGTGTGGATCCGCTTGACCTTGCTGCCGTCGGGGCAGATCGGGTACTTGTCGGTGACGCGGTTCTCGAACCCGGTGCACGTCCAGCTCGCCTTGGCGTTGGCGGGCCCGTTGGTCGAGACCTTCGCGTCGCCGTAGAGCACGCGCAGGAAGCGCGGCATCGCCACCACCTTGCCGACCGGGCTGCCGCGGAAGGTGATCTGCACGCGCTGCGGCCGCACGATCTTGCCGTCGTTGCCGGGCAGCTCGTTGTTCTGGTCCTGCCCGGGCAGCGCCCCGCCGGCCGTGGTGCTCGGCGGCGGCGTCGGTGTTCCGGTGTCCTTGCCCGGCTTCGTCGCGCACGGCGCGAGATCGCCCAGGTTGCCCGGCTTCTGCGCGAACCGGCCGATCGCGATGGCGATCCGGTCGAGGATGGCGCTGCGCCGGTCCTTGAGCGGGTTCAGGATCGCGTTGCGCACGAAGTCCTGGCCGCCCTGGCCCTGCGTCGCGGCGATGCGCTGGTTGGCTTCGTCGGCCTGCGAGTCGAGCTGGTCGAGGTTGCTGTCCACTTCGGCCATCGCCTGGTCGGGGATGTCGGTCAGCTTGCTGGCGACGTCCGGGCACGCGACCTGGACGGTCTTCGCCTCGCGGTCGGCCTGCGCCCGGTCGCCGTCGGGCACCTTGGCGGGCTCGTTCTTCTCCTCTTCGCCGGTGTCGATGCGGACCACGGGCCAGAAGTAGGCGGACTTGTCACCGTTGCGGCAGGTGGTCCCGGACTTGACCAGGCTCTTGTTGTTCGAGTCGGCGTTGGTCGAGAGGTTGCCGACGTAGTCGTGCAGGTGCTGGGCGCCGTTGCGGACGCCGGGCTGGGCGATGAAGTTGTCCGGGTTGAAGTGCTGGTTTTCGTTGCGGCCGCAGTCGACGGTGAACGTGCCGGTCGCCGCGCCGCTGACCGGGCGCGGGTCGAACTGGTTCGGCTTCACCTTCAGGATGTCGACGAAGAACGCGGGGTTCGCTTCGTCGGCGCTGGCTTCACCGGTGTTGCCGGTGGTCGTCGCGACGACGATGCCACCGACCGCGATCGCGAGGGCGAGGCCGCCGGTCGCGATCTTCGTCCGGCGCGACAGGCGATGCCGTCCTTGGGTGCGGGACATGGGAAAATCCTCCGGGGTGTGTCGGGCTGGCGGGAACGCGCGACACTGAGCCGGAACGAGCCCAGGCTCGTCCCGATCAGGCGGGGTTCTTGCGGGATGTGTCGGCAGGAACGAAGCCCGGCTGGTCCACTGACCCGACATCAGTGGGTGCGCGGTCACCTGCCCGTGGCCGCGCCGTCAACCGGCTGGTTATCGTTCCGTTATGGAACCTACACGGGCGCTTGACACCGGGCAAGAAGTTCTTTTTCGCCGTTACGAACCGTCAGGCCGGGTTCGTGTTTCCGTAGTGGAAGAGGGCTCTGACCTGGGGATCTTCCCTACGTGCCGGACCCGCGGAAAAAACTTTGAACCGAAGTGAACCGGCATCCGTATCCCTCGGTGAGGCCTGGGGAATGCGCGCGGCACGCCGGATAGCCGGGAATTGCCGTGAAATGGCTGAATGGCGTCGTGAATCACCGCTTCACGACGCCGGATCGGCGAAAGCCGCGGAGATGACCGAAACCGCTTCGCCGACCGGCCGCCCGGCGGTGTCCACGACGAGCCGGTCGCGGCTCCACGGTTCGTACTCGCGGGCCACGATCTCCGCCCAGGTGGGCGGGACGAGCCCGGGACACCGGGATCGCGGGTCTCCGCCCGCCGCCGGTGTTCGGCCGGGTCCGAGCAGACGATTTCGGTTTCCGGCACCCGCGCTCCGGCCTCGATCCCGGTCGCCCGCCAGGCGTCCCGGGTGACGGCGAGCGGGTTGACGCACTCGGCGATCACGCTCACCCCCGCGCGGAGCACGCCGGCGGCCACCTCGCGGGCGACGACGTAGCCGACCGGGCCCAGCGGCCGGCCGAGCGCCGTGCTGCGCAGGATCGCGTGCTCGATCGTGTCGACGCGCAGGAAGGCGAACCCGGTGCGGCGCGCCAGTTCCGCGGCGACGGTCGTCTTCCCGGTCGCGGGCAGGCCGCCGACGACGATCAGCAGCGGGGCACCGGAGCATGGTCGCACGCGCGGTCAGGAGGCGGCTTCGCGGTGGTCGGCCAGGCTGCGCCGCAGGGTCGCCAGCGCGCGGTGCTGGGCGACGCGGACCGCGCCGGGGCTGCCGAGACCGACCGCCGCGGCCGTCTCCTCCGCCGTCATGCCGAGGATGATCCGCAGGACCAGGATTTCGCGCTGGCGCGGCGGGAGCGTGTCGAGCAGCCCCGAGGACCAGTCGAGCGCCGCGGAGCGCTCGGCCGCCTCGCTCGTCGGATCCGCGCCGTCCGATCGGCCGGCCGGGGGTTCGGCGACCGGGCTGGTGCGGTCGCGCGCCCGGCGGCGGTGGAAGTCGGACACCTTGTGCGCGGCGATGCCGAAGACGAACGGGACGAAGCCGTCGGGCGGGTGCCGGTACCCCGGCAGCGCGCGGACGATCGCGAGCAGCACGTCCTGGGCGCAGTCCTCGGCGTCCGACGAACCGTCCTGCCACGTGCGCAGCCGGCCCAGGCAGTAGCGGAAGACGATCGGCCGCAGCGCGCGCAGCACCCCGGCCACCGCGGCGCGGTTGCCCTGCACCGCCGACCGGACGAGCGCCGGGTCGAGGGAGAAGGTCGCCGTGGGCGTGGGACCACCCTCGGCGGAGTGCGGCGGCATCGGCCTCACCCCCTCTTCCTGCGTTTCCGGCGACGGACGGTCACGACGCTAGGTCACTCCGCGTGGCCGCCACACCGGCCGGGCGGCCGTCCCGAACCGGGTCTTCCGGCCCTGGCCGGAGGCGGCCCGATGTGCGTGGCCGCCGTCGTCGCGGGAGCCGGGCCGAACGGCCCTATCGGCGGATCGGGCGAACCGATCACGCTGGTGACCGGGGATTTCACAGGAGAAACACAGGGACGCGATGGTGGACGACGTGGGCTTCGGGCTGCTGCTCGATCGGCAGCAGTGCCTCGCCTTGCTCCGGACGGCGAGCCTCGGACGGGTGATCTACACCCACCGGGCCATGCCGGCGGTGCGTCCGGTGCGCTTCACGGTCGTCGACGACGCCGTGGTGTTCGCCGTCCCGCCCGGCAGTCCCTTGTACGCGGGTGCGCGCGACGCCGTCGTCGCGTTCGAAGCCGACGAGTTCGCCGCCGACCTGGGCGCCGGCTGGTACGTCAGCCTGCTGGGCCGCGCCACCGAATCCGCTGCCGTCGATCTCGGCGAGCTGCCCTGTCCGTGCCCGCCGCCCGCCGGCGCGAGCCACCGGTTCCTGCGCGTCCCGGCGGAGACGATCAGCGGTCACCGCATCGCCTGCCACGCGGAGTGATCTCCCGAGTGCCGTAACGGAGCGGCTCCCGCCATCGACCCACCGGATGGACGAACCGGATTGGGCCGACACGGGCAGTGGCCTGTGGGACCCTTGACGGCCCGGGGCGCGCCCGGGATACCAGCGGAACCAGCGGGGTCGACGGGAAGTGGCGGACGAAATCAGCATGCCGGCGATCCTGTCGGCGGTGGGCGGCATCGCCCGCGAGCTGGAGCTGCCCGCACTGCTGGACCGCGCGGTGACCGCGACGTGCGAGCTGCTCGGCCTCCGGCGCGGCCGCCTTGACCTCGGTGAGGGCGCGATCGCCGAGTACGGCCGGGGTGCGCTCGATGCCGGTGCGGTCGAGCTGCCGGTGCGCGCCGGAACGCAGACGTTCGGGACCTTGACCGTCGATCCCGGCGACGGCGGCGAGCTCGGCCGCCGGGAACGCGAGGTGCTCGGCGCGCTCACCGCGGCCACCGGGATGGCCGTCGAGAGAGCCCTGCTCGTCGACCAGATGCGCCGCCGCGAACGCTGGCTCGAGGCCTCCTACGACGTCACCCGCGCCCTGCTCGCGGCCCAGAACCTGCGGGACACGCTGCGGCTGGTCGCCGAACGCGCCCGCGTCGTCGCCGGCGGGACGGCCGGCGCGATCGCGCGGCCCGACGGCCCCGGCCGGCTCGTGTTCGACGTCGTCGAGCCGCCGGGCGAGGACGCCGACCGCCTGATCGGCCTGACCGTGCCGACCGAGGGCACCGCCACCGGGATGGCGTTCACCACCCGGCAGCCGGTCGTGGTGCGCGACTACGGCGAACGCGTGCAGGAGCAGCAGCGCGACCACGACGGGCCGATGCCGGCGATGATCAAGGACCTGGATTCGGCGATCTCGGTGCCGCTGATCGTCGGTGAGGAGACCCTCGGGGTCCTGGTGGTCGCGAAGTTCCGCGACCGCTCGCCGTTCACCGATTCCGACGTCCAGCTGGCCAAGACCTTCGCCGGGCACGCCGCGCTCGCCGTCGAGTTCTCCCGCGCGCAGGAGGCGCGTCAGCAGCTGGCGGTGTTCTCCGACCGCGACCGGATCGCGCGCGACCTGCACGACCTGGTGATCCAGCGGCTGTTCGCGACCGGGCTCGGGCTGGAGGGCGTCAGCAGGCTGATCGCCGACGCCGGGGTCGCCGCGCGCGTGGCCGGGTTCGCCCAGGACCTCGACGGCACGATCCGGGAGATCCGCAACAGCATCTTCTCGCTGCAGGCGCCGGCGCAGGCGCAGGGCAGCCTCCGCGCGGAACTGCTGCGAGTGGCCGTGGACGCCCGGGACGCGCTCGGCTTCGAGCCGCGCGTCGGCTTCGACGGGCCGCTCGACGCCGCGGTCCCGGACGCGGTCCGCTCCGACCTGATCGCGTCGCTGCGCGAAGCGCTGACGAACGTCGCCCGGCACGCCGGGGCGAAGTCGTCGTCGGTCGAGGTCACGGTGGACCGGCACGGCCGGCGCCTGACGCTGGTGGTGCACGACGACGGGGCCGGCCCGCCGGCGGAGGCGGGCCGGATCAGCGGCCTGGCCAACCTCGCTTCCCGGGCGGCCCGGTGGAGCGGCCACTGCGTGCTGGCGGCGGGCGAGGACGGCGGAGCGCGGCTGGAATGGACGGCGGAGCTGCCGGCGATGACCGGCGAGCAGGGGAGAGGACGATGACGATCGCGGTGTTCCTGCTGGACGACCACGAGCTGGTCCGGACCGGGCTGAAGACCGTTTTCGAGCCCGAACCCGACATCGAGGTGGTCGGGGAGGCGGGGACGGCGGCCGAGGCGCTGGTGCGGATCCCGCAGGCCCGCCCGGACGTGGCCGTTCTCGACGTCCGGCTGCCCGACGGCGAAGGCGTGGCGGTGTGCCGCGAGATCCGGTCCACCGTGGACCCGCCGCCGGCCTGCCTGATGCTGACGTCCTATTCGGACGACGAAGCGCTGTTCGGCGCGATCATGGCGGGCGCGGCCGGGTACATGCTCAAGCAGGTGTCCGGCCGGTCGCTGATCGAGGCCGTCCGCACGGTCGCCGCCGGCGGCTCGCTGCTGGACGCCACGCTCACCGCGTCGGTGATGAACAAGCTGCGCGGCGAAAACGTCGCGGCCCCGGACCCGCGGTACGAGCAGCTGAGCCCGCAGGAGCGGCGGGTGCTGGACCTGGTCGCGGAGGGCCTGACCAACCGGCAGATCGCCGAACGGCTGTTCCTGGCCGAGAAGACGGTGAAGAACTACGTGTCGTCGGTGCTGCACAAGCTCGGCGTCGAGCGGCGCACCTCGGCGGCGGTCTACATGTCCCACCGGCGGGCCGAACCGGGACGATCGGGCTGACTTTCCGGCTGTTCGGCCGAAACCGGTGGGGCGTTCGACGTATCCAGCCACTGATGGAGTACACCTGTCGGGGGACGCACGAATTGGCGTGCGCGGCAGAGGGGACGACATGGCGGGGTTGTCGGGCGGGGACTATGTCACGCAGCAGATCCGGGCGCTCGCGGACGCGGTGCGCCACGAGGGGGCCGGCGGCGTCGGCACGCGCAGTTTCCAGCTGGCGGAGCACTTGGCGGCGGAGGGTGGCGTCCACCGCGGCGACATCATGACGGCCACGGCGACGCTGCTGGCGATGACGGCGTGGTGCGACGGCGAGGCGGAGGCGGCCCGCCGGTTCGCGGAGCGCGCCGGCGAACAGGACGAGGAGTCGCGCGAGCTGGTGACCCACCTGCTCCGCTTGGAGGCGGGCGCGGACCGCGGCTGGCTGCCGCGCGATCAGGCGGAGGCGCTGCTGGAGTACGCCCGCCGGGAACGCCGAGGCGACCTGGCGATCCGCATCCGCGCGATCGCGGCTCCCCGGCCCGGCCGGCACCGGCGGGACAACTAGGACGGTCCACAGCGGACCGGCTCGCCGGGATGCCGCGGGTGCTTTCGGACACTGTGCTTTCGGACACTGCGCCCCGCGGTCATCCCCGAGCCGGCCGATCGGACACGCCCGTGGCGGGTCAGTTCGCCTGCGCGACGGCGAGGACGGCGAACAGGAACGCGGCGGTCGCCGCCGCCGAGCGGAGGATGTCGAGGCGGGCCCAGCGGGCGATCACCGCCTGCCAGCCGGGCGGCGGCGCGTCCGCTCGCCAGCCGCCGACCTTGATGTTGATCGGCACCGTCCCGAGGAACGACAGCAGCAGGAACGTCACCATCGCGAGGACGGTCGCCCATCTCAGCGCCAGGCCGGGGCCGGTGACCACGACGAGGACCGCCGCGGCGAGCGCGGCCGCGGGGAGCATCACGATCGGCACCACCACCCGCAGGCGGCGCACCAGGGCCTGGCGGGCCAGCAGGTGCGGGTGATCGTCCAGCCGGGACAGCGCCGGATGCAGGCCGTACCGGACGATCAGCTCTTCGCCGGCGAGGACGCCGATCACGAACAGGCCGGCGTATTGCAGTGGGTTACTCACGCTGAAAGATTACAGTCACTGAACTTATCTGCGCAACGTCCGGTCATTACAGTGGGCGGATGAGCTTGCCCACGGTGGACTGGGAGACCTCCGGCGCGGAGGGACTGCGGGAGCGCAAGAAGCGGCTGCTGCGCCGCCGGCTGACCGACACGGCCACGGCCATGTTCCTCGAGCGCGGTTTCGACGCGGTCCGCGTCGCCGAGATCGCCGCGGCCTGCGACGTGTCGGAGAAGACCGTCTTCAACTACTTCCCCAGCAAGGAAGCCCTGATCCTCGACCGGCCCGAAGCCACCATGGCCGCGCTGCGCGACGGGCTGGCCGGAACCGGCCGCACCCCCGTCGAAGCGGTGCTGGAGATCCTGGCCGGCGAGCTGGACGCGCTGCTGTCCTGGCTGGAGACCCAACCGGACCGGGCCGGGGCGAGCGCCCGGATCCAGGCGTTCGCCGAGCTGGTCCGCTCGACGCCCGCGCTGCGGGCGCACCACCGGGACAGGACCGAACAGCTGGAGGCGGTGGCCGCCGAGGTGCTGGCCGCCCGGACCGGCCGCGCCGCCGACGACCCGCGGTGCCAGATCGCGGCAACCGCCCTGCTCGGGCTCTGGGGCATCCAGTCCACGGCGCTGCGCCGGAGTCTCGACGGCGAACGCAGTCCGGACCAGGTCCGCCGGGCGGTCACCGCCGACGTGCGCAGCGCGGCCCGGCTCATCGACACCGGCTTGGCGGAGTTCGCGGCCGGATCGCGCTGAGCGGACCTCAGTCCGTCAGCGGCCGGGCCGGGTCGGCGAGCCGGTCCGCGTCCACGGTCCGTCCACTGAGGATCAGTTCGCGCACCGCGTCGAGGCCCTCGTCCCACTTGTTCACGTGCAGTCCCGCGACCACCCGGCCGCCGGTGAGCCAGAACGCGTGGAACGCCTCGGCGTCGCCGCGGGTGACGACGCGGTCGTAACCGCCCGGCGGGAACCAGCCGGTGAACTCCATGCCCGCGTCGTACTGGTCCGAGAAGAAGTACGGCAGGTCGTCGTGGACCACTTCGCGGCCGAGCATCGCCAGTGCCGCCGCCGGGCCGCCGTTCGTCGCCGCGGCCCAGTGCTCCACGCGGACGCGACGTCCGTAGCGCTCCTGCCACACGCTCGCGACGTCGCCCGCCGCGAAGACGTCCGGGTCGTCCGTGCGCAGGCCCGCGTCCACGAGGACGCCGTCGTCGACGGCCAAGCCCGCCTCGGCGGCCAGCTGCGTCTCGGGCCGGGCGCCGATGCCGACGACGACCACGTCGGCCGGGATCTCGCCGTCGTCGGTCAGCACCGCCGAGACCGCGGAATCGCCCGCGAAGCCCGTCACGCCGGTGCCGAACCGCAGTTCGACGCCGTGGCGGCGGTGCAGGTCGGCGAAGTACCCGCCCACCTCCGGCCCGAGCGTGGCGTGCAGCGGGGTCGGTCCGGGCTCGACGATCGTCACCGGGCAGCCGTAGTGGCGCGCGGCGGCGGCCGTCTCCAGCCCGACCCAGCCGGCGCCGGCCACGACGACCCGGCCGCCCGCGGCCAGCGCGTCGCGCAACCGGTCGGCGTGCGCGAGCCGGCGCAGGTAGTGGACGCCGTCGAGGTCGTTGCCGGGCACCCGCAACCGCCGCGGCGACGCCCCGGTCGCCAGCAGCAGCTTCGTGTACCCGAGGCGTTCGCCGCCGGCCAGTTCCACCTCGTGCGCCGCCCGGTCCAGCGCGGTCACGCGTCGGCCGGTCAGCACCTCGATGCGCTGGTCGACGTACCACTTCTCCTCGTGGACGAACACCGAGGCGCGGTCGTCCTGGTCGAGCAGGTACCCCTTCGACAGCGGCGGCCGCTCGTAGGGCAGGTCCGGTTCGGCGCCGACGAGCACGACCCGCCCGTCGAACCCCTCGACCCGCAGGGTTTCCGCGGCCTTCGCGCCGGTCAGCCCGCCGCCGGCGATGACGAACGTGGTCATCACGCGCTCACCCCGCTCAGGGCGAAGAACTCCTGCCGCGTCTTGGGTTCTTCCCGCAGCAGGCCGTGCAGCGACGACGTCACGGTCAGCGCGCCGCTCGCCCGCACCCCGCGCAGGGACATGCACAGGTGCTCGGCCTCGATCACGACGCCGACGCCCTTCGGCGCCAGGTGCTCCTGCAGCCAGTCCGCGACCTGCTTGGTCAACCGCTCCTGCACCTGCAGGTCGCGCGCGAACATCTCGACGACCCGGGCGAGCTTGGACAGCCCGAGGATCCGCTCGCCGGGCAGGTAGCCGACGTGGGCGACGCCGCGGAAGGGCAGCAGGTGGTGCTCGCACAGCGACTGCACCGGGATGCTCTTCGCCAGCACGAGCTCGTCGTAGCCCTCGTCGTTGGGGAAGGTCGTCAGCTGGAAGTCGCGCGGCTGCAGCATCTCCGCGTAGGCGTGGGCCACCCGCCGCGGCGTGTCGCCGAGGTGCTCCGACGACGGGTCCTTCCCGAGCGCCCGCAGCAGGTCGGCGACCGCGCGTTCGGCCGCGTCCAGGTCGACGGTGTCGCGGTTGTGGACGACACCGAGGTGCCGCAGCGGGACCGGGGCGCTGACGGGATCGACGCTCACGAGGGTGCCTCCTTCTAAAAACAAGTCAGACCGACGTTAGAAGCTCCCAGGGGTTTTCGTCAACAGGTCTTTGTTTTAGAATGCGGTGATGCAGGAAACCCAGGCGCTGGCCGCGGCCGCGGCGCTCGACGAGCCGACCCGGCGCCGGTTGTACGAGTACGTCGTCCGCCGCCCGGAGCCGGTGAGCCGCGACGACGTCGCCGCCGCTCTCGGCGTGCCCCGGGCGACGGTCGCGTTCCACCTCGACCGCCTGGTGGAGGAGCGGCTGCTGGCGGTGGGCCACGAGCGCCGGACCGGCCGCAGCGGCCCGGGCGCGGGCCGCCCGGCGAAGCTGTACCGGCGGTCGGACCGCCAGGTGAGCATTTCCCTGCCCGAGCGCCAGTACGAGCTGGCGGGCGGGCTGCTGGCGGCCGCGGTGGAGGAGGCGGACGAAACCGGCGGTTCGCCGCGGCAGATCCTGACCCGCTGCGCGCGCGAGCGCGGGGCGGAGCTGGCCGCCGGCGGCCGCGACATCGTGGACACGCTGGAGGAGAACGGCTTCGAGCCGCGCCTCGAGGACGGCGAGGTGGCGCTCGCCAACTGCCCGTTCCACCGGCTGTCCCAGGTCCACACGCGACTGGTGTGCGAGATGAACCTGGGGCTGGTCGAGGGAATGCTCGCGGGAGCGGGGGAGAGCGGGTTGCGGGCCCGGCTGGACCCGCAACCGGGCTCGTGCTGCGTGCGCCTCACCCAGGCTTGACGCTCGCCGACGGCCGAACCCGGACGCCCCGATGTGGCCCTGGGTGCGTTGACGCAAGGCCACATTGGGGCGCTGGCAGCGGGTTCGTTACGCCGGGTTCGTCACTTCGGCGGGACCTCGCCGAGCCGCCCGGTCACCGCGGTCGTGATCGCGCCGGCCCCGAGCTGGGTGCCCGGCTTGATCCACGGCTCGTCGGGCTCCGCTCCGGCGATCGTGCGCTCGCCGATGAACCCGCCGGTCGCCGGGTCGATGATCAGCTGCCGGATTTCGTGCCGGTCGTCCAGGCCCAGCGCGATGCCCGTGCGGCCGTCGAGGTTCGCCTCCGCCGCCTGGACCGTGATGCCCGGGATCTTCGCCAGCGCCCGGTACCACTGCGCCCGCAGCTGCGCCGGCATTTGCCCCGCGCGCAGGATCTCGGTGCCGAAGGGGAACATCACCGACGGCGTCGAGCCGCGGGCCTTCGTCAGCTGCTGCAGCTTCGCGTACAGCGCCACCGGGTCGTGCGGCAAGGCCGCGTAGAACGCCGGGCTGTCCCAATCGGTCGCGTCGCCGCACTTCTTCGGCGGCTTGGCCTGCGGGAAGAAGTCGCCGCAACGGCCCTGCCGCTGGCCCTGGTCGGTGTCCTCGATGGCCGGATCCGGGGCCTGCGGCTGCGGCACCGACCCCCCGAGGAACTTCCCGGTGCTCAGGATCCTGCGCGTCTCCTGCCAGACGTCGTGCTCGTTCGCGGGAATCCAGCGGTCGACCTCCTGCTCCCACAGGTAGGTGTAGCCGGTGTGGACGCCGCGCTGCACCCACGTGTGCTCGCCGACGTACCGGAACTGTCCGGGGCCGACGGGCTGGTCGGCCGCCCCGACGGTCAGGTCCGCGGCCCGGGTCAGCACCTGGACCGCCGACATCAGCCGGAGGTCCGGGGCGGCCGACGTCGGGACGCCGGTGGTGGTCCGGACCGGTGGCGCGGCGGCCGGGCCGGGTGCCGGAGCCGTCGGGCGCTGCTGCGCGACGACGACGGCGGTCACCGCCATCCAGCGTGCTCGCGGGCACGCCGAGCGCCTCGGCGACTTCGGCCGGTTCGAGACCGGCCCAGGAGGTGAGCAGCAGGACGTCACGGTCCTGTTCGGACAGTCCGGCGAGTTCGGCGGCGAGCACGCGCCGCCGCGTCGACCCGGCCGGCGACCGCGGTGTCGTGGTTTTCGGCGGGCGGTCCTCGGCACCCGCCTTCGCGGTCAGCTGGAACCCGCGGACCTCCTGGCGCACGTGGTTGCGCAGCAGGTTGGTCGCGATGCCGTAGCGCCAGCCGCGGATGGGCGTACTCGTCGAAGTTGTCCCGGGCCGGCCCCGCGTCCCCGCTCGCCCGGCCGGATGAGACGCACGCCACATCCCGCTGTGGCGTCCGCGGCGCCCCCGGAGACACCGTGCCGGGCCGGCGCCGCGCTCGCGCACCTCGTGCCCGGGACGCTCAGCGTTCTCGGCCACGACCACGGGACCAGCCGAGATCCGACCGCCCGGCTCGCCGCCACAAGCCGGGCGATCGTCACCCGGCACGTCACGGCGGCTGTGAAAGCGCTTGCTGGTCCGCTCGGCCGGTCCTGACCCGGCGCGGGACGTCCGGAACGCGCCGATTCGGCGGTACCGTCACGGGGTGGGGACACGGTACGAGATTCAGGGGGCCAGGGTGGTGGACCGGGCGAAGCCGGGGGAGCAGACGAGGACCCCTCCGTCGGGGCTGCGGCAGCCGAGCCTGGCCGACGTCGCCGGCATGGCCGGCGTCTCGCACATGACCGTCTCGCGCGTGGTCAACGAGAGCGGGCCGGTGCGCCCGGAGACCCGCGAGCGGGTGCTCGCCGCCGTGCAGAAGCTCGGGTACCGGCCCAACACCGCGGCGCGGGCGCTGGTCACCGGCCGGTCCGGCACCCTCGGCGTGGTCGCGCTCGAGTCCAATCTCTACGGACCGGCGAGCACGCTCTACGGCATCGAGAACGCGGCCCGCGAGGCCGGGTACGGCGTCGCGATCTGCAGCGTGACGCGGCCGGGCCGGACGTCGATCGGCGACGCGGTGGAGAGTCTGCGGCGCCAGGCGGTGGAGGGGATCGTCGTGATCGCCCCGCACGTCACGGCCGGGCGGGCGCTCGACGCGGCGCCGTCGGACATCCCGCTGGTCGCGGTCGGCGGTGGCGATGCGGCGCCGGTGCCGGTGCTCTCGGTCGACCAGTACGACGGCGCCCGGCGTGTCACCGAGCACCTGCTGTCCCTGGGGCACCGGACGGTGTGGCACCTGGCCGGGCCGGAGGACTGGCTGGAGGCCCGCGACCGGGAACGCGGCTGGCGCGAGACGCTGGAGGGGCGCGGCCTGCGCGTGCCGGCGGTGGTGCGTGGTGACTGGAGCCCGCGTTCGGGCTACGAGGCCGGGCGCGCACTGGTCGGCAAGCGGGGGCTCAAGGCGGTGTTTTCGGCCAATGACCAGATGGCGCTGGGTCTGCTGCGGGCGTTCACCGAGGCGGGGATCCGGGTGCCGGAGGATGTGCACGTCGCCGGGTTCGATGATGTTCCGGAGGCTGAGTACTTCACGCCGCCGCTGACCACGGTGCGGCAGGACTTCATCGAGGTCGGCCGCCGCACCTTCGGGCTTCTCGAGGAGCGGATGGCGGGCGGGGATGCCGGGGCTCGGCATCTGGTGCCCGCGGAGCTGGTCGTCCGGGAGAGCACCCGGCCGCGCTGACGCGACAGGCGCGGCCACCAGCGCCCGGCCGCGAGTGCGGTGAATGACTCATTCCTGACGTTCAGCGCGGTGTGTTAGCGCTAACAGTACCTCGGCATTGATCCATCCTGGTGTTGTATCTTGACGACTTCTGTGCGGTCGGCAAAGGTTCGTGTTCGATTGTGGTCCCCGCCGCTTCAGGAGGCCCCCGCATGCGCCCCGCCCGCCGCCGTCGTCGGACGTTCTTCACCGTCCTGCTCTCGATCCTCTTCGCCTTCGCCGGGATTGCCGTCCCGCAGGCTGCCGCGGCTGCGCCCGCCCCCGCTGCGCGGCCCACCCACACCGTCACCTACGACGGCTACTCCTTCCTCGTCGACGGGAAGCGGACCTACCTGTGGTCCGGCGAGTTCCACTCCTACCGCCTGCCCAGTCCCGACCTGTGGCTCGACATCTTCCAGAAGATGAAGGCGGCCGGCTTCAACTCGACGTCGCTGTACTTCGACTGGGGTTACCACTCGCCGCGGCAGGGGGTCTACGACTTCAGCGGCGTGCGGGACCTCGACAAGCTTCTCGACGTGGCGCAGCAGGCCGGCCTCTACGTCATCGCGCGGCCGGGCCCGTACATCAACGCCGAGGTCGACGGCGGTGGGTTCCCGACCTGGCTGTCCACCACGCCCGGGCACACCCGCAGTGCCGACCCGGTCTACCTGAAGTACTCCGACGAGTGGCAGACGCAGATCGACCGGATCATCGCGCGCCACCAGCTGACCAACGGCACCGGCAGCGTGCTGGCCTACCAGGTCGAGAACGAGTACTACAACGGCAACGCCGACGGCCGCGCCTACATGCAGCACCTGGAGGACAAGGCGCGCGCCGACGGCATCACCGTCCCGCTCGTCGGCAACAACAACGGCACCTTCAACGCCGGTGCCGCCGCGCTCGACGTCGACGCCGCCGACTCCTACCCGCAGGGCTTCGACTGCTCGAACCCCACCCGGTGGAACGGCGTGCCGGACATCAGCTACGACCACGTGCCCGGGAAGCCGCTGATCACCGCGGAATTCCAGGGGGGCGCCTTCGACCCGTGGGGTGGCCCGGGCTACGAAAAGTGCGCCCAGCTGATCAACGACCAGTTCGCGAACGTCTTCTACAAGCAGAACATCGCCGTCGGCGCCACCGGGCAGAGCTTCTACATGCTGCACGGCGGCACGTCCTGGGGCTGGAGCGCGATCCCGCAGAACTACACCTCCTACGACTACGGCGCGGCGATCACCGAGGCGCGCCAGTTCGACCCGAAGTACGCCGAAGACAAGCTGATCGGGTACTTCACCCAGTCCGTCGCGCCGCTGACCAAGACCGACGGGCTCGCGGGCGCGCCGCTGACCGATCCGGCGCTCACCGACACCGCCCGGATCAACCCCGACACCCGCACGCAGTTCCACACCCTGCGGCACAGCGACTCGACGTCGACCGCGACGAACACCACCAGCCTCGCGCTCGACCTGGCCGCGCACGCCGGCTACACCTATGACGACCGCGCGGCCGAGGTCGGCTACACCGGCACCTGGAGCCACGTCGGCCCGGAGGTCAACTACACCGGCGGCGACTACCAGCACACCGAGTCGTTCTCGAACGTGACCGGGGACAGCGTCAGCATTCCCTTCACCGGCACCGGGATCCGCTGGGTGACGTCGAAGGACCCGAGCCACGGCATCGCCGACGTCTACCTCGACGACGCCAAGGTCTCTTCGGTCGACCTCTACGCGGCAGGCAAGCAGAACCAGATCACCGGCTACGAGGTCCGCGACCTGCCCGCCGGGCCGCACACGCTGAAGATCGTCGTCACCGGGCAGAAGAACGCGCAGGCCACGTCGCCGTACGTCGTGGTGGACGCCGTCGACCTGCTCTCGGGCAGCACCGACTACTACCCGGTCGTGCCGCAGCAGCCCGGCACCGGCGTCACGCTGAACGGGCGGCAGTCGAAGATCCTGGTCGCCGGCTACGACCTCGGCGCCACGCGGATGCAGTACTCGACGTCGGAAATCATGACGAGCGCCGCCATCGGTGGCCGGGACGTCGCGGTGCTCTACGGTGATCACGGCGGACCCGGCGAAACCGTCCTGCGGTTCTCGAAGCAGCCGGCCGTGCAGGTGCTGGGCGGCGCGGCGATGTCCACATGGGACGCGGCCCGCGGCGACCTGCGGCTGAACTACACCCACGACGGCCTGACCCGCGTGCTCGTCACCGCGCCGGGCGCGCGGCCGCTGCTCCTGCTGCTCGCCGACAAGGCGACGGCGGCGACGTTCTGGCGCCAGGACACCGCGAGCGGCCCGGTCCTGGTCCGCGGCACCCACCTGGTGCGGACCGCGGCCGAGCAGTACGGGCTGCTGTCGCTGACCGGCGACACCGGCACCGACGGTGCGTTCGAGGTCTTCAGCGCGGCGAAGGCGTTGCTGTGGAACGGTTCCTGGGTACCGGTGAAGCCGACCTCGAGCGGCAGCGTCACCGGGACCGCGCCGGCCGCGAACGCCGTGACGCTGCCCGCGCTGACCGGCTGGAAGCACCAGCAGGAGTCCCCGGAGAGCCAGCCCGGGTTCGACGACTCGGCGTGGCCGGTGGCGGACAAGGAAACCACCAACAGCTCGACGGCGCTCGGCACGAAACCCGTTCTCTTCGCCGACGACTACGGCTTCCACACCGGTAACACCTGGTACCGCGGCCACTTCACCGGCGACGGCAAACAGACCGGGATCACCCTGGCCAGCCAGAGCGGCGGCCCGGCCGGGGCGTTCTCGGCGTGGCTCAACGGGGTCTTCCTCGGCAGCTCGACCAGCCCGCAGCACACGTTCACCTTCCCCGCGGGGTCGCTGCACCAGGGCGACAACGAGATCTCGGTGCTGACCGTGAACATGGGTCACGAGGAGGACTACGGCGCCAGCAACGGCAACAAGGCCGCCCGCGGGCTCACCGCGGCGCGGCTGACCGGCGCCGCGCTGACGTCGGTGACCTGGCGGCTGCAGGGCGTCCGCGGCGGGGAAACCGGGCTCGACCCGGTGCGCGGCCCGCTGAACACCGGCGGCCTCTACGGCGAGCGCGCGGGCTGGTCGCTGCCCGGGTTCCCGGAGCGCGGCTGGGCACCGGCTTCGCTCCCGGCGAAGGACACGACCCCCGGCGTCTCGTGGTACCGCACGACCGCGGACCTGGATCTGCCGCGCGGCCAGGACACCTCGCTCGGCTTGACCATCACCGACGACCCGGCGCGGCAGTACCGCGCGCTGATCTTCGTCAACGGCTGGCAGCTCGGCCAGTACGTCAACTACCTCGGGCCGCAGCACAGCTTCCCGATCCCGAACGGGATCCTCAACCCGAACGGCCGCAACACGATCGCCGTCGCGGTGTGGAACCTCGACGGCAGCACCGGCGGCCTCGGCTCGATCGCCTGGACGAACTACGGCAGCTACCGCTCGCCGCTGACCGTCCGGCAGAACTCCTCGCCCGGCTACGACCCCGTGCGGTACGCGATGCCGCCGGCGCCGACGGCCGGGGTGACGCTGACCGCGCCGGACACGGCGTCGGGCGGGCAGCCGTTCACCGCGTCGGCGACCGTGCGGGTGCCGGCGGGCGCGCCGCCGGCGTTCGACGTCAAGCCGGCGCTGACCGCCCCGGCCGGGTGGACCCTCGGCGCCGCCTCGCCGCCCTCGGTGGCGCGGATCGACGGCGGCAAGTCGGCCACGTTCACCTGGACCGTGACCCCGCCCGCCACGGTGGACACCGCCGCGCTGAAGGTCGCGGTGGCCTACCGGCAGGCGGGTCGTCCGGGCTCGGTGTCCGGCGAACGGATCGTGGGCGCGGTGCCCGCGGCGCCGCCCGCCGGGCAGGTGCCGGTCGGCTCCCTGCCCTTCCTCACCGCCACGAACGGCTGGGGCCCGGTCGAGCGCGACACGAGCAACGGCGAAGCGAGCGCGGGTGACGGCAAGCCGATGACCATCGGCGGGGTGGCCTACGCCAAGGGGCTCGGCGTCCACGCGGCGAGCGACGTCCAGCTCTACCTGGCGGGCGCGTGCACCCGGCTGACGGCTTCGGTGGGCGTCGACGGCGAAACCGGCACCGGCGGCAGCGTGCGCTTCAGCGTCTCGGCCGACGGCGTCACCCGGGTGACGACGCCGGTGGTCCGCGGCGGCCAGGCGGCGGTCGCGGTCGACGTCGACGTCACCGGCGCCCAGGTGCTCGACCTGATGGTGGACGACGGCGGTGACGGCAACGGGCAGGACCACGCGGACTGGGCGGTGCCGACGCTGACCTGCGTCACGCCGCCCGCCCGGTGACCGCGGGCAGCGGCCGGAGCACGAAGGTGGCGCGGACCTCCCGCCGTTCACGCCACAGGTGGTACAGCGCGAGCCCGAAGATGATCGAGCCCGCGATGTTGGCCGCGAAGTGCCACCAGACGCGGTAGGTGGTCAGCCCCGGGCCCGGGTCCACGAGACCGAAGAACGTGGACAGCCCGATCGCCCGGGGCGCGCCGAACGCGACCGACAGCGTCAGGACCAGGTGCTCCAGCCCGTGCAGGCCCTGCATCCAGACGCCCATCTTCGCCCAGCGGCGGGTGCGGGTGTTCGTCGCGCGGCGGGTGATCACCATGACGCCCGCCAGGCCGGCGAGGAAGAGGAAGTTGCCGGTGAGGTGCAGCAGCTCCATCCCGAAGGTGGGCCGGCCGGGGAGGACCTGCTGCAGGCCGCTCGCCAGGCCGGTGCCCCACGGCGTCATCCAGGCCGGGGCGTTCGGGTGGCCGAGCCAGTACCCGGCCTGGGCGACGTGCTCCTGGACGTGCCCGAGCTGCCCGAGCACGCCGAAGCCGATCACCGCCAGCGCGCCGCGGTACACCCACCGCCGCACCGGGCCGCGGTTCGCGTAGGCCAGGATGCCCACCGCCGTCCACATGGCCAGCGCCCACAGCACCAGCAGCACCGCGCCCGCGGTGTCCCACCCCGACATCGGCATCGCCATGGCCGCCTCCCGAGCTCGTCCCCTCGACGCTAACTCCGGCCCGGGCCGCCGGACGTCTTCCGGCGTGCGCCGGGAACCGGACAAACCGTTGCACAGCAACGGTTTCCGTCTCAGGTGAGGACAAGCCGGACGGCGAGTGCGGTGATCACGGCACTCGAGACGAGCGCCGTCACCAGCCGGCCGCGCCGCCCGGTGAGGACCCGCCCGAGCAGCGCCCCGCCGCCGGCGAGCGCGGCTTGCCAGCTCGCCGAGGCGGCGAACGCGGCGAGCACGAACACCGCCTGGTCGAGCAGCGGGACGGCCGTGCCGGCGCGGCCGCCGACCACCAGCGCGGTGAAGTAGACGACCGTGGCCGGGTTGACGAGCGTGATGCCGAGCAGGCTGAGGTAGGCGCGACCGGGCGCGAGCGGGGACACCGGCCGCGGGGTGGGGGCGCGGTGGGAACGGACCGCGCGCACGGCGCCGTGGGCGGCGAGCACGAGCAGGATCGCCGCCGAGAGCAGCCGCAGCGGCCCGGCGAACGGGGCGACGACGTCCGCGATCGCGGCGCCGCCGAGCACGGCGACCAGCGCGTACACCCCGTCCGCCGTCGCGACGCCGAGCGCCGCGGCGAGGCCCGTCCGCAGCGACGTGCGGGCGGTGAGGGCCACCAGGTACGTCCCGACGGCCCCGACCGGGATCGCGATGCCGTAGCCGGCGACCAGGCCGGCGAACAGCGCGGCGCTCACGACGCTGGGGTGATCGACCTCCGCGGACGGCACGGCTGCTGCCGGACCGGCGCGGTGGCGGCGGCGACGGTCGGCAGGAGCGGGGTGCGGGGCGTGGTCATGGCGCAGATCGTGACCGCCACCGGGCGGGGAGGCAACCGGGTTTTCCAGCCGGTGGGCTCCGGCGAGCTGTGCTTGAATCGCCCGGAGGGAGGCACGCGAGCGAGAGAGGGCTTTCACGATGCGGGTCGACCTGAGCGGGAAAACGGCACTGGTCACCGGATCCACCCAGGGCATCGGCGCGGCGATCGCGACCGGCCTGGCGGCGGCGGGCGCGCGCGTCGCAATCAACGGCCGGAGCGAGACGGGGGTCCACAAGGCCATCGCGCGGCTGCGCGAGGAGGTGCCGGACGCGGACTTCCTGCCGGCCCCGGGCGACGTCTCCGAGGAGGCCGGCGCGGCCCAGGTGGTCGAAGAGGTGCCGGAAACCGACATCCTGGTCAACAACCTCGGCATCTTCGGCGCGCAGGAGCCCCTGGAGATCACCGACGCCGACTGGCGGCGCTACTTCGAGGTCAACGTCCTGGCCGCGGTCCGGCTCACCCGCGCCTACCTGCCGGGCATGACCGACCGTGGCTGGGGCCGGATCCAGTACATCGCCAGCGATTCCGCGATCGTCATCCCGGCCGAGATGATCCATTATGGAGTGTCGAAGACCGCGCTGCTCGGGGTGTCCCGCGGGTTCGCCAAGCACGCGGCCGGTACCGGTGTCACGGTCAACGCCGTGATCGCCGGCCCGACGCACACCGGCGGTGTCGAGGACTTCGTCTACGAGCTCGTCGACAAGGACCTGCCCTGGGAGGAAGCCCAGCGCGAGTTCATGAAGAAGCACCGCCCGCAATCGCTGCTGCAGCGGCTGATCGAGCCCGAGGAGATCGCGCACCTGGTGGTGTACCTGAGTTCGCCGTTCGCCTCGGCGACCACCGGCGCGGCGGTGCGGGTGGACGGCGGCTACGTCGACGCGATCGTGCCGTGAGGCCGCCGGGCCGCACGGCACGCGGGGTTGCTCAGGGGGTGACGGGGATGTTCGTCAGGCCCGAGCGGGCGTTCGTCACCGTGTTCGACGCGTACACGACGTTCGGATTGGCCGCGCACTTGGACACCGAGCTGATCTTGATCGCGTAGTCGCCCACGCCGCCGAGGTCGGACTTGTTGCCGCGCCACACGTTGCCGCAGCCGTTGTCGAACGACGGGCTCGTGCTCGTGTTGTGGTTCTCGTAGCCGTTGGCGAACGTGCCGGGCGGGGCGAACGTGCCCGTGTTGCCTTCGATCGTGTAACCGATGCCCTTGACGTCGATCCAGGAGTCCGCCGAGTTCTGGCCGGAAATCCCGCGGCCGTCGAAGGTGTTGCCCCGGATCACGCCGCCGAACGTGCCTTCCTTGACGTCGATCGGTTCGGCGGCGATGAACGGGCCGATGTGGTTGTCCAGCACCTGGATCCGGTCGCCGCGGTCGACGCTGCCGGAGTTGCCGTGGCAGCCCCAGTTCGAGTTGGCCGAGCCGAGGTAGACGCCTTCGCCGTAGCCGGGCTGCACGAGCCCGGTGTAGGTGATCGTGGAGTTCTTCAGCACGCTGTCGGCCGACGAGCGGCGGAAGTGCACGCCCTCTTCGTCGATGTGGTGGACGGTGACGCCGTCGATGGTGGTGTGCGGCGAGTTGTCCGCGACGATGCCCTTCTTCGAGTCCTGCACGGTGAACCCGCGGAGCGTCCAGTAGGGCGCGTTCGCCAGCCAGAGGCCGTAGCCGGAGTCCCAGCCGGCGGTCGGTGCCGGGCAGCCGGGGGCGTCGCCGGAGGGGCCGTCGTTGATCAGGACGGCGTTCGCCGGGCCGGAGAGGGTGATCGGCTTGGCCGCGGTGCCGGCTTTGGTGGTGACGAACGAGCCGCGGTAGGTGCCGGCCGCGAGCCGGATCGCCTGCCCGGGAGCGGCGCTCGCGAGCGCGGCCTGCAGCTGGGCGGCCGTCGAGACGTCGACGACGTCGCCGGTGGGCGGGGGCGTGGTGGTGGTCGTCGGTGTCGTGGGCGGGGTCGTCGTGGACGTGGTCGGTGTGGTCGCCGGGGGCGTCGTCACCTGGCCGCCGCCGTCGCACGGGAGGCCGTTGACGGTGCAGCCGGTGGGGAGGCCGGTGCCGGCGACGGTGAAGCCGAAGTTCGCGGTGCCGCCGGGCGGGACGGTGCCGTTGAAGGTCGCGTTGGTGAACCGGTAGTGGCGGCCGGCCTGCGTGCGGACGGAACTCCAGGAGCTGCTCACGGCCGAACCGGCGGGCAGGTCGAACTCGACGGTCCAGCCGGTGGCGGCGGTGTCGCCGCGGTTGGTGACGGTGTAGCCGCCGCCGTAGCCACTGGTCCAGACCGACGTCTGCGCGAAAGCCGCGGCCAGGTTCGCCGCGGCGGCCGCCGCCCCACCGAGCGCGGCGGTGACGGCGACGGCGGCGGAAATGCTGACGGCGCCGAGGAAAACGGCGCGGCGGGACGAGGATCGTGGGGACACCGATGGCCTCCGGAAAGCGGAACTGCGGAGGTGTTGCGGCGGACACCCGGACTTTTCCTTTATAGGGCACCGCCCTGACGTCAGTCAACAGGATGAACAATGATCACATACGTGAATATGACACTTTACGGTGACGCGGAGCTGAAGAGACGTTCGACGGGGAATTCTTCCCGGTGAACCCCTTGGCACGCAGGGGAAAGCTTGGCGGAAGGAGAGCACGATGAACACCCGGATCGCTTCTTGGGCGACGGCCGCTGAGCTCACGGTTTCCGCGGTGGTGGCCACGGCCGCTCCGGCCTCGGCGGACATGGTGCCGGGCAGCTCGACCCAGTTCTACGCGTACTGCGCGGTGGACCTGCTCGGGGTGCCGGTCAGCTGCACGCAGACGGACCAGGCGCACTCGTCGCACATCTGCCAGTACCTCGCGACCCCGCTCGGCTTGGGCCTCGACTGCATCCAGCGCTCGGCCCAGTGACCCGACGGCGGCCGGCCGGTGTCCGCTGAAGGGGGCTTTCCTCGCGGGTGAGGGGAGCTCCCTTCGGCGTGCCGGACGCCGGGTGGCTGAGGCCCGGCTTGTTGTGGCCCTCCGGCGCCCTCCTCTGGTACAAGATCGGGACATTCCTGGTTCAAACCTGTCGAACATCCCCGACAAAGCGGCGATCTTCTCCGGACAAAGTGACCGGTGTGCGCTTCACCGAGCGCACCCGGCACCCGGAGGAAACCGATGGCCCGTACCCGCATCCCACCCGTCGCCGCGGGGGTGGCCGCCGCCGTGGCGGTGGGGCTCGCCGTCACCTGGTGGGTTGTCTTCCCGCCCGAGACCGCCGGGCGGGCGCTGGCCGGACGGCCGGACGTCGACCTTGCGCTGCCTTGGCCCGTCGAGGGGCAGTCGAGTGCCGAAGTGCAGAACCTCGGGTCGCTCGGCAGCCGTGGTGAACAGCGGCCCGTGCCGATCGCCAGCGTCACCAAGGTCATGACCGCCTACGTCGTGCTCAAGGACCACCCCCTCGGCGCCGACGAGGCCGGCCCGGAGGTCACCGTCGACGAGCAGGCCGAAGCCGAGGCCACCTCGGCCGAGGAATCGAGCGCGCCGGTCCGGGCCGGGCGCCGGTTCAGCGAGCGCGATCTGCTCGCCCTGATGCTCGTGCCCTCCGGCAACAACGTCGCCCGCCTGCTCGCCCGGTGGGACGCCGGCAGCCAGGACGCCTTCGTCGCGAAGATGAACCGCGAGGCCGCCGCCCTCGGCATGACCAGCACCAGCTACACCGGCGCCAGCGGTGTCGAAGACTCGACCACGAGCACCGCCACCGACCAGCTGCGGCTGGCTCGCGAAGCGATGAAGAACCCGGTGATCCGGGCCATCGCCGCCACCCCGAGCCTGCGGATCGACGGCGTGCCGGGCGCGGTCGTCAACACGAACACCCTCCTCGGCCACGACGGCGTCATCGGGCTGAAGACCGGCTCGTCGACCGCCGCCGGCGGGGCGCTGATGTGGGCCGCGCAGGCCCGCGACGGCGCCCTGATCCTCGGCGTCGTCCTCCACCAGAGCCCGGGCGGGACCCCGGCGGCCGGGCTGCGGGCCGCGCTCGAGAACAGCCAGAAGCTCATCGCCGCGATCCAGCGGGAGCTGCCGGCGGCCACCCGATGACCGCGACGACCGAAACGATCCAGCTGCCGGCCGCCCCCGCGCGCCGGGCCGGGGCTTGGCGCCGCGGCCGGGTCATCGCCGCCTTCGCCGTCCTGATCGCGCTGCTGCTGCTCGCGCACCCGCTGGTGCCCAACTGGGCGGGCAACGCCGGCAGCCTGCTGGAGACGTTCCTGCCCTGGACCGGCCTGCTCGTCGTGCCGCTGCCGGCCGCGGCGCTGGTCCGGCGCTCGGCGCTCGCCCTCGTGGCCCTCCTGCTGCCCGCCCTGGTCTGGGGCGGTTTCTTCGGCGGCAGGCTCTTCGACAAGCGCGGCCCGGGCGGGGACCTCACGGTCGTCTCGCACAACGTGAACGACGAGAACCCGGACCCGGCGGGCACCGCGCGCGCCCTGGCCGCCTCGGGCGCCCAGGTCATCGCGCTCGAGGAGCTGAAGAAGTCCGAGGTCCCCAAGTACGAGGACGCCCTGGCCGTGGGGTACCCGTACCACTCCGTCCAGGGCACCGTCGGAGTGTGGAGCACCTTCCCGCTGCGTGCCACGCGGCCGGTCGCGATCATGCCGTGGACCCGCGCGCTGGAGACCACTGTGGACACTCCGAAGGGCCCGGTGGCGGCCTTCGTGGCGCACCTGCCTTCGGTGCGCGTACGCCTCGACGCGGGGTTCACCGCGAACGGCCGTGACGCGGCGATGGGCCTGCTCGCCGACGCCATCGCCGCGGAATCCGCGCCGCGGACCGTGCTCGTCGGCGATTTCAACGGCACCGCCGACGACCGCGCGCTCGCGCCGATCACCCGGCGCCTGCACAGCGCTCAGGACGAGGCCGGCGACGGGTTCGGCTTCAGCTGGCCCGCGGGTCTGCCCCTGGCCCGGATCGACCAGATCTTCGTCGCCGGCGTGCGACCGGTGGCGGCTTGGACGCTGCCCGCGACCGGCAGCGACCACCTGCCCGTCGCCGCCATCGTGGCGTTCTGACTCCGTCGCCCCGGAGCCGTCGGACCGGCCGCCGAAAGTGGTGGTAGACGCCCCGCGAGAGTGGCGAACATGCCGTTGAACACCGGGCGGCGCTGACGGGCGGTGAATTTCAAACGACGCTCCGCGCAGGTCGCGCCGTCGAATTCGTCGTCGAGGCCATGTGAAGGGCATGTGACTAGACCGTTACGCGGCCCGGTCTTGACCCCGTGGGTGTTATCGCTAACACTAACTCCTCGTCGTCACCGGAACAGTGACGCAGACCATGTCGGAGCGGACGGAAGGGGACGCCGGTGGCCGAACGACCCCGCTCCGGCGGCCCCGTCAAGGCGACCACCGCCGGGACGCGGCAGCCGAGCCTGACCGACGTCGCGGGGGTGGCGGGCGTGTCCCACATGACCGTGTCCCGGGTGATCAACGGGACCGGCCCGGTGCGCCCCGAAACCCGGGCCCGGGTGCTCGCGGCGATCGAGGAACTGGGCTACCGGCCCAATTCCGCGGCCCGGGCACTGGTCACCGGGCGGACCGGCACGCTCGGCGTGGTCGCGCTCGAATCCAATTTGTACGGTCCGGCCAGCACGCTGTACGGCATCGAGAACGCCGCCCGGGAAGCCGGGTACGCGATCACGATCTCCAGTGTCAGCCGTCCTGGCCGGTCTTCGATCGCCGACGCGGTGGAGAACCTGCGCCGCCAGGCGGTCGAGGGCGTCATCGTGATCGCCCCGCACGTCAGTGCGGGCCGGGCGCTGGAAGCGGCGCCCGCGGACTTCCCGGTCGTCGCGGTCGGCGGTGGAGAGGCGGCACCGGTGCCGGTCATCTCCGTCGACCAGCGCGACGGCGCCCGCCGCGCCACCGAACACCTCCTGGCGCTGGGCCACCGCACGGTGTGGCACATCGCCGGGCCGGAGGACTGGCTGGAGGCCCGAGACCGCGAACTCGGCTGGCGGGAAACCCTGGAACGCCACGGCGTCGGGGCCCCGCGGGTGATCCGCGGCGACTGGAGCTCCCGGTCGGGCTACGAGGCGGGGCGATCCCTCGCCAAGGAAAAGGATCTGGACGCCGTCTTCGCCGGCAACGACCAGATGGCACTGGGCCTGTTGCGCGCGTTCGCCGAAGCGGGCATCTCGGTGCCGCGGGACGTGCGCGTGGCGGGCTTCGACGACGTCCCCGAGGCGGCGTACTTCACGCCGCCGCTGACGACGGTGCGCCAGGACTTCATCGAAGTCGGACGGCGTACGTTCGGCCTGCTGGCCGGGCGGATGGACGGAGGCGACCGGCACGCGCGCGCCCTGGTCGTCCCCGAGTTGATCGTGCGCGAGAGCACCGGACCGCGCTAGCGCGGCGGCCGGCGGGGACCGGTGGTTCCCGAGGGATTGTTAGCGCTAACACGCACAACCCAGTTTCACCCGATAGTCCCCACCAAGGTTTTCCCACTGATCATCGTCGATCGAGGAGTGAACGTGCTGAAGAAGCGATGGGCCGCCGCGGCGGCCGCGGCGGCCGGACTCGTGCTGCTCACCGCCTGCGGGAGCGGCGGTTCGTCCGGCAGCTCGGCCGGCGGAGCCGTCACGCTCGGCTTCGCCCAGGTGGGCGCCGAGAGCGGCTGGCGGACGGCGAACACGAAGTCGATCCAGGAATCGGCGAAGACCGCCGGGATCGAACTCAAGTTCTCCGACGCGCAGCAGAAGCAGGAGAACCAGATCTCCGCGATCCGCTCGTACATCCAGCAGAAGGTCAAGGTCATCGCCTTCTCGCCGGTCGTCGAGTCCGGCTGGGACACCGTCCTCAAGGAGGCCAAGACGGCCAACATCCCGGTCATCCTCACCGACCGGGCGATCGACTCGCCGGACAAGTCCCTCTACAAGACCTTCCTCGGCTCGGACTTCGTCGCCGAGGGCAAGAAGGCGGGGGAGTGGCTGACCAAGGAGTACGGCAGCGCCACCGGCGACGTGAACATCGTCGAGCTGCAGGGCACCACCGGCTCGGCGCCGGCGAACGACCGCAAGAAGGGCTTCGGTGACGTCATCGCGGCGGACCCGAAGTACAAGATCGTCGCCTCGCAGACCGGTGAGTTCACCCGCGCCAAGGGCAAGGAGGTCATGGAGGCCTTCCTGAAGTCCCAGCCCAAGATCGACGTCCTCTACGCCCACAACGACGACATGGCCCTCGGTGCCATCGAGGCCATCGAAGCCGCGGGCAAGGTCCCGGGCAAGGACATCAAGATCGTCTCGGTCGACGCCGTGAAGGACGGGATGCAGGCGCTCGCCGACGGCAAGATCAACCACATCGTCGAGTGCAACCCGCTGCTCGGCCCGCAGCTGATGGACCTGGTGAAGAAGGTCGCGGCCGGCGAGCAGGTGCCCGCCCGCATCGAGACCAAGGAAACCGAGTTCGACCAGGCGGCGGCCAAGACCGCACTGCCGCAGCGCCAGTACTGATCCGACCCGCGTCCACCCCGGAGCACACCAAATGCCTGAACCGCAGCCCATGGTGCGGATGAGCGGTATCCGCAAGGAGTTCCCCGGCGTCCTCGCCCTCGACGGGGTCGACTTCCGGATGTACCCCGGCGAAGTCCACGCCCTGATGGGCGAGAACGGCGCCGGCAAGTCCACCCTCATCAAGGTGCTGACCGGGGTGTACGGGGTGGACGCGGGCACGATCGAACTCAATGGCGACGAGGTCGCCTTCACCGGGCCCGGCGAGGCCCAGCAGGCCGGCATCAGCACGGTCTACCAGGAAGTCAACCTCTGCCCGAACCTGTCCGTGGCGGAGAACGTCTGCCTCGGCCGGGAACCCCGCCGCTTCGGCCGCATCCAGTGGGGCCTGATGCGGCGGCGGGCCGAGGAGCTGCTGGCCCGGCTGGACGTCCACGTGGACGTCTCGGCCGAGCTGTCCACCTGTTCCATCGCGGTGCAGCAGCTGGTCGCGATCGCCCGCGCGCTCGATGTCGACGCGCGGGTGCTCGTGCTCGACGAGCCGACGTCCAGTTTGGACGCCGGCGAGGTCGAGAAACTGCTCAAGGTCGTCCGGGCCCTGCGCGAAACCGGGATGGCGATCCTGTTCGTGTCCCACTTCATCGACCAGGTCTTCGCCATCGCCGACCGGATGACCGTGCTGCGCAACGGAAAACTGATCGGCGAGTACCCCACCGCGGAGATCACGCCGGTGGAGCTCGTCACCAAGATGATCGGCAAGGAGCTCCAGGTCCTCGAGGACCTGGAGGACTCCGGGCCCAGCCGGGCCGAGGTCGCCGGCGCGCCGGTGCTGCTGGCCGCCGAAGGCCTCGGCCGCAAGGGCGGGGTCGCGCCCTTCGACCTCGACATCCACGCCGGCGAGGTCGTCGGGCTGGCCGGCCTGCTCGGCTCCGGCCGCACCGAACTCGCCCGGCTGCTCTTCGGCGCCGACCACGCCGACAGCGGCTCGGTGAAGGTCGACGGCGACCCGACGTCGCTGCGCACCCCGCGCGCCGGCCTCGACCACAAGATCGCGTTCCTCTCGGAGAACCGCAAGGCCGAAGGGCTCGTCGAAGAGCTCACCGTCCGGGAGAACATCGTCCTGGCGCTGCAGGCCTCCCGCGGCTGGGCGCGGCCGCTGTCCCGCCGCCGCCAGGACGAAATCGCCGAGAAGTACATCAAGACGCTCGACATCCGGCCCGCCAACCCCGAAGCGCTGGTGGGCAACCTCTCCGGCGGCAACCAGCAGAAGGTGCTGCTGGCCCGCTGGCTCATCACCGAGCCGCGGCTGCTGATCCTCGACGAGCCCACGCGCGGCATCGACATCGGCGCGAAGACGGAGATCCAGCGGCTGGTCACCCAGCTCTCGGCCGAGGGGATGGCCGTCGTGTACATCTCCGCCGAACTCGAAGAGGTCCTGCGGCTGAGCCACCGGGTGGTGGTGCTGCGGGACCGCAAAGTCGTGGCGGAGCGGGAAAACCAGGCGCTCACCGCGGACGACATCATGGCCACGATGGCCGAGGGGGTGCAGGCATGACCCGCATGACGAAACACCGGCTCTTCTGGCCCGTGGTGGCCCTGCTGGTGCTGCTGGTGGGCGACCTGATCGCGAGCCCGTCCTTCTTCAAGATCGAGCTGCGCGACGGGCACCTCTACGGCAACCTCGTCGACATCCTCAAGAACGGCGCCCCGCTGATCCTCATCGCGATCGGCATGACGCTGGTGATCGCCACCCGCGGCATCGACCTCTCGGTCGGCTCGGTCGTGGCGATCAGCGGCGCGCTCGCGTGCCTGTGGGTCAGCGGCCACCCCGACGGCGCCGGCACGACGCTGATCGCGTTCGGTCTCGCGCTGGGCCTGTCGCTGGTGCTCGGGGTGTGGAACGGCTGGCTCGTCGCGGCACTGGGCATCCAGCCGATCATCGCCACGCTGATCCTGATGGTCGCCGGGCGGGGCATCGCGCAGCTGATCACCGACGGGCAGATCATCACCGTCAACTCCCACTCCTTCGAGTGGATCGGCAGCGGGTTCCTGGTCACCCTGCCCAGCGCCATCCTCATCGCGCTGGCGGTGTTCGTGCTGGCGTCGGTGCTCGTCCGCCGGTCCGCGCTCGGCCTGCTGGTCGAGGCCGTCGGCGGCAACCCCGAAGCCAGCCGCCTGGCCGGCCTGCGCTCGGCGCGGCTGACCTGGCTCGTCTACGTCTTCTGCGCGCTGTGCGCGGGCATCGCCGGGCTGATGATCAGCGCGAACGTGCACAGCGCCGACGGCAACCACGCCGGCCTGTTCATCGAGCTCGACGCGATCCTCGCCGTCGTGGTCGGCGGCACCCAGCTGACCGGCGGCCGGTTCTCCCTCGGCGGCTCGGTGATCGGCGCGCTGCTCATCCAGACGCTCACCACCACCGTCTACGCCCTCGGCATCCCGCCCGAGGCGATCATGCTGTTCAAGGCCCTGGTCGTGCTGGCGGTGTGCCTCCTGCAGTCGCCGGCCTTCCGCCGGAAGCTCCGGCGCCGCCGGACGCACCGGCCGGGGCAGCCGGCCGCCACGCCCGCTCCCGAGAAGGTGGAGGTCACGGCATGACCACGCTCGCCCGCGTCAAGGGCTACCGGCCGCAGCAGCGGCACCTGCCGATCCTCGCGACGATGGCACTGCTCATCGGGGCGTACATCTTCGGCGCGTCGAGCTACGAGGCGTTCGGCTCCGGCCAGGTCGTCCTCGACCTGTTCATCAACAACGCCTTCCTGCTCGTGGTCGCCGTCGGCATGACGTTCGTGATCCTCACCGGCGGCATCGACCTGTCCGTCGGGTCGGTGGTCGCCCTGTCCACCGTGATCTCCGGCGACCTCATGCAGAAGCACGGCTGGCCGGCGTACGCGGCCATCGCGGTGGTCCTGGTGGTGGGCGCGCTGCTGGGCGCCGGGATGGGCGCGTTGATCCACTTCTTCGAGATCCAGCCGTTCATCGCGACGCTGATCGGGATGTTCTTCGCGCGCGGCCTCTGCTACACGATCACCACCGAGGCCTACTCGATCGACAACGCGACGATCGCCACCCTGGCCCAGACGCAGATCCCGCTCGGCGGCGAGCTGCACATCTCGATCAGCGTGGTGGTCGCCCTCCTGGTCGTCGCCGCCGCGGCCTACGTCCTGGCCTTCACCCGGTTCGGGCGCACGGTCTACTCGATCGGGGGCAACGCCCAGTCGGCGATGCTGATGGGCCTCAAGACGGGCCGCACCAAGATCGCGGTGTACACGATCAGCGGGGTCTGCTCGGCGCTCGGCGGGCTGCTGCTGGTGCTCTACAAGTCCTCGGGCGACCCGCTCAACGGCGTCGGCCTGGAGCTGACGGCGATCGCCGCGGTCGTCATCGGCGGCACCATCCTCACCGGCGGCTCCGGGTACGTGCTCGGGACCGTGCTGGGGATCATGGTGCTCGGCATCATCCAGACGCTGATCACCTTCGACGGCACCCTCAACTCCTGGTGGACCTCGATCATCACCGGGGCCCTGCTCTTCGTCTTCATCGTCCTGCAACGCCTCGTCACCCGACGGACCCGCTGACACCCGGTCCGCCACCCCGGTGGATCATGTGAACGCTCACACTCAAGGGAGAGTCATGCACCGCAGACTGCGGCGGCCCATGGCCGTGCTCGCCGCGCTGGCGCTGTGCTCCGGTGTTCCGGTTGCGGTCGCGCCGGCCGCCTCGGCCGCCGCCGACCCGGGCCTGGCCGGGCACTGGGCGTTCGACGACGGCAGCGGCACGACCGCGGCCGACACGGCGGGCAGCCACCCGGCGACGCTGACCGACGGGGCAGGCTGGGGCCCGGGCATCCGCGGCGGCGCCCTGACGACCGATGGGTCCAGGGGTTTCGCCGACGCCGGGGCGCCGGTGCTCGACACGACCAAGAGTTTCTCCGTGAGCAGCTGGGTGAAGCTGGACAAGACGTCCGGCTACCAGACGTTCGTCAGCCTCGACGGTGCCCAGGTCAGCAACTTCTTCCTGCAGTTCCGTGACGATTCCCGCCGGTTCGCCTTCACCCGCCTGGCCGGGGACGCCCCGACCGACGGTGTGGTCGCGTCGGCGAACTTCGATCCCGTGGCCGGCCAGTGGTACCAGCTGACCGGCGTGTACGACGCGGGCATGTCAACGCTGTCGCTGTACGTCGACGGCACCCGCCAGGCCACCGTCGCCGCACCCACCGCGTGGGCGGGCTCCGGGCACCTGGTGATCGGCCGCGGCAAGTACGGCGGCAACCCGGTGGACTTCGTCGACGGTTCGATCGACGACGTCCGCGCCTACTCGGGCGCCCTGACCGGCGCCGGCGCCGCCCGCCTGGCCATCGCCGGGCACTGGGGCCTCGACGAGGGCACCGGCACCACGACGGCCGACGACTCCCTCGACGCGCGCACCGCCACCCTGACCGGCGGCGCGACTTGGGGCGACGGTGTCGTCGGCGCGCACGGCGTCGCCTTGAACGGCACCGACGCCGCGGTCGACGCCCCGGCTCCGGTCGTGGACACCGCGCAGAGCTTCTCGGTGTCGGCGTGGCTCAAGCCCACCTCGGCCGGCGGCTTCCGGACGGCCGTGAGCGTCGACGGTTCGACGATCAGCGGCTTCTACCTCCAGCGCGCCGCCGACGGCCGGTTCGCCTTCGCCCGCCGCGCGGCCGACGGTGACTCCGCCGCGTCCTCGGCGGTGTCCACGCTGCCCGCGCAGGCCGACCAGTGGCAGCACGTCGTCGGCGTCTACAACCGGGCGGCCGGCACGCTTTCCCTGTACGTCAACGGAACCCTGCAGCAGAGCGTCCCGTACACCACGCCGTGGACCGCGGCCGGGCACCTGGAGATCGGGCGCGGCAAGTGGGCAGGCAGCCCGGCCGACTGGTTCGCCGGCGGCATCGACGACGTCCGCGCGTACCCGACGCCGCTGACCTCCTCCGCCGTCGCCGCGCTGGCCGCGAGCGGGTCGTGGCACTTCGACGAAGGCGCCGGCACAGTGGCTCGCGACGCCTCGGCGAACGCCGCCGACGGCACGCTGAAGGGGGCCACCTGGACCGCCGGGGCGGCCGGCAAGGCCGTCCAGCTCGACGGCAAGTCCACTGTGGACATGGGCAGCTCGCCCGCGTTCGACACCGGCACCGGGTCGCTGTCGCTGGCCGCCTGGTTCCGCACCACCGCGGCGGGCACGCTGGTCGACCACGGCGACGGCTACGCGCTCGGCGTGACCGGCGGCAAGCTCACCGCCCGCGTCGGCACGATCCAGGTGACCACGAACGGCGGCGGGCTCGCCGACGGGAACTGGCACCACGCCGCCCTCGTCCTCGACCGCGCCGCCCAGCGGCTCACCGTCTACGCCGACGGCGACGCGGCCGCGGTCACCAGCACCTGCGGTACGCCCACCGGCACGACGCTGGACGTCGCCGCCTGCCCGGCTTCGGGCACCGCGGCGGCGCCGTTCACCGTCGGCTCCGGCTTCACCGGTGCCGTCGACGAGGTCGAGCTGCGCCGCTTCCCGCTCACCGCGGCGCAGATCGGCACCCTGGCCGGGGCCAACCAGCTGGCCGTGGACGCCAACGTCGTCCGCGCCAACACCCGGCCGACCACCTACGGCTCGATCCTCGAAGACATCAGCCACTCGGTCGAAGGCGGCCTCTACGCCGAGCTCGTCCGCAACCGCACCTTCAAGGAGGGCTTCCAGCCCGGCAGCGGCGCGGGCGACACGCCGGTGCCGTACTGGTCGCTGGTCACCTCGGCGGGTGCGACCGGTGCCTACTCGGTCGACACCGCGAACCCGCTGAACACCGCGCTCGACCGCTCGCTGAAGCTGCACGCCGACGCGGTCCCGGCGGCGGGCCGGGTGGCCGCCGCGAACGTCGGCTTCTACGGCGTCGCCGCGAAGCCGTCCACGAAGTACACCGGCAGCTTCTTCGCCAAGGGCACGTGGACCGGCGGGGTCCGGGTCAGCCTGGAGAAGCCGGACGGCACGGTGCTGGCGAGCAAGGACCTCCAGCCGGTCGGCGCGACCTGGGCGCAGCAGACGTTCAGCTTCACGACGCCGTCGACGATCACCGCCTCCACCGACAACCGGATCGTCGTGTCCCTGGTCAACAAGGGCAAGAAGGTGCTGGGCGGCGACGTCTGGTTCCAGCAGGTGTCGCTGTTCCCGCCGACCTTCAAGAACCGGCCCAACGGCGTCCGCGCCGACCTCGGGCAGAAGCTCGCGGCGATGAAGCTCGGCCTGTTCCGCGTCCCGGGCGGCAACTACCTCGAGGGCAACACGCTCGACACGCGGTTCGCGTGGAAGAACTCCATCGGCCCGCTCGAGCAGCGGCCCGGCCACCAGAACACCGCGTGGGGCTACTGGTCCACCGACGGCTTCGGCATCCTCGACTACCTGAAGCTCGCCGAGGACATCGGCGCCCAGCCGCTGCTCGCGCTGTTCGCCGGCTACACCCTGAACGGTCAGCACGTCGACCAGGCCGACTATCCGCAGTACGTGCAGGAAGCCCTCGACGAGATCGAGTACGCCATCGGCGACAGCTCGACGACCTGGGGCGCCAAGCGGATCGCCGACGGGCACGCGGCGCCGTTCGACCTGCACTACGTCGAGGTCGGCAACGAGGACTGGTTCGACGGCTCGGGCAGCTACGCCTGGCGTTTCACGGACATGTTCAACGCCATCAAGGCGAAGTACCCGCAGCTGACCGTCATCGCGACGACCGGCGGCCTGCAGGGCGGGGCCGCGTCGAGCACGTCGACCGGGGTGCGCCCGGACGCCGCGGACGACCACTACTACCAGTCGCCGCAGTGGTTCACCGACAACTCGACCCGCTACGACACCGCCGACCGCAGCGGCCCGGACATCCTCGTCGGCGAGTACGGCGCCCAGGACGGCCGGCCCACCGGCACCCTGGCCGCCGCCATCGGCGAGGCCGCGTTCCTCACCGGGCTCGAACGCAACAGCGACGTCGTCATCGGCTCGATGTACGCGCCGGTGCTGGTGCACGAGAACCAGGCCAGCTGGCCGGTCAACCTGATCGGGCTCGACGCCGGGAGCAGCTACGGTTCGCCGTCGTACTGGGTGCAGCAGATGTTCTCCAGCACCCTCGGCAAGCAGATCGTCACCAGCCGCCTCAACCAGGGCAGTCCCCTGCGGCAGGTGGTCAACGTGACCACGAAGAGCGGGAGGAAGACCTTCACGGTCAAACTCGTCAACCCGACTCCGCAGGTGCAGACCGCACGGCTGGCGCTCACCGGCGTCACCGCCGTCGACGGCACCGGCACGCTCACCACGCTCACCGGCGACCCGGCGGGGCGCAACAGCCTCGCCGCGCCGACCGCCATCGTGCCGCAGACCAGGGAGATCACCGGCCTGGCCGCGACGTCGAAGCTGACGTTGCCGGCCAACTCCGTGACGACACTGGTCCTCACCGGCCGCTAAGACCCCGGGACGCGGCGCGTTCACCGCCGCCCGCGCCGCGTCCCGGTCACCAACCAGGAGGGAAGACACCGTGGGAGAACCACTCACCGTCGGCGTCGACTTCGGCACGCTGTCGGGCCGCGCGGTGGTCGTGCGCGTGGCTGATGGGGCCGAACTCGGCTCCGGCGTCTTCGAGTACCCGCACGGGGTGCTCGACGAGACGCTGCCCGCCACGGGCCGCGCGTTGCCGCCGGAATGGGCGCTGCAGGTGCCGGCGGACTACGTCGGGGTGCTGCGCAACGCCGTCCCGGCGGCGCTGCGGGACGCCGGCGTCGACGCGGCCGACGTCGTCGGCATCGCCACCGACTTCACCGCGTGCACGATGGTGCCGACGACCGCGGACGGGACGCCGCTGTGCGAACTGCCCGAGTTCGAGGGCAACCCGCACGCGTACGTGAAGCTCTGGAAGCACCACTCGGCGCAGCCGCAGGCCGTGCGGATCAACGACCTGGCCCGCGCCCGCGGCGAGAAGTGGCTCCCGCGCTACGGCGGGCTGATCTCCTCGGAGTGGGAGTTCGCGAAGGCCTTGGAGCTGTTCGAAGAAGCGCCCGAGGTCTACGCCGCCATGCGGCACTGGGTGGAGGCGGCCGACTGGATCGTCTGGCAGCTCGCCGGCACCTACGTCCGCAACGCCTGCACGGCCGGCTACAAGGGCATCCTGCAGGACGGCCAGTACCCCAGCCGCGACTTCCTCCGCGAGCTCGCCCCCGGCTTCGAGTCCTTCGTGGCCGACAAGCTGGAGCACCCGCTGGGCCAGCTGGGCTCCCGCGTCGGGTCGCTGACCGCGGAAGCCGCGGCCTGGACCGGGCTGCCCGAGGGCATCGCGGTCGCGGTCGGCAACGTCGACGCGCACGTCACCGCGCCCGCCGCCCAGGCCGTCGAGCCCGGGCAGATGGTGGCGATCATGGGCACCTCGACCTGTCACGTGATGAACGGCGCCGAGCTGCGCGAGGTCCCCGGCATGTGCGGGGTCGTCGAGGGCGGCATCGTGGCCGGGCTCTGGGGGTACGAGGCCGGCCAGAGCGGTGTCGGCGACATCTTCGGCTGGTTCGTCGAGCACGGCGTCCCGGCGTCCTACGAAGGGCACGAGCACCTCACCCGCCTCGCCGCCCAGCAGGAGATCGGCGAACACGGCCTGATCGCGCTGGACTGGCACAGCGGCAACCGGTCGGTGCTGGTCGACCACGAGCTCTCCGGCGTGGTCGTCGGGCAGACGCTCGCCACCCGCGCCGAGGACGTCTACCGCGCGCTGCTGGAGGCCACCGCCTTCGGCACCCGGAAGATCATCGAAACGTTCAACGCCGCCGGTGTCCCGGTCACCGAGCTGATCATCGCGGGCGGGCTGACGAAGAACGCGCTGCTCATGCAGATCTACGCCGACGTCACCAACCTCCCGCTGTCGGTGATCGGCTCGGCGCAGGGACCCGCGCTCGGCTCGGCCATCCACGCGGCCGTCGCCGCCGGGGCCCACGCGGACATCCGCGCGGCCGCCGCCGCGATGGGCTCGGTCGAGCGCGCGGTGTACCGGCCGGTGCCCGCGCACGTCGCCGCCTACGACGAGCTGTACGCCGAATACACGCAGCTGCACGACTACTTCGGCCGGGGCGGCAACGATGTCATGCACCGCCTGGCCGCCCGCCGCCGTGCCGTTTCGAAGGCCGTCGCGAAAGGACAGTCCTGATGTCGCTGACCGGTGAAGTGCTCGACACCGTCGCCGAACTCCGGGAGACGGTCGCGAAGCTGCACGGCGAGCTGACCCGCAACGAGCTGGTCATCTGGACCGCGGGCAACGTCTCGGCGCGGGTCCCGGGCCGGGACCTGCTGGTCATCAAGCCGTCGGGGGTGTCCTACGACGACCTGTCCGCCGACACCATGGTCGTCACCGACCTGGACGGCGAGCTGGTCGAAGGCGACCTCGCGCCGTCGTCGGACACCGCCGCGCACGCCTACGTCTACCGGCACATGCCGGAGATCGGCGGCGTCGTGCACACGCACTCGACCTACGCCACGGCGTGGGCGGCCCGCGGCGAACCGATCCCGTGCGTGCTGACGATGATCGCCGACGAGTTCGGCGGGGACATCCCGGTCGGGCCGTTCGCCCTGATCGGCGACGACTCCATCGGCCGCGGCATCGTCGAAACGCTTCGCTCGAGCCGCTCGCGCGCGGTGCTGATGCGCAACCACGGCCCGTTCACCGTCGGCCGCACCGCCCGCGACGCGGTCAAGGCCGCGGTGATGGTCGAGGACGTGGCCCGCACCGTCCACAAGGCCTTCGAGCTCGGCACGCCCGAACCCCTCCCGCCCGAGGACGTCGACCGGCTCTACGCCCGGTACCAGAACGTCTACGGCCAGCACTGATCTTCCCAAGGAGAACGATGACTTCGGCATCGAAACCCCAGCTCTGGTTCCTCACCGGCAGCCAGGCCCTCTACGGCGAGGAGACCCTCGAGCAGGTCGCCGGCCAGTCGCTGCGCATCCAGCAGCTGCTGACCGCCTCGGGCGCGCTCCCGGCCGAGATCGTCGGCAAGCCGGTGCTGACCGAGGCCTCCTCGATCCGCCGCGTGCTGCAGGAGGCCAACGCCGACGCCGCCTGCGTCGGCGTGATCGCGTGGATGCACACCTTCTCGCCCGCGAAGATGTGGATCACCGGGCTCGACGCGCTGCGCAAGCCGCTGCTGCACCTGCACACGCAGCTCAACGAGGCGCTCCCGTGGTCCACCATCGACATGGACTTCATGAACCTCAACCAGGCCGCGCACGGCGACCGGGAGTTCGGGTTCATCCAGACCCGCTTGGGCGTGCCGCGCAAGACCGTCGCCGGGCACGTGTCCGACCCGGCCGTCGTCGCGCGGATCGACGCGTGGGCGCGGGCCGCGATCGGCGCCGACCACCTGCGGAACCTGCGGCTGGCCCGGTTCGGCGACAACATGCGCGACGTCGCCGTCACCGAAGGCGACAAGGTCGAGGCCGAACTGCGCTTCGGCGTCTCGGTCAACACCTACGGCGTGAACGACCTGGTCGAGCTCGTGGACGCGGTGTCGAACGTGGACGAACTGGTGGCCGCCTACGCCGCGGACTACGACCTCGTCGACGACCTGGCGGCCGGGGGAGCGCGGCACGAGTCGCTGCAGTACGCCGCCCGCATCGAGGCCGGGCTGCGGAAGTTCCTCACCGACGGCGGCTTCGGCGCGTTCACCACGAACTTCGAGGACCTCGGCGGGCTGCGGCAGCTGCCCGGCCTCGCGGTGCAGCGCCTGATGGCCGACGGCTACGGCTTCGGCGGCGAGGGCGACTGGAAGACCTCGGCGCTGCTCGCCGCGGTCAAGGCGATGGGCGTCGGCAAGACCCGCGGCACGTCGTTCATGGAGGACTACACCTACCACTTCGGGCCGGGCAAGCCGAAGATCCTCGGCGCCCACATGCTGGAGGTCTGCCCGAGCATCGCCGCCGCCAAGCCGTCCTGCGAGATCCACGCGCTGGGCATCGGCGGCCGCGAGGACCCGGTCCGGCTGGTGTTCGACGCCGCGCCCGGCCCCGGCGTCGTCCTCGGCCTGGTCGACCTCGGCGACCGGTTCCGGCTGGTGGCCAACGAGATCGACGTCGTCGCGCCGGACGAGCCGCTGCCCAACCTGCCGGTCGCCCGCGCGGTCTGGGAGCCGGCGCCGTCGCTGGCGACGTCCGCGGAATCGTGGATCACCGCGGGCGGCCCGCACCACACCGTGCTCACCCAGGCCGTGGGCACCGAGACCCTGCGCGACTTCGCGAACCTGCTCGGCGTGGAACTGCTGGTCATCGACAAGGACACGACCCCGCACGACTTCGCCGACCGCATCCGGTGGAACCAGGCCTACCACCGGCTTGCCCAGGGTTTCTGAAAAGGCTTCTGAGAAAGGAAGAAAGAACGATGAAGTTCACCAGAGGAATCGCGGCGATCGCTGCCGCGGGGCTTGTGCTCACGCTCTCGGCGTGCGGTTCGAGCCAGAAAACGGCGGACCAGGCGGGGACGCCGTCGGGCGCCAGCGCCGCGGGCAGCCTGGTCGGCGTCACCATGCCGACGAAGTCGTCGGAGCGCTGGATCCACGACGGCGACAACATCAAGGCCGCCCTGGAGAAGCTCGGCTACAAGGTCGACCTCCAGTACGCCGAGAACGACATCCCCACCCAGGTGAACCAGATCGAGAACCAGATCACCAAGGGCGCCAAGGTCCTGATCATCGCCTCGATCGACGGCACCGCCATCACCACCCAGCTGCAGGAAGCGGCCGACAAGAAGATCCCGGTCATCGCCTACGACCGGCTGATCCGCAATTCACCGAACGTCGACTACTACGCCACCTTCGACAACTTCAAGGTCGGCGTCGAGCAGGCGAACTCGCTGGTCAAGGGCCTGGGAGACGGGCCGGGGCCGTTCAACATCGAGCTGTTCGCCGGTTCCCCGGACGACAACAACGCGACCTTCTTCTTCAACGGCGCGATGTCCGTCCTGAAGCCCCTGATGGACAGCGGCAAGCTGGTCGTCAAGAGCGGGCAGACCGACTTCGCCCGCGCGGCCATCCTGCGCTGGGACCCGGCCACCGCGCAGCGGCGCATGGAGGACCTGCTCACCAAGACCTACACCGGTGGCGCGAAGGTCGCGGGTGTGCTTTCGCCGTACGACGGCCTGTCGATCGGCATCCTGTCGGCGCTGAAGAGCAACGGCTACGGCACCGCCGGCCAGCCCTACCCGATCGTCACCGGGCAGGACGCCGAGGTCGCCTCGGTCAAGTCGATCATCGCCGGTGAGCAGTACTCGACGATCTTCAAGGACACCCGCATCCTCGCCGACACCACGGTGAAGATGGCCGACGCGGTGCTCAAGGGCGGCAAGCCCGAGGTCAACAACACGAAGGACTACGACAACGGCAAGAAGGTCGTCCCGTCCTTCCTGCTGCAGCCGGTCACCGTGGACAAGGCCAACTACCAGAAGGAACTGGTCGACTCGGGCTACTACACGGCAGGTCAGCTGAAATGACCGAACTGCTCGGCATGCGCGGGATCACCAAGACCTTCCCCGGGGTCAAGGCGCTGTCGGACGTCACTCTTTCCGTGCGCCGCGGGGAAATCCACGCGATCTGCGGGGAGAACGGCGCCGGGAAGTCCACCCTGATGAAGGTGCTCTCGGGCGTCTACCCCCACGGGACGTACGACGGCGAGATCCACTTCGACGGGCAGCGGTGCGAGTTCGGGTCGGTGCGCGACAGCGAACGGCGCGGGATCGTGATCATCCACCAGGAACTCGCGCTGTGCGGCCAGTTGTCGATCGCGGAGAACATCTTCCTCGGCAACGAACAGCAGAAGCGGGGCTGGATCGACTGGAACCGCACCAACCACGAGGCCGGCGCGCTGCTCAAGCGCGTCGGCCTCGCCGAAAACCCCACGCGGGCGGTGCAGGAACTCGGGGTCGGCAAGCAGCAGCTCGTCGAAATCGCGAAGGCACTGTCCAAAGAGGTCAAGCTGCTGATCCTCGACGAGCCCACCGCGGCGCTCAACGACGACGACTCGGCCCACCTGCTCGACCTGCTGCGCGGGCTGCGGGACGAGGGCGTCACGTGCGTGATCATCTCGCACAAGCTCGGCGAGGTGACGGCGATCGCCGACACCGTCACGATCCTGCGTGACGGCAAGACGATCGAGACGCTCGACGCGGCGGGACTGACGGAAGAGCGCATCATCACCGGGATGGTCGGCCGCGACCTCGAGCACCGGTTCCCGCCCCGGGAACCGGACATCGGCGAAGAGGTGCTGCGGATCGAAGACTGGACCGTGCACAGCCCGACCCAGGCCGGCCGGGTCGTCGTCGACCACGCGTCGCTTTCGCTGCGGCGCGGCGAGATCGTCGGCCTGGCCGGGCTGATGGGCGCGGGCCGCACCGAACTCGCGATGAGCGTGTTCGGCCGGTCGTGGGGCAAGGACATCTCGGGGCGGATCGTCAAGCACGGCAACGAGATCGAGGTCCGGTCGGTGCAGGAGGCCGTCCGCCACGGCATCGCCTACGCCACCGAGGACCGGAAGCGCTACGGGCTCAACCTGATCGAGGACATCCAGCGCAACGTGTCCGCGGCCGGGCTGGGCAAGCTGGCCAAGCGCGGCTGGGTCAACGAACACGCCGAGCACGACACGGCCAACTCCTACCGCCGCGATCTGCGGATCAAGGCGCCGAGCGTGCAGAGCGTGACCGGGAAGCTCTCCGGCGGCAACCAGCAGAAGGTGGTGCTGGCCAAGTGGATCTTCACCGATCCGGACGTGCTGATCCTGGACGAACCGACCCGTGGCATCGACGTGGGCGCGAAGTTCGAGATCTACACGATCATCAACGAGCTGGCTGCCCAGGGTAAGGCCGTCCTGGTCATCTCCTCCGAGCTGCCGGAGCTGCTCGGGCTCTGCGACCGGATCTACGCGCTGTCGGCGGGCCGGATCACCGGCGAGGCCAAGCGCGAAGAAGCCACCCAGGAACTGCTGATGCAGTACATGACTAAGGAACGGGAATGACCACGACCGAAGCGCGGCCCGCCGTGCCCCCGGTTGAGCGCTCCAAGCGGAGGATCTCGATCAACCCGCGCCAGAGCGGCATCTACGTCGCGTTCGCGCTGATCGTGGTGCTGTTCGAGGTGCTCACCGGTGGCGCGCTGCTGGAGCCGCAGAACATCTCCAACATCATCGTGCAGAACAGCTACGTGCTGATCCTCGCGATCGGGATGATCCTGGTGATCATCTCCGGGCACATCGACCTGTCCGCAGGCTCGGTCGTCGCGATGACCGGCGCGGTGTCGGCGGTGCTGATGGTGAACTCGCACGTGCCGTGGTTCCTGGCCGTGCTGATCACCCTCGTCGTCGGCGCGGCGATCGGCGCGTGGCAGGGTTACTGGGTCGCCTACTTCGGCATCCCGGCGTTCATCGTGACGCTCGCCGGCATGCTGGCGTTCCGGGCCCTGACCCTCACGGTGCTGGGCAACCAGGGCATCGGCCCGTTCCCGGACGCGATCCGCACGCTGTCCAACGGCTTCACCTCCGGCTACCTGGGCAACATCGGCCTCGGCCCGCTCGGCGGCGCCGACCTGGTGTCGCTGCTCGCCGGCGTCGCCGCGGTGGCCGGGATCGTGTTCACGCAGTGGCGGAAGCGGGCCGGGCGGATGGGCTACGGCCAGGACGTCGACCCGTTCGGAGTCTTCGTGCTCAAGATCGCCGGCATCGCGGTGCTGGTGCTCGCGCTGGTCGTGCAGCTGGCCCGGTTCAAGAACCTGCCGTGGGTGCTCATCCTGCTGGCGGTGCTGGTGCTCGGCTACTCGCTGGTGGCCGGGAAGTCGGTGTTCGGCAGGCACATCTACGCCGTGGGCGGCAACCTGCAGGCCGCGACGCTCTCGGGCGTCAAGGTCAAGCAGGTGACGTTCTGGATCTTCGTCAACATGGGCGTGCTGGCCGCGCTGGCCGGCATCATCTTCGCCGGCCGGCTCAACCAGGCGGGCCCGACGGCGGGCGTCAACTTCGAGCTCGACGCGATCGCGGCGGCGTTCATCGGCGGCGCGGCCGTCCAGGGCGGCGTCGGGAAGGTGGTCGGCGCGATCACCGGTGGCCTGATCATGGCGGTGATCAACAACGGCATGTCCCTGATCGGCGCCCCGAGCGAGCGGGTGATGCTGGTCAAGGGCGTCGTCCTGCTGGCCGCGGTGGCCTACGACATCTGGACGAAGCGCCGCGCGGCTTCCTGAGCCGGATGTTTCGGAGGGGGGCTTCCCGCGGTGGCGCGGGAAGCCCCTTTCCCTTCTCTCCGTTCACCGTGTCGTCCCTCCAATCACGCATGATGTCTCCCCAGTCACGCGAGATGCCCGCCCGATCACGTGTCGAGTGTGATTGAGCGGGCATCATGCGTGATTGGGCGGGCATCACACGTGATTGAGGGGACGACACGAAGGGCCGCGCCGGGGAATCCGGCGCGGCCCTCCGGTCACTGCGAGCAGCGCTTGCCGGTGTTGATGCAGTTGACGGCCTGGTTCATCAGGCGCTGGCCCATGACGTTGGCGAAGTCGTCGTGGTCCGAGCGGGGGTTGTGCTTCTCCTGGGCGAAGGCGTCCACTTTGTACTGACCCTTGACCTGGATGTCGTGCGGGATGTTGTAGACCAGCTTGATCACCAGCTGCGGTACGTTCTGGAAACCCTTGGGGCACTTGCCCTGCTGGTCCGCGAACACGATGTGCGTGCGGTGGTTGGCGCTGTCGATGTTCTTGCCGTCCCAGCAGTTCGGGAAGGCGTGGATCCGCTCGACCTTGCTGTTCTGCGGGCAGATCGGGTAGTGGTCGGTGAGCCGGTCCTCGAAGCCGGTGCAGGTCCAGCTGGGCCGGGCGTTGGCCGGGCCGTTGGTGCTCTGCTTGGCGTCGCCGTAGAGGATGCGGAGGAACTGCGGCATCGCGACGACCTTGCTCGCGCCGCCGCTGGTGAAGGTGATCGTCGCCGACTGGACGCGCTGGATCTCGCCGTCGTTGTCGCCGACCTCGTTCTTGTCGTTGACACCGGGCAGTTCCGCCGGCTGGCCGTTGCTGTTCTGGCCGCCGTTGTCGATCCCGCCCTTGCCGTTCTGCTTGAGCGCGCACTGCGCGAGCCCGCCGAGGTTGGTCGGCTTCGCGGCCCGGCGGCCGATCGCGATGGCGATCCGGTCGATGGTGGACGCGCGCTTGTCCTTGAGCGGCCCGACGACGGCGTTCTGGATGTCCTGCGGCGTCTTGAGATCGCCGTTCGCGATCCGCTTGTCGGCCTCGTCGATCTGCGTGTCGAGCAGGTCGAGGTTGCGGTTGACCTCGTCCATCGCCTGGTCCGGGACGTCGGGCAGCTTGCTGGCGACGTCGGGGCAGTCGACCTGGGCGCTCGCCTTGTCCTTGGCGCTGCCGGCCCGGTCGGGCTGCGTGGCGGGCGGGTTCTTCTCGGCGTCGCCGGTGTCGATGCGGACGACGGGCCAGAAGTAGGCCGACTTGTCGCCGTTCTTGCAGGTGGTGCCCGCCTTCACGAGGCTCTTGTTGTTCGAGTCGGAGTTGGTGGAGAGGTTGCCGACGTAGTCGTGCAGGTGCTGGGCACCGTTCTTGATGCCGGGCTGGGCGATGAAGTTGTCGGGGTTGAAGTGCTGGTTCTCGTTGCGGCCACAGTCCACGGTGAACGTGCCGCGGGCGCCCTTCTGCTGCAGCGCCTTGTTCACGTTGTTGCCCGACGGGACCTTCGCGATGTCGATGAAGAACGACTTGTCGGCGGGGTCGGCGCTGGCCTCGCCGGTGCGGCCGGCGGTGGTCGCGACGACGATGCCGCCGACGGCCAGCGCGAGCGCCAGGCCACCGGTCGCGATCTTCGTGCGGCGGGTGATGCGATGTCTGCCCGTGGCGGGGGTGCGGGAAGTATTCCGGGCCATGTTCACCTCGTTCGGTTTTCCGGGCACGCCGAAGAAAGCCTGCGTGCCCGGGCTGGAGACGCGCGGAACCCGGGGAGCGGCACCGGGTCGCGGGTATCGGGGGATCCGCCCGGTGTCACTGGTTCCGGCATTGGGGGGAACGGCCGCGAGCCGGGGCCGGTTCAAGCCGCGATTCCGCCGTTATCGTTTCGTTATTTATGGAAGGTGAACAAAGTTCACGTCCACCCGTGTGATCGTTAACATCAACGCATGCCCGTGGACGACGCAGGTCCCGACGGCCCGCTCCGCGCGCGGGCCCTCCAGCGGCGGGGCACGCTCGGGGTGATCGCGACCGGGGCGTCGGCGTCGGGACCGGTGCTGCACGGCCTGCGCGCGGCCGCCCGCGAGCAGCAATACGTGCTGAGCGTCTTCAGCGTGTCGGTCAACAGCGGCGCGGCGGTGCTGGCCGCGGTGGCCGGCCTGCAGTTGCAGGGGGTGGCCGGGATCGTGGTGCTCGACGGGCACCTCCTGGCCGAGCTGGCCCCGGTCGCCGAGATCCCGCTGGTGCCCGCGGCGTCGACCGACCAGTACGCGGGGGCGCGCCGGGCCACGGAGCACCTGCTGGAACTCGGCCACCCGACGGTCTGGCACCTCGGCGGCCCGGAGGAAGGCCCGGTGGCCCGCGCCCGCGAGCGCGGCTGGCGCGAGACGCTCGAGCGCCACGGAGCGGAGATCCCCCCGGTGGTCCGCGGCGACTGGTCCGCCCGCTCGGGCTTCCGCGCCGGCCAGTCCCTGGCGGTCGAATCCGGGGTGGGCGCGGTGTTTTCGGCGAACGACCACATGGCACTGGGCCTCGTGGCGGCCTTCGCGGAGGCGGGCATGCGAGTCCCGCGCGACGCCCACGTAGTCGGCTTCGACGACGTCCCCGAGGCGGCGTACTTCGCCCCGCCGTTGACGACGGTCCGCCAGGACTACGTGGCGGCGGGCCGCCAGACGCTGGCCACCCTGGCGGCCCGCATCGACGGCCTGGCGGTGCCGGCGTGGGGAACGGTCGAGGCCGAGCTGGTGGTGCGCGAGAGCAGCCGCTGCCTCAAGGGCGCCTAGTGTCGCGCGTCCGAGGTGCGTTGACAGTCTCGTGGCGGTGGCTGGTCCGATGCAGTGAATGACTCATTCCTGGCGTCGGACGCCAGGAATGAGTCATTCACTGCATTGCCACGCGACACCAGGACGGCAGCCGCGTCAGCGGGTGAGCGGCAGGGCGGCCATCCCGCGCAGCGCCGGGTTCGGGCGCCGCACCACGTCGCCCTCTATGCGCAGCGTCGGGAACCGCTTTCCCAGCTGTTCCAGCAGCACGGTCATCTCGAGCCGCGCCAGTGCCGCGCCGAGGCACAGGTGCAGGCCGTGGCCGAAGAACAGGCCGCGGCCGGCGTCGCGGGTCACGTCGAAGCGGTCCGGATCCGGGAAGCGCGCGGGGTCCCGGTTCGCCGCTCCGCCGAGCACCACGACCATCTCGTCCGCCGCCACCTCGCGGCCGTCGAGCACCGCGGGCCGGGCGGCGGCGCGCTGGCTCATCTGGGCGGCCCCGTCCCACCGCAGCACCTCCTCGACCGCTCCCGCCGCCAGCCCCGGATCGCCGGCCAGCAGGGCGAACTGCTCCGGATGGGTCAGCAGCGCGTGAATCCCGTTGCCCAGCGCACCGGCGGTGGTCTCGTAGCCGCCGCCGAACAACACGAGGAGGGAATTGAGCACCTCCTCCTCCGACATCAGCTCCACCTCGGTGGTGGACCGGGCCAGCAGCGCGGACGTCAGGTCGGCCCGCGGTTCCGCCCGCCGCTGCGCGATCAGCTCGGTGAAGTAGGCGCGGAATTCGACGGCGGCCGCGTCGACCTCGGCGCGCAGTTCGGCCGGCATCGCCGGGTTGACCTGCCTGCCGATCAGGTCGGTGACGCGGCGGAGCCGGTCGTGGTCGGCCTCGGGCACGCCGACCAGGTCGCCGATCACGGCCATCCCGAGCGGGTAGAGCACCGTGCCGACGAACTCGACCGCGGTCCCGTCCGCCGTGGCGTCGGCGAAGCGGTCCAGCACCCGGTCGGCCGCCCGGCGGACCGCGGGCTCCAGCTCCTGGACGCGCCGGACGGTGAAGTCCCGCACCAGCAGCCGGCGCTCGCGCGTGTGTTCCGGCGGGTTCTTCCACGGCAGCAGCGCGGTCAGCAGCACCATGGCCGGGTTGTCGCGCCAGCCCGGTCGGTGCCGGTCGCGCCACTGCGCGTCGAGCACCCGGAACGTCTCGCCGTCGGCGAGCACCGCCTGGCAGTCGGCGAACCGGCTGAGCACCCAGCCGTCGTAGACCTCGCTGCGGAAGACCGGCGTCTCTTCGCGGAGCTTCGCGTAGATGGGGTACGGGTCGGCGAGCCCGGCCGGGGTGGACAGGGACAGCAAGGCTTCGTCGGCAGCTGCGGACACGAGTGATCCCTCCAGTGGCGAAACGGTGCCCGTAGTCTTCTCCCCGGCGCCCGCGCCGCGGCAGGGTCCGGACCCCGCTTCACCCGGATGGCAGGGTCAGAGCTTCAGCCGGTCACCGAGTCCGCGGATGTGGTCCACCCCACCGCAGTCCAGGTCGAGCTGGCGGCGGCGTTCCGCGACGAACGCCCGGCCCAGGCCCGTGCGGTCCGAAGTGGACATACTCCGGCGCAGTTCGTTCAGCAGCCCGCGTTCCTCGCCGCGCACGTGAGCGTCGACGGCGTTCTCCAGCCGCAGCAACGCCTTTTCGAAGTCGTCACCTTCGAGGACCGCCAGCAAGTCCTCGGCGAAGGGAGAACCCGCCGCGGCCGGGCGGACGATCCGCTCGGTCGCCGTCGTGTGGGCGACCAGCAGGGCCGACAGCTCCGCCACCAGCGCCGGCCGGTCGGCTTCGGCGTTGCGCAGGTCGCGCAGCAGCTGCTCGAACCGGCGGTGGTCGGCCAGCAGCACCTCGACCAGGTCCGAACCGGGCGCCGCCGCGGCCGGGGCCGGGCGCATCCAGCCGAACGTCAGCTCCACCGCCTGGCGCCAGTGCGCGTATTCGGAGTCGCGGCGGGCCGGGTCCATCGCCGGCAGCCACTGGCCGGCCCGGTGCCAGTTGCGCCGCAGGCCCTCCAGGTCCGGCCAGTACCCGACCGACAGCCCCGCCGCGTAGGCCGCGCCGAGCGAGACCGTCTCCGCGACCATCGGACGCACCACCGGCACGTCGAGGACGTCGGCGATGCACTGCATGAGCAGGTTGTCCGCGGTCATCCCGCCGTCGACCTTCAACGTCGAAAGCGCCAGCCCGGAGTCGGCGTTCATCGCGTCGACGACCTCGCGCGTCTGCCAGCCGGTCGCCTCCAGCACCGCCCGCGCCAGGTGGCCCTTCGTGATGTACGACGTCAGCCCGGCGATCACGCCGCGCGCCTCGCTGTGCCAGTGCGGCGCGAACAGGCCGGAGAACGCGGGCACGATGTAGCAGCCGCCGTTGTCCTCGACCGTCCTGGCCAGCGTCTCGATCTCCGGCGCGCTGCCGATCAGCTCCAGGCCGTCCCGGAACCACTGCACCAGCGACCCGGTGACCGCGATGGAGCCTTCGAGGGCGTACACCGCGGGCTCGTCGCCGATCTTGAAGCCGACCGTGGTGAGCATGCCGTGGGTGGACAGCACCGGCGTCGGGCCGGTGTTGAGCAGCAGGAAGCTGCCGGTGCCGTAGGTGCACTTGGCCTCGCCGGGTGCGAAGCAGGTCTGGCCGAACAGCGCCGCCTGCTGGTCGCCGAGCGCGGCGGCGATCCGGATGCCGGGGACCACCCGCGAAGTGGTGCCGTAGACCTCGGTCGAGGACCGGATCTCTGGCAGCATCGCGCGCGGGACGTCGAAGAACTCCAGGAGCTCGTCGTCCCAGCTGAGGGTGCGCAGGTTCATCAGCATGGTGCGCGAGGCGTTGGTGACGTCGGTGACGTGCACGCCACCCTCGGCGCCGCCGGTGAGGTTCCAGATCAGCCAGCTCTCGATGGTGCCGAAGAGGACGTCGCCGCGTTCGGCGCGCTCGCGCAGGCCCGGCGTGCGCTCGAGCAGCCAGCGGACGCGCGGCGCGGAGAAGTACGTGGCCAGGGGCAGGCCGCACAGCTGACGGACGCGGTCGGCGCCCGGCTCGCGGGCGAGCTGTTCGAGCATGGCGTCGGTGCGGGTGTCCTGCCAGACGATCGCCCGCCCGACGGGGTTGCCGGTGCGCCGGTCCCACAGGACGGTGGTCTCGCGCTGGTTGGCGATCCCGAGCCCGACGACCTGCTCGGCGGTCGCCCCGGCGTCGGCCAGCGCCTGCGGGACGATCCGGGACAGGTTCCGCCAGATCTCGGTCGCGTCGTGCTCGACCCAGCCGGGCCGGGGGAAGTGCTGCTGGTGTTCGCGCTGGACGACCGAGACGAGCCGGCCGCGTGCGTCGAACAGGATGCACCGGGTGGAGGTGGTGCCCTGGTCGATGGACATCACGTACCGCTGGACCATGCCCCTCCCTTCACCATCGGGACGCACCCAGGTCCCGCGAAACCGCCCGCGCCGCGTCGCGGACGTGGCCCAGCAGCCGGGCGCTCGGGCTGCCGTCCGGCTCGCAGATTCGCTCCACCGCGCCGGACACCCCGAGCGCGCCGACCACGATGCCGCCGTGGCCGCGGATCGGGGCCGCGATGCCGGCCTCGCCCGAGATCATCTCGCCGTTCTCCGCGGCCCAGCCCGCTTCGCGGACTTTGGCGCACGCGCGCTTGATCGCCGTCTGGGTGACCAGGGTCCGGCGGGTGTAGGCCTCCGGTTCGCCGGTGCGCAACGATGCCACGAGAGCCGTGTCGTAGGCCAGCAGGACCTTGCCCAGCGCCGTCGCGTGCAGCGGCAGCAGCGTGCCGACGTCGAGGGTCTGCAGGCTGTCGTCCGGCCGGAACACGTGGTGCACGACCAGCACCCGGCCCTCCAGGGGGGCGCCGATCCGGACCGCCTCGCCGCTGCGCGCGGCGAGGGCGTCGGCCCAGTTGATCGCCCGGGACCGCAGCTCGTTGACGTCGAGGTAGCTCGTGCCCAGGTGCAGCAGCGCCGCGCCGAGCTGGTACTTGCCCGTGTCGCGGTCCTGTTCGACGAACCCGACGCCCTGCAGCGTGCGCAGGATCCCGTGCGCGGTGCCCTTCGCCAGTTCGAGGGCGTCGGCGATCTCGCCGACACCCAGGCGCCCCGAGCCGCGCGCCAGCAACCGCAGGATCGCGGCGGCGCGCTCGATGGACTGGATCGGACCGGGCACGGCGCGACCCTAACCCGACCGGCCCGGATTCGACAATGTCGAACATCCACTCCGGCCGTTCGACAATGCCGACCGCCGTCCGTTGACCCGCCCGAAGCACGAACTTAACTTTCATCCACCAATAGGGGGACAAGGTCCTTTGTGGAGGAAAGCAATGGTGCGAAGCCTCAAAGCCCGCGGACTGGCCGGCGAACTGGCGGCCGAGTTCGTGGGGACGATGATCCTCATCCTGTTCGGGTGTGGCGTGGTGGCGCAGGTCGTCGCCGCGGGCATCGGGGACCACGACAGCATCGCCTGGGCCTGGGGCCTCGGTGTCACGCTCGGTGTCTACGTCGCTTCGCGGATCAGCGGGGCGCACCTGAACCCCGCCGTCACGATCGCCCTGGCGGTGTTCAAGGGCTTCGAGTGGCGCAAGGTCGCCCCCTACGCCCTGGCCCAGACGGCCGGCGCGTTCCTGGCCGCGATGCTGGTGCGGTGGAACTACACCGAGGTGCTCAACGCCAAGGACCCGGGCCTGACGATCAAGACCCAGGGCGTGTTCTCCACCCTTCCGGGTAACGGCACGCTCCCGGTGGGTGACTGGGGCGCCTTCCGCGACCAGATCATCGGCACCGCGATCCTCGTCCTGGTGATCTTCGCCATCACCGACCTGCGCAACACCTCGCCGGGCGCGAACCTGGCCCCGGTCGTCGTCGGCTTCCTGGTCGTCGCGATCGGCATGGCCTGGGGCACGAACGCCGGCTACGCGATCAACCCCGCCCGCGACTTCGGCCCACGCCTGGCCTCCTGGCTGACTGGCTACGACACGGCGTTCACCGACCAATACGGCTTCCCGTACTGGTGGATCCCGATCGTGGCGCCGATCGTCGGCGCGGTGATCGGCGGCGCGATCTACAAGTACCTGATCGAGCGGCACCTGCCCGCCGGGGACCCGCTGGACGCCATGCCCGCCAAGGACCTCGAGCCCGCCAACTGAGTAGGAGCACGACCATGCCGGACTTCGTCGGCGCCGTAGACCAGGGCACCACCAGCACCCGCTTCATGATCTTCGACCACGGCGGCAACGAGATCGCCCGCCACCAGCTCGAGCACGAGCAGATCCTGCCCAAGCCGGGCTGGGTCGAGCACGACGCCACCGAGATCTGGGAACGCACCCGCTCGGTCATCGCGACCGCGCTCAACAAGGCGAACCTGACCGTCGGCGACCTGGCCGCGCTGGGCATCACCAACCAGCGCGAGACCACCGTCGTGTGGAACCGCCGCACCGGCCGCCCGTACCACAACGCCATCGTCTGGCAGGACACCCGCACCGACCGGATCGCCTCCGCGCTCGAGCGCGAGGGCAAGGGCGACGTCATCCGCCGCAAGGCCGGCCTGCCGCCCGCCACCTACTTCTCCGGCGGCAAGCTGCAGTGGATCCTCGAGAACGTCGAAGGCGTGCGCGAGGACGCCGAGAAGGGCGACGCCCTCTTCGGCACCACCGACTCGTGGCTGATCTGGAACCTCACCGGCGGCCCGGACGGCGGCGTCCACGTCACCGACCCGACCAACGCCTCCCGCACCATGCTGATGGACCTCGAGACGCTGGACTGGGACGACGAACTGCTGTCGTTCTTCAACGTCCCGCGCCGGATGCTCCCGGCGATCCGGCCGTCGTCGAACCCCGGCTTCGGCACCACCCGCGCGGACGGCCCGCTCGGCGGCGAGGTCGCCATCACCGGCGTCCTCGGCGACCAGCAGGCCGCCACCGTCGGGCAGGTCTGCTTCCGGCCCGGCGAGGCCAAGAACACCTACGGCACCGGCAACTTCCTGCTGCTGAACACCGGCCAGGAGCTCGTCCGCTCGAAGCACGGCCTGCTCACGACGCTGTGCTACCAGTTCGGCGACGACAAGCCGGTCTACGCGCTGGAAGGCTCGATCGCGGTCACCGGTTCCGCGGTGCAGTGGCTGCGCGACCAGCTGGGCATCATCAGCGGCGCGTCCCAGAGCGAGAGTCTGGCCCGCCAGGTCGAGGACAACGGTGGCATCTACTTCGTCCCGGCGTTCTCCGGTCTGTTCGCGCCGTACTGGCGCTCCGACGCCCGCGGCGCGATCGTCGGCCTCACCCGCGCCACCACCAACGCCCACCTGGCGCGGGCGACCCTGGAAGCGATCTGCTACCAGACCCGCGACGTCGTCGAGGCGATGCAGAACGACTCCGGCGTCACGCTGGACGTGCTGCGGGTGGACGGCGGCGTCACCGCCAACGAGCTGTGCATGCAGCTGCAGGCGGACATCCTCGGCGTGCCGGTGTCGAAGCCGGTCGTGGCCGAGACCACCGCGCTCGGTGCCGCCTACGCGGCCGGGCTGGCCGTCGGCTTCTGGAAGTCGACCGACGAGCTCGAGCAGAACTGGAACGAGGACAAGCGCTGGACGCCGTCGTGGAGCGACGAGCAGCGCGCCGAAGGCTACGCGGGCTGGCAGAAGGCCGTTGGCCGCACGCTCGACTGGGTCGACGTGCAGTGAGCAGGAGGAGGAACACCGTGACAGCGCTTTCCCCGCAGTACCGCGCGGAAACGTTGCGGAAGCTGGTGGACGAAGAGGTCGACGTGCTCGTCGTCGGCGGGGGAGTGACCGGGGCCGGCGTCGCGCTCGACGCCGCGTCCCGGGGGCTGTCGACCGCGCTGGTCGAGGCCCGCGACTTCGCCGCCGGCACGTCCAGCCGGTCGTCCAAGCTGATCCACGGCGGGCTGCGCTACCTGGAACAGCTGGACTTCAAGCTGGTCCGCGAGGCGCTCAAGGAGCGGGGCCTGCTGCTGCAGACGCTGGCCCCGCACCTGGTGCGGCCGGTGAAGTTCCTGGTCCCGCTGCAGCACCGGGTGTGGGAGCGCGGCTACATCGGCGCCGGCGTCACGCTGTACGACACCCTCGGGGGCGCCCGCGCGCTGCCGCGGCACCGGCACCTGTCCAAGCGGGGCGCCTTCAAGGTCGCGCCGGCGCTCGCGGACGACGCGCTGATCGGGGCGATCCAGTACTACGACGCCCAGGTCGACGACGCCCGCCACACGATGACGATCGCGCGGACGGCCGCCGAGCAGGGCGCTTCGGTCCTGACCCGGGCTCGCGTGACTTCGCTGCTTCGCGACGGCGAGCGGGTCGTCGGCGCGAAGGTGGTCGACCGCGAGAGCGGCATCGAGTTCGAGATCCGGGCGCGCACCGTGGTGGCCGCGACCGGCGTGTGGAGCGACGACATGGCGGAGGCGGCCGGGATCCCCACGCCGTTCACCGTGCGCGCGTCGAAGGGCATCCACCTCGTGGTGCCGCGGGAGAAGATCGACCTGGACACCGGGCTGATCCTGCGCACCGAGAAGAGCGTGCTGTTCGTGATCCCGTGGGGCAAGCACTGGCTCGTCGGCACCACCGACACCGAGTGGGACCTCGACCGCGAGCACCCGGCGGCGAGCCGCGCGGACGTCGACTACGTGCTCGAACACCTCAACGCCGTCCTGCGTACCCCCGTGACGCACGACGACATCGAGGGCGTGTACGCCGGTCTCCGCCCCCTGCTGGCGGCGAAGGCGGCCGCGACGACGAAGCTGTCGCGGGAGCACGCGGTGGCGCACCCGGTGCCGGGCCTGGTCATCGTGGCCGGCGGCAAGTACACGACGTACCGGGTGATGGCCGCGGACGCGGTCGACGTCGCGGTCGAGGAGCTCGGCCGCCCGGCCCCGCCGTCGTGGACCGACCGGCTCCCGATCGCCGGTGCCGAGGGCTACCACGAGCTGTGGGAGGACCGGTTCGGCGTGGCCGCGAAGTCGGGACTGCCGCTGACCCGCGTCGAGCACCTGCTGCAGCGGTACGGCACGCGGATCTGGAACCTCCTCGAGCTGATCGAGGAGCAGCCTTCGCTCGGGGAACCGATCACGGAGACCTCGGAGTACCTGCGCGTGGAGGCCGTCTACGCGGTCTCCCACGAGGGTGCGCTGCACCTGGAGGACGTCCTGACCCGGCGGACGCGGATCTCGATCGAGGAACGCGACCGGGGCGTGGCGGCGGCGCCCGTCGTGGCCGGCCTCATGGCCCCGCTGCTGGGCTGGGACGCGCACCGCACGGACCGCGAGGTGGCGAACTACCTGGCCCGGGTGGAGGCGGAGCGCTCGGCCCAGGAAGCCCCGGACGACGCGGCGGCGAACGCCACCCGCCTCACGGCCCCGGCGCTGCTGCCGAGCTGAACCGTGTGCTCACGGGGCCGGGCGGCAGCCCAGCTCCGTGAGCACGTACCGGGCGTTGGCCGAGATCACCGGGTTCGTGTGCCGGTAGTACGGCAGCTGGATCACCGCCATCGACAACGCTCGCCCGCGGCCGCGTTCCCAGGTCGCGTCGTCGGCGCCCACGGCGTCGCGGAAGATCTCGCGGCCGGCTGCGGTCAGCAGGTTCCAGGCGGGGATCAGGTCGCATGCCGGGTCGCCGAGGCCCGCGGTCGCCCAGTCGAGGACCCCGCTCAGGCGGCCGTCGCGCAGCAAGAGGTTGCTCGGCATCAGGTCCGCATGCACCCAGCTCGGCGGCGCAGTCCATTGTGGAGCGGCGAGCGCCTCGGCCCAGACGGCGAGGGCCGCGGCCGGGTCGAAGACCTCGTCGGTGCGGCTCAGCTCGTCGATCGCCCGGCGGGTGGCCATGTCCACAGTGGACAGCGACTGCCCGCGGTAGGCCGGGGGACCGTCCGCGCGGTTCGCCCGGAGCGCAAGGACGAACTCCGCCAAGTCGCGGGCCGGCGCTTCCCGGCCTTCGAGCGCCGGTGAGCCGTCGAGCCAGCCGTGCACCGCCCACGGCCACGGGTACCCCTCGGCCGGTTCGCCCACCGCGACGACCGGCGGGACCGCCACCGGCAGCTCGCCGAGCGCGCTCAAGGCCCGGCGTTCCTTCGCGATGTCCGAGGCGCCGCCCGCGGTCAGCGGGAGCCGGACCGTCAGGTCGGCGCCGAGGCGGTACACGGCGTTGACCGTGCCGCCGGAAGCCAGTGCAGTGATCGGCCGGTCGGCCCACGCGGGAAACTGGCCGTCCACCAGGCGCCGGACCAAAGCGGTGTCGATGGCGTGTTCGTCGGCGTGCATCCGGCCCATGTGAGCACCGAACCACCCTCGTCAACGCCTTATCCGTGAGCCGAGGCACCCCGGATTGCACGACGATGCATCGCCGTGCATAATCATTCGCATGTCCAAGGTGCTCACTTCCCTGCCCGTCGGCGAGCGTGTCGGTATCGCCTTCTCCGGTGGCCTCGACACTTCCGTAGCGGTCGCGTGGATGCGCGACAAAGGCGCGGTCCCCTGCACCTACACCGCCGACATCGGCCAGTACGACGAGCCCGACATCGATTCGGTGCCCGGGCGCGCCGGCCAGTACGGCGCCGAGATCGCCCGGCTCGTCGACTGCAAGGAAGCCCTGGTCGAAGAGGGGCTCGCGGCGCTGACGTGCGGCGCGTTCCACATCCGCACCGGCGGGCGCAGCTACTTCAACACCACCCCGCTCGGCCGCGCGGTCACCGGCACGCTGCTGGTGCGCGCGATGCTCGAGGACGACGTCCAGATCTGGGGCGACGGCTCCACCTACAAGGGCAACGACATCGAGCGGTTCTACCGCTACGGCCTGCTGGCCAACCCCTCCCTGCGCATCTACAAGCCGTGGCTCGACGCGGACTTCGTCACCGAGCTCGGCGGCCGCAAGGAGATGTCCGAGTGGCTGGTCGCGCACGACCTGCCCTACCGCGACAGCACCGAGAAGGCCTACTCGACCGACGCCAACATCTGGGGCGCCACGCACGAGGCCAAGTCGCTCGAGCACCTGGACACCGGGATCGAGATCGTCAAGCCGATCATGGGCGTGGCCTTCTGGGACCCCGAGGTCGAGATCGCCGCCGAGGACGTCACGATCGGCTTCGAGCAGGGCCGGCCGATGACGATCAACGGCAAGGAGTTCGCCACCGCCGTCGACCTCGTCCTCGAGGCCAACGCCATCGGCGGCCGGCACGGCCTGGGCATGTCCGACCAGATCGAGAACCGGATCATCGAGGCCAAGAGCCGCGGCATCTACGAGGCGCCCGGCATGGCGCTGCTGCACGCGGCCTACGAGCGGCTCGTCAACGCCATCCACAACGAGGACACCCTGGCCAGCTACCACAACCACGGGCGGCAGCTCGGCCGGCTGATGTACGAGGGCCGCTGGCTGGACCCGCAGGCGATGATGCTGCGCGAGTCGCTGCAGCGCTGGGTCGGCACCGCGATCACCGGCGAGGTCACCCTGCGGCTGCGCCGCGGCGAGGACTACTCGATCATCGACACGACCGGCCCGGCGTTCAGCTACCACCCGGACAAGCTGTCGATGGAGCGGACCGAGGACTCGGCGTTCGGCCCGGTCGACCGGATCGGCCAGCTGACCATGCGCAACCTGGACATCGCCGACTCGCGGGCGAAGCTGGAGCAGTACGCGAGCCTCGGCATGGTCGGCGGCTCGAACCCGAAGCTGATCGGCGCCGCCCAGGCCGCGTCGACCGGGCTCATCGGCGCGATGCCCGAGGGCGGCGCGGAGGCGATCGCCTCGCGCGGCAAGGCCGACGACGTCGAGCTGCTCGACAACGCCGCGATGGAGTTCGGCACGGACTGATCCGCGAGCCCGAAGGCCACCACGCTCGCCGTGGTGGCCTTCGGTGCGTTCAGGGGACGAGCACGACCTTGCCGGTCACCGTGCCGGATTCGGCCAGCGCCAGAGCTTTCCCGGCCTCGGTCAGCGGAATCCGGGCGGCCACCTGCGCCTTGAGCTGTCCCTTCGCGGCCAGCTCGAAGACGGCCGTCAGGTCTTCGGCCAGGCGCAAGCGGAACCGGGTGAGGTTCCGCTTGCCGCCCCAGACGTTGTAAAAGTGCGCCCGGCGCCGGTTCGGCACCGTGTTCCACCACAGCAGCCGGGCGACCAGCTTCAGCACGGCGCGCTTCGGGTTGCCACCGGTGTTCACGGTCGACGCGCTGCCGTAGGCGATTAGAGCGCCGCCCGGGGCGAGCAGGCGGAACGAATCGACGATGCCGGGGCCGCCGACGTGGTCGAAGACGGCGTCGACCCCGCCGGGCGCCAGCGCGCGCACCCGCGCCGGGACGTCGCCGCGGTAGTCCACGGCGGTGGCGCCGAGCGCGGTCACGACGTCCAGGTTGCGGGCCGACGCGGTGCCGATCACCTTGATCCCGGCCGCGCGGGCGAGCTGCACGAGCGTGGTGCCGACGCCGCCGCTCGCGCCGTGGACCAGGATCGTGCCGCCGGCCTTCACCTTCGCCCACCGGTGCAGCATCTGGTACGCCGTGATGCCGTTGACCACGAAGGTTTCGGCCTCGGCCGCGTCGAGGGCGTCGGGCACGGGGACGAGGTCGGCGGCGGACAGGACGAGGTGGCTGCTCCACCCGCCGATCTTGGTCAGGGCGGCTACGCGCCGGCCGATCAGGGCGGGGTCCTCGGCTTCGAGCACCGTGCCGACGACGTCGTAGCCGGGGGCGAAGGGGAACGGCGGCTGGTCGTAGTACTTTCCGCGCCGCATCTGCTGTTCGGCGAACGAGATTCCACTGGCCTCGACGCGGATCAGGGCTTCGCCGGCGCCCAGGGGCGGCAGCTCGCGGTGCTCGACGCGCAGGCCGTCCGGCTCGACGAGGCCGGGGAGGACGATCTCGGTGACGTTCATGGTGCTTCCTTTCGTGGTGTGAGTGACTGGTCAATCACTCGACGGGCGAGAAAAACGGCCCTGGGCGGGCCGGGGTTTTCAGTTCTTGCCGGGGTGGCGGATGCCGGCGGACAGCACGGCGGCCCACTCGCCGGTGTGCTCGTCGAGGTCGAGGGTGGCGATCAGGTGGCAGAGCTGCCCGTAGGCGACGAATCGCTGCACCTCGTCGTCGGCCGCGCCGGAGCGCGACCGGGCAAACTCGGTCACCTTGGCCAGCCCGCGGCGGACGGCGTCGGCGATCTCGGGGGTGTCGGCGGCCGACTGGGCGTGCACCTGCAGCATCAGCAGGTTGCGGTCGGAGATCAGCTCCGCGTAGGCGTCGCCCATCTCGTACAGGATTTTCCCCGGATCGGCGTCTTCGACGCGGGCGGCGCCGTTCGAGAGTGCGTGGACGACGAGTTCGTAGCACCGGTCGAGCGCGGCGACGAAGAGGGAAACCTTGCCGGGGAACAACTTGAAGACGTACGCGGGGGAGATGTCGGCCCGGGCGGCCACCGCGCTGATCGGCGTGCTGTGGTAGCCGCCGCGGGCGAACTCGGCGATGGCCGCGTCGACGACGGCGTCCCGGCGGGCGTCGGAGGTGGAGAGCGTGGCACCGCGTTTCGTCATGTGAGTGACTGTACACTCACTCTTGCTCGCAAAGCAACCCCGCGGTGGCAGACGAGTGACATCCGGGTTTCCGCTGTCCCGGATGTACGCGAATTACCCACGGACCGCGGTGTCGTCCGGTTACAGTCCGGCTGCGAAGTTCCGCCTGGGGGCGGCCGTGGGAACGGGAGCGCGCGATGGGGCCTGAAGTGCGGTTTCACCTGCTCGGACCGCTGACCGTGACGGTCGGCGGGCGGGCGGTGCCCCTCGGCGGGGCGAAGCAGCGGGTCCTGCTCGCCCACCTGCTGCTCAACGCGAACCGGACGGTCTCGCCCGGGCAGCTGATCGACACGCTGTGGCGCGGTGATCCCCCGACGTCGGCCACCGCCAACCTGCAGACGTACGTGTGGCGGCTGCGCCGGCTGCTGCCCGACGGCGTCGCTCTGCGCACCCACGACCCGGGGTACTCGCTGGTCGTCGACCCCGGCGACGTCGACGCCCACCGGTTCGCCCGGCTCGTCGGCGACGCCGCCCGCGCGGCCGAGGACGGCTCGCCCGAGACGGCGTTGACGCTGCTGGCCGAGGCAGAAGCGCTGTGGCGGGGCGACCCCCTGGAAGACCTGCCGACCGCGGCCGCCTGGGACGCCGAGCTCGGCCGGCTCGTCGAGAACCGGCTGGCCGCCGTGGAGGAACGGCTCGCGCTGCAGGTTCGGCTGGGCCGGCACGACCCGGCGATCGCCGAGCTCACCGTGCTGCTGGCCGAACACCCGTACCGCGAGCGGCTCTGGCAGCAGTACCTGCTCGCGCTCGCCGGCGCGGGCCGCCGGGCCGAAGCGCTGCAGGCGTACGCGACCGCTCGCGAGCGGCTCGTCACCGAACTCGGCGTCGAACCCGGGCCGGAGCTGCGGACCCTGCAGGCGGCGATCCTCACCGGCGACCCGCTGCCCGGACCCGCACCGGTGGTGCTCACCGGCGCGCCCGGCACCGGCAAGACGGCGCTGGCCATGCACGTCGCCCACGGCCTCGCGGACCGGTTCCCGGACGGCCAGCTCTACGTCGACCTCGCCGGCACGGGCGCGCCGCGCGACCCGGCCGAGGTGCTCGCCGACTTCCTGCACGCACTGGGCGTCACCGGGAACACCGTGCCGCCCGGGCTGGGCCAGCGGGCGGCACTGTTCCGCTCACGCCTGGCCGGACGCCGGACGCTGCTGGTGCTGGACGACGCGGCGGCCGCCGCGCAGGTCCGCCCGCTGCTGCCCGCCGATGCCGGGTGCGCCGTGCTGGTCACGACCCGCGGACGGCTGCCCGAGCTGGCGGGCGCGAAGCACGTCGAGCTGCCCGTGTTCGGCGAGCGGGAGGCTGCGCGGCTGCTGGCCGAGCTGGCGGGGCCGGACCGGGTGGACGGCGAACCGGCCGAAGCGGCGGAGATCGTCCGGTGCTGCGGGTACCTGCCGCTGGCGATCCGCATCGCCGGCGCGCGGCTGGCCGGGCGGCAGGCGTGGAGCCTGCGGACCCTGCACGACCGGCTGGCCGACGAATCGAGCCGGCTGAGCGAGCTGCGCGTCGGCGATCTCGGCGTCCGGCCGAGCTTCGAGCTGAGCCTGCGTCAGCTGCCGCCGTCCGCGCGGACGGCGTTCGGCCGGTCGGCGGTGCTGGGCGCGCAGGACTTCCCGAGCTGGGTGGTCGACGCGCTGCTGGACCGCATGGGCACGCACGACGTCCTCGACGTGCTCGTCGACGCCAACCTGGTCTCGCTGACCGGGCGGGATTCGAGCGGGCACCCGCGGTACCGGCTGCACGACCTGCTGCGCTGCTACGCGACGGAACTCCTTGCGGAGGAACCACTTCCGGCCCGCCGGGAGACGCTCGCCCGGGTGCTGTCGGTGCTCCTGGCGCTGGCGAAGACCGCGGCGGCGGCCCTCCCACCGGCGTTCGGCGCGATGACCGGACCGGCGGTGGCCGCGGGGCCCGTCCCGGACCGCCTGGTGGCCGACCCGCTGGGCTGGTTCACGGCGGAGCGCAAGCTCCTGGCGGCGGCGGTCCAGCTCGCGGCGGAGGCGGGCCTGGACGAGCTGGCCTGGCAGCTGACGGCGGCCGCGGTCCCGTTCTACGACCTGCGCGGGGCGTACGACGATTGGCGACGCAGCCACCTGACGGCGCTGTCGGCGGCCGAGGCGGCGGGGAACCGCGCGGGAGCGGCGGTGCTGGCCCGCGGCCTCGGCCAGGTCCGCCTGTACCACGACGAATACGAAGAAGCGTCCCAGGACATGCGGCGGTCGGCGGAGCTGTTCGCCGAACTGGGCGACATCCGGGGCGAGGCACTGGCGGTGGCGGGCCTCGGCACGGTGGCCCGGGTGCGCGAGCGTCCCCGGGAGGCCCTCGGCTTCTACCGCCGTGCCTTGGCGGGCTTGGAGCGCGCGGACGACCGGAGCGGCGTCGCCCAGATGCGCAATTCGATCGGCTCGACGTACGCGTTGCTGGGCTCGTTCGCCGAGGCGGAGACGTGGCTGCGCCGCGCGCGTGAGCTGGCGCGCGAGATCGAGGACCCGCACCGGGAGGCGAAGGTCCTGACGGAGCTGGGCACGCTGCACCGCGAGACGGGACGGCTGTCGGAATCGTTGACGTGCTTGAGGTTGGCCTTGAGCATTTTGGAGGAACTCGACGACGAGAGGTGCAGCGCGTACGCGTTGCTGGGCATCGGCCAGACGTTGCTGGAGGCGGGCGAGCCGGTCCAGGCGCGCGGAGTGTGCGACCGGGCGTTGCGGGTGTTCCGCGAGACGGGGAACCACCAGGGCGAGACCACGGGTTTGGCGTTGCTGGAGCAGGCCCAGCGCCGCAGAACCCCCTCGGCAGCGACCCGCACCTGAGCGGAAGGCCCCTCGCGTGCGCAACCCGGGACTGGCGTGATCGAGTCCGGAACCGGCGTGAGCAGCCCCGTAACTCGCGTGTCTGAAAGCGGAACTCGCGTGATCCGGAAGGCATCTCGCGTGATTCGTGAGGCATTTCGTGTGATTGGCGGGGCATCTCGCGTGGTCGACGGAGTCGGCAGGGCGCCGGTGCGGGGCACCGGCGCCCCGCCCGCCCGCGCCGGTGGGGTTGCCCGGGGTGCAGCCGAGGGAGTTCGCGGAGGAGCCCGGGCGGGCGTGGGCGCTCGCGCCGGTCACGCGGGGC
>NZ_CP100416.1:5250633-5251534 GCF_026017845.1 Amycolatopsis mediterranei
CTAAGACCGCATCTCGTTTGGGCGTGTTGCAAGGTAGGCGATATCGTTGATCAACGATGGACGATGTGGAGAAGTGGTGCCCGGAGCCGTTGTGGCTGCTGGCGCAGCCGTTGCTGCCCGAGGCGCCGCAACGCCACCAGGGCGGTGGTCGGCGGCGTTTGGATGACCGTGTGGTGCTGGCGGCCATCCTGTATGTACTGCAGACCGGATGTGCCTGGTCAGCGCTGCCGGCGTCGTTCGGGGTCAGTGCCCCGACCGCGCATCGCCGGTTTACCGAGTGGGTCGAGACGGAGGTGTTCGCCCGGCTGCACCAGGCGGTGCTGGATTTGCTCGGCTCGGCCGGGGCGATCGACTGGTCACGCGCGTCGGTAGACGGCATGCACGTCCGGGCGGTCAAAGGGGGGACCTGACCGGCCCGAGCCCGGTCGACCGGGGCAAACGCGGCAGCAAGATCCACGCGATCAGCGACCGCAGTGGTCTCCCGCTGGCGGTGGGCGTATCCGCGGCCAACCGCAACGACCACCTCGAACTGGAGGCCGTCGTCGATGCCGTGGTCCCGGTCAAGGGGCCTGCCGGCAGGCCTCGTCGCCGACCACGCAAGTTGCACGCGGACAAGGGCTATGACTACCCGACCTGCCGAAAGGCGTTGCGACGGCGCGGCATCATTGCCCGGATCGCCCGCCGGGGCATCGAGTCGCCCAAACGGCTCGGCCGCCACCGGTACGTCATCGAACGGACCCTGGAGTGGGTTTCCCGGTTTCGCAGGCTGGCACGCCGCTACGAACGCAAGGCCGCCCACTTCACCGCATTCACCCAACTCGCCTGCGCGGTGATCTGCTACCGCCGAGCCATCAAACTGGACCTGCTCACCCACAACAACCCCAAATGAGATGTGGTCTAA
>NZ_CP100416.1:5251634-5333956 GCF_026017845.1 Amycolatopsis mediterranei
GCGCGGTGATCTGCTACCGCCGAGCCATCAAACTGGACCTGCTCACCCACAACAACCCCAAATGAGATGTGGTCTAAGCTCGGGATCGGCGGGTGGAGCCACGGTGGGTTCGCCCGGCGGCCGGAGGGGTGTGAAGCCCGGCCCGTCCGGGCATCCCGCGGTATGACCAGAACCCGGGTGTACCGCGACGGCGCGCTGCAGAAGGAAGACTTCCCCGTCGAGGACGTGTCGGAGTTCCTGGCCGAGCCGGGCACCGCGGTGTGGGTCGACCTCTGCGAGCCGACCGAAGCGGATCTGGCCCGGCTCGCCGAAGAACTGGGCCTCCACCGGCTCGCCGTCGAAGACGCGGTCTCCGAACACCAGCGGCCCAAGCTGGACCGCTACGACGGCCACGCCTTCCTGTCCGCCTACGCTGTGCGGTTCGACGCGGGCACCGGCCGCCTCACCACCGCCGAGCTCGGGGCCTTCGTCACGCCGCGGGCGCTGGTGACCGTGCGCAAGGACGACGGCTTCGACATCGAGCCGGTCCTGCGCCGCTGGGACCGGGCGACGGAACTGGCGAAGTCCGGCGTGCCCTTCCTGCTGCACGGCCTGCTCGACCACGTCGTCGACGGGCAGTACGAAGCCGTGCAGGCGCTCGACGACGAGGTCGAAGCCCTGGAGGATCTGCTCTTCGCCGACCGGCCGGACTCCTCGGAGCTGCAGCGCCGGTCGTTCCGGCTGCGCCAGAGCCTGACCGCGCTGCGCCGCGTGGTGCTGCCGATGCGCGAGGTGATCAGCTCCCTGATGCGGCCGGACCTGCAGGTGGCCGACGAGCTGACCCGCCCGTACTTCGAGGACGTCCACGACCACGCCCGCCAGGCGGCCGAGCAGACCGAGGCGCTGCGGGAGCTGATCGCGACGGTCCGGGAAACCCAGCTGAACCTGCAGGGCAACCGGCTGAACCTGATCATGAAGAAGGTCACCGGCTGGGCCGCGGTGATCGCGGTGCCCACCGCGGTGACCGGGTTCTACGGCCAGAACGTGCCGTACCCGGGAAACGGCGCGCCGAGCGGGTTCTGGACTTCGACGGTCATCTTGGTGGTGCTTTCGGTGGGGCTGTACGCGTTGTTCAAGAAAAAGGACTGGCTCTGACGCCGAAGCTCCACAGTGGAGTGTCCACTCCGGACTCCGGCAGAGGGCGCGACGAAGCCTCGCGACACTGTGGAGCACGCGTCGACGTCGCCCGTACCGCCATTCAGCCGAACGGGTCAATGCGGCCGGATGGCCTGGGAGAGAAGGAAAGGCTCTCGAGCACCGCCAGGGGAGCACGCGTGGACACGGGCGTGGCTGGTTGCTCAACCGTTGCCGTCCACTCTAGTGCAGCTGCACTATGCTGAGCCATCCGGTGTGCACGCAGCGGGACGGCGCCGCGGTGGGCGACAAACGAAGAAACAGGTGGCGGATGAGTGGGGCAATGGTCGACGGTGTGCGCCCGGGGGCGGGGGCGGATGCCTCGGGCGTGGGCGAGGCCGGGGAGCAGGAGCTGCGCCGCCTGCTGGCCGGCCTGACCGCCGTCCGCGACGGCGACTTCGGCATCCGGCTGCCGGGCGGGGCCGACGGCCTGCTCGGCGAGATCGCCACGGTGTTCAACGGCATGGCCGACCAGCTCTCGCTGTTCACCTCCGAGGTCACCCGCGTCGCCCGCGAGGTCGGCAGCGAGGGGCAGCTGGGCGGGCAGGCGAAGGTCCCCGGCGTGTCCGGCACGTGGAAGGACCTCACCGATTCGGTGAACGCCATGGCCGGCAACCTGACCACCCAGGTCCGCGACATCGCCCAGGTGGCGACCGCGGTCGCGAAGGGTGACCTGTCGCAGAAGATCGACGTCGACGCCCGCGGCGAGATCCTCGAGCTGAAGGACACCGTCAACACGATGGTGGACCAGCTGTCGTCGTTCGCGGACGAGGTCACCCGGGTGGCGCGCGAGGTGGGCAGCGAAGGCCGCCTGGGCGGCCAGGCGCAGGTGCCCGGCGTCGGCGGCGTCTGGCGCGACCTCACCGACTCGGTGAACTTCATGGCGGGCAACCTGACCGACCAGGTCCGCAACATCGCCCAGGTGACGACGGCGGTCGCGAAGGGCGATCTCTCGCAGAAGATCACCGTCGACGCCCGCGGTGAAATCCTCGAACTCAAGAACACCATCAACACGATGGTCGACCAGCTGTCGTCCTTCGCGGACGAGGTCACCCGCGTCGCCCGAGAAGTCGGCACCGAAGGCCGGCTGGGCGGCCAAGCCGACGTCAAGGGCGTCTCGGGCACCTGGCGCGACCTCACCGACTCGGTGAACTTCATGGCCGGCAACCTGACCGACCAGGTCCGCAACATCGCCCAGGTCGCCACCGCGGTGGCGAGCGGCGATCTGTCGCAGAAGATCAACGTCACCGCCCGCGGCGAGGTCCTGGAGCTCAAGGACACGCTGAACACGATGGTGGATCAGCTGTCCGCGTTCGCGGACGAGGTCACCCGGGTGGCGCGCGAGGTGGGCACCGAGGGCCGGCTGGGCGGCCAGGCGGACGTCAAGGGCGTCTCGGGCACCTGGAAGGACCTCACCGAGTCGGTCAACGTCATGGCCGACAACCTCACCGCGCAGGTCCGCTCGATCGCCCAGGTCACCACCGCGGTCGCCCGCGGCGACCTGTCCCAGAAGATCCGCGTCGACGCCCGCGGCGAGATCCTCGAGCTGAAGGACACCATCAACACGATGGTGGATCAGCTGTCCGCGTTCGCGGACGAGGTCACCCGGGTGGCGCGCGAGGTCGGCACCGAGGGCAACCTCGGCGGCCAGGCCACCGTCCGCGGCGTGTCCGGGACGTGGAAGAACCTCACCGACAACGTCAACGTCATGGCGTCCAACCTGACCGGCCAGGTCCGCTCGATCGCCCAAGTCGCCACGGCCGTCGCCCGCGGCGACCTGTCGGGCAAGATCACCGTCGAGGCCAAGGGCGAGGTCGCGGCCCTGGCCGACGTGATCAACACGATGGTCGACACGCTGTCCGCGTTCGCGGACGAGGTCACCCGGGTGGCCCGCGAGGTCGGCACCGAGGGCATGCTCGGCGGCCAGGCGCGGGTGCCGAACGTGGCCGGCACGTGGAAGGACCTCACCGACAACGTCAACTCGATGGCGAACAACCTCACCGGGCAGGTCCGCAACATCGCCCAGGTGACCACCGCCGTCGCCCAGGGCGATCTGACCCGCAAGATCGACGTCGACGCCCGCGGCGAGATCCTCGAGCTCAAGACCACGATCAACACGATGGTCGACCAGCTCTCGGCGTTCGCCGCGGAGGTCACACGCGTGGCCCGCGAGGTCGGCAGCGAAGGCCGCCTCGGCGGCCAGGCCGAGGTCGAAGGCGTGTCCGGGACGTGGAAGCGGCTGACGGAGAACGTCAACGAGCTGGCCGGGAACCTCACCCGCCAGGTGCGCGCGATCGCCGAGGTGACCAGCGCGGTCGCCGAGGGCGACCTGACCCGCTCGATCACCGTCGACGCCTCCGGCGAGGTCGCCGAGCTGAAGGACAACATCAACTCGATGGTGGAGTCGCTGCGCGAGACGACGCGGGCGAACCAGGAGCAGGACTGGCTGAAGTCCAACCTGGCCACGATCACCGGGCTGATGCAGGGCCGCCGCGACCTCGCCGTCGTCGCGGCCGCGGTGATGGACGAGCTCGTCCCGCTGGTCAACGCCCAGTACGGCGCGTTCTACCTGGCCGACGACACCGCCGAGGTCCCTGAGCTGCGGCTGGTCGGCGCGTACGGCCACCCGGACGACGGGGACGGCCCGGCGGTCCGGTTCCGGGTCGGCCAGTCGCTGGTCGGCCAGGCCGCCCGCAGCCGCCGCGCGATCGCCGTCGACGACGTGCCGCCCGGTTACGCCACCATCTCCTCCGGCCTCGGCAGCACCACGCCGGCCAGCCTGATCGTGCTGCCGATCGTGGTCGAGGACCAGGTGCTCGGCGTGATCGAGCTGGCGTCGGTGCACGGCTTCACGCTGGTGCACCGGGCGTTCCTCGAGCTGTTGATGGAGCAGATCGGCGTCAACGTCAACAGCATCGTCGCCAACGCCCGCACCGACGAGCTGCTCGGCGAGTCGCAGCGGCTGACCGCGGAACTGCAGGCCCGCTCGGAGGAGCTGCAGGCGCGCCAGGAGGAACTCCAGTCGTCCAACGCCGAGCTGGAGGAAAAGGCGGCGCTGCTGGTCACGCAGAACCGCGACATCGAGACGAAGAACCTGGAGATCGAGCAGGCCCGCCAGGAGCTGGAGGCCCGCGCCCAGCAGCTGACGCTGGCGTCGAAGTACAAGTCCGAGTTCCTGGCCAACATGAGCCACGAGCTGCGCACCCCGCTCAACAGCCTGCTGATCCTCGCCCAGCTGCTCGCGCAGAACCCCACCCGCAACCTGACCGCCAAGCAGGTCGAGTACGCGGGCATCATCCACTCCGCGGGTTCGGACCTGCTCCAGCTGATCAACGACATCCTCGACCTGTCCAAGGTCGAGGCGGGGAAGATGGACGTCACCCCGGAGCAGGTGTCGCTGCGCCAGCTCATCGACTACGTCGAGGCGACGTTCCGGCCGATGACCTCGCAGCGCAACCTGGACTTCCGGATCACCGTGGCGCCCGGTTCGCCCATCGAGCTGCTCACCGACGACTCGCGGCTGCGGCAGGTGCTGCGCAACCTGCTGTCCAACGCGGTCAAGTTCACCGAGGTCGGCGGGATCGAGCTGCACATCGAGCCGGTGGACCCCGAGCGGCTGCCCCGGCCGCTGCGCGTGCACGGCCCCGCCGTCGCGTTCCGGGTCACCGACACCGGCATCGGGATCGCCGAGCACCAGCTCGAATCGATCTTCGGCGCGTTCCAGCAGGCCGACGGCACGACCAGCCGCAAGTACGGCGGCACCGGGCTCGGCCTGTCGATCAGCCGCGAGATCGCGCAGCTGCTCGGCGGCGTCATCACCGCCCAAAGCACGCTGGGCGAGGGCAGCACGTTCGTCTTCGCGCTCCCGGTGGCCCGTCCGGACTTCGCGCCGCTGCCCGCGGGCGAGCACCCCGGCACCGAGCTCACGACGACCGATTCGGGTACCGCCCTCCCGGTGTCGGGGCCGCGGGCCTACCGGCGGCTGCTGGTCGTCGAGGAGCGCCAGCACGGGCTGCTGACGCTCGTCGCCGAAAGCGCGGCGGCGGACCTGGCCGACAGCCGGGACATCGGCCTGTCGCCCGCCGACGTCGAAGTCGTGACGGCGGTCGGGACGCAGGAAGCGGCCGCCGCGCTCGCCACCGACGCCTACCACTGCGTGGTGCTCGACCTGGACCTGCCGGAGCGGACCGCGTTCACCTTCCTCGACGCGATGCAGGGCGACAGCGCGCTGCGGCTGGTTCCCGTGCTGGCGCACAACAGCCGCCGGCTCGACGGCGAGCTCGAACAGCTGGTGCAGTCCCGCGCGGACGTGCCGTCGCTCGAGGTGCTGTCCGGGCTGGACGAGCTGCGCGAGCGGATCGCGCTGCACCTGTCGGCGGAGGAGCCGGGCGCGGTGCTGCCGCTGGTCCGCCCGGACGAACCGGCGGCGCCGGTGCGCCCGGCCGACGTCGACACCACGCTGGCCGGCCGGACGGTGCTGATCGTCGACGACGACCCGCGCAACGTCTACGCGCTGACCGGGATCCTGGAACTGCACGGGATGCACGTGCTGCACGCGGAGGACGGCCGCAAGGGCGTCGAAACGGTCGCGTCGCACCCCGGCATCGACCTGATCCTGATGGACGTGATGATGCCGGAGATGGACGGCTACACCGCGACGGCGAAGATCCGGGCGATGCCCGAGCACGCCGGGATCCCGATCGTCGCGGTGACGGCCAAGGCGATGCCGGGCGACCGGGAGAAGAGTCTCGCCTCGGGAGCGACCGACTACGTCACGAAACCGGTCGATGCGGACGACCTGATCGCCCGCATCAAGCGGCACGTGACGGCGTGATCGGGGACGAGCGGTTGCCCGCCGAAGACCAGGCGATCCCCGTGCTGCCCTCACCGGCCGAGGTGTCGGCCAACCTCGCCCGGCTGGCCGACACCGTCGCCCGGCTGCGCGGCGAGGTCGACCACGCGCACGCCGTCGCGGACGGCCGCGGGCTGATCGAGCTGGCCAAGGGCGTGCTGATGGAACGCCTGCACTGCACGCCGTCGGACGCGGCGAAGCAGCTCGAGTCGCTGGCCGAGCGGTCCGGGGTGACGCCGCTGGAGTTCGCCGCGGACGTCGTCGGCGAGGCGGCCGAGGACCGCATCAGCGAGGTGACGCAGGAGTTCCTGGCCCGAGCCGATGGGGAAGAGTCCGTCGCGGTGCGGCTGCGGACCGCCGAGAGCGGGGCGCTCGCGGCGGGGGACACCCAGCGCGTCGCGGAGTCCATTTTGGAGCACGCGCTGCGGCCGCTCGGCGCGACCGCCGTCGCGGTGTGGCTCGCCGGGCCGGACGGGTCGCTGACGCTGGCCGGTTCGGCCGGCTTCTCCGCCGAGGAAGCGGCGCGCTGGTGCTACGTCCCGCCCGGCGTGGCGACGCCCGCCCGCAGCGCGCTGATCGAGCGTGACACCGTCTGGTTCCCGACGCTCGCGGGCGGTGGGCTGCCGTCGATCGGGCAGCACACGCTGTCCGGAGGCGGCCGGGTGGCGGTGCCGACCGGCACCGGCGGGCGGATCATCGGCGTCGTCGAGATGTGCTGGCCGGAGCCGCTGCCCGCGGAGCCCGGCCGCCAGCGACGTCAGCTGGAGGCTTTGGCCGAGCTGTGCGCGCACACTCTCGACACCTGGGACGGCGTGGTGGCCGCCGGTGGCGCCGGCGACTTCCTCGGCGAGCTGGTCGACTTCATCGACGGCCTGCACGACCCGGCGGTGCTGCTGTCGCCGTGCGTCGACGGCGGCGACCGGCTCAGCGACTTCCGCATCCACCACGCGAACGTCCGGTTCGCGGACCCGGGTGGGCGGCCGCGCAGCCGGATCGTCGGCACCCGGCTGCTGGAGGCGTACCCGCTGGCGGCCGAGGAAAGCGGGCTGCTCGACAAGATCCAGCGCGTCTACGCCACCGGCGAGCCGTTCCGGGCCGACAGCATGGCGATCACCACCCTGGTCGACCAGGTGCCGTTGACCGTGCTCACCGACGTCAGCGTGACGCGCTTCGCCGGGAACGTGCTGCTGATCCTGCGCATCCAGGACGACGCGGCGAAGCTCGCGGTGCTGCTGCAGCACGCGCAGCGGCTCGGGCGCATCGGCGGCTTCGAGGAGAACGTGGTCACCGGGGTGATCACCTGGAACACCGAGCTCTTCGCGCTGTACGGCCTGCCGCCGAACGCGACGCCGCTGTCACTGCACGAACTGGCCGCGCACGCGCACCCCGACGACGGCCAGGCGATCGGCCGGTTCCTGCGTGCGGTGCTGCACCACAAGCGGCCGTCGTCGACGGCGTTCCGGCTGCAGCGCTCCGACGGCGTCGCCCGGCACATCCGGGTGGTCGCCGAGCCGGTCGTCGACGCCCGCGGCGAGCTGGTCGCGGTCCGCGGCGCCTACCAGGACGTCTCGTCGCAGCACTGGACCGAGGTGGCGCTGGCCGCGACGCGGGACAGGCTGGCCGAGACCGAGCAGGAGGCGATCGAGCGCAACCGGCTCGCGCTGCAGCTGCAGCACGCGATCATGCCGCCGGCCAAGGGCCCGATCGACATGCCGGGCCTGCGCGCGGCGGTCCGCTACCGGCCGGCGGAGAAGGAGCACCTGGTCGGCGGCGACTGGTACGACGCGGTCGCGTTGCCGACCGGCGAGGTCCTGCTGTGCGTCGGCGACGTCGCCGGCCACGGCATCGACGCGGCGACGGGCATGGTGAGCCTGCGCAACGCCCTGCGCGGCCTCGCGGCGACCGGCGCCGGGCCGGCCCAGCTGCTGACGTGGCTGAACCTGGTGGCCTACCACCTGACGGACCACGTCACGGCCACGGCGGTCGCGGCGGTCTACGACCCGGCGCACCGGAAGCTGCGCTGGGCGCGGGCCGGGCACCTGCCCCCGATCGTCCGCCACCGCGACGGTACGGCGACGACGCTGCCCCTGATCCGCGGCTCACTCCTCGGCGCGGTCCGCGAGGTGGAGTACGAGGAGGACGAGCTGCAGCTCGCCGAGGGCGACATCCTGCTGATCTACACCGACGGCCTGATCGAGCGCCGCGACCGCCCGGTCCAGGATTCGGTGTCCCGCCTGGTGACGCTGGTCGACGGCCACGACGGCGGCCTCGAGCACCAGCTGGACCGGCTGCTGACCTACAGCACGGCGGACACGGACGACGACACGTGCGTCGTCGGCATCGAGGTCACCACGACCTCCGAGCCGGCCCGAACGCAGTGAATGACTCATTCCTGACGTCCGACGTCAGGAATGAGTCATTCACTGCGTTCGGCGGGGCATCACGGGTCAGGGGTTGATGGCCAGCACCAGGAAGCCCGCCAGCAGCACCAGGTGCACGCCGCCCTGGAGGCGGGTCGCGCGGCCGGGGACCACCGTCAGGACGCTCACCACCACCGTGAGCGCGAGCAGCACGATCTGCGTCGAGCCCAGGCCGAGCAGGAGCCGGCCCGGCAGCCACACCGACGCCAGCGCGATCGCCGGGATCGTCAGGCCGATGCTCGCGATCGCCGAGCCGTACGCGAGGTTGAGGCTGATCTGCATCCGGTCGCGCTGGGCCGCGCGCGTCGCGGCGAGGGTCTCCGGTAACAGCACCAGCAGCGCGATCACCACGCCGACGAACGACTGCGGGAACCCGGCGGCGCGCACCCCGGCCTCGATCGCCGGCGACTCCACCTTCGCCAGCCCGACCACCGCGACCAAAGCCACCAGCAGCAGCGCCAGGCTGCCCAGCGCCGCCCGGTTCGACGGCGGGTCGGCGTGGTCGTCCTCCTTGACCGCGCCGTCGGCCGCCACCGGGAGGAAGAAGTCGCGGTGGCGCACCGTCTGCGTCAGCACGAACGTCCCGTACAGCACCAGGGACGCCAGTGCCGCGAACGTCAGCTGGGTGGGGGAGAAGGCCGGTCCGGGTGTGCTGGTGGTGAACGCCGGGAGCACCAGGCTCAGCGTGGCCAGCGTCGTGACCGTGGCCAGCGCGGCGCCGCTGCCTTCGGAGTTGAACAGCGTCGAGCCGTAGCGGCGGGCGCCGACCAGCAGCGAGATGCCGACGATGCCGTTGGTGGTGATCATGACGGCGGCGAACACCGTGTCCCGCGCGAGCGAACCCGCCTCCGGCCCGCCGGAGACCATCATCGTGACGATCAGCGCGACCTCGATGACGGTGACCGCCACCGCGAGTACCAGCGAGCCGAACGGTTCCCCGACGCGGTGGGCGACGACCTCGGCGTGGTGCACCGCGGCCAGCACGGTCGCCCCCAGCGCGACGGCCACGACGGCCACGAAGACCGGGCCGAGGTCGCGGCCCCAGGCGAGCGCCAGCACGAGCACGCCGAGCACCGGGGTGACGGAGGTCCAGGACAGCAGGGCGGATCTCAACGCGGCGACCATACCTCCACCCTGGCACACCGGCGGTGGTTTCGCGGGCCGGCACGGCACTTCTCACATCGTCCCTTGTGGACGGTCGAATTGCGGGGGCACGGTGGCGAGGACGTGCCGGCGGAAGGTTTCGCTGGGCGGCGGGAGATTCCGCCCGGCCGCCCAGGCGAGCCCGATGTCGCGCGCAGCGTCCACATCGGTCAGTTCCAGGTGCGGCGCGGGGAAGGCCGCCGTGTGCGGCAACGGAAGCACGGACACGCCGAGCCCGGCGGTGACGAGCCCGCGCAGGGTCTCGACTTCGTCGCCTTCGAACCCGATGCGCGGGGCGAACCCGGCTTCGGCGCACAGCTGCTCGGTCGTCTCACGCAGGGCATAACCGGGCCGCAGGAGGATGAACGTCTCGGCCGCGACGTCGGCGAGGCGGACCCGCGCGCGCCCGGCGAGCCGGTGGTGCGGCGGCACGGCCAGCCGCAGCGGCTCGACGAGCAGCCGGGACCAGTGCAGCTGGAGGTGCCCGGGGTCGCCGCTGGTGATGACGAGGTCCGCGGTGCCGTCGAGCAGCTCCGCCTCGAGCCCGGCCTCGCCGTGCTGCCGCAGTTCGAACCGGGTCCCGGGGTGCTCGCGCAGGAAGCCGCGCAGCACGGCGGGGACGAGCCAGGTCCCGAACGTGTGCAGGAATGCCAGCGGAACGACCCCGGTGTCCGGCGCGACGATCTCGCCGACCTCGCGCAGGCCCTGGTCGAGCTGGTCGAGCGCGAGGTCGACGTGCCGCTTGAAGGCGTGCCCGGCCGGCGTCAGCCGCAGCACCCGGCCGGACCGGCGGAAGAGCTGGGCACCGGCGTCGTGCTCGAGCCGCCGGAGGGCTCGCGACAGCGCGGGCTGGGTGAGGTGCGCCCGCACGGCGGTCTCCGTGACGGTGGCGCCGGCCGCGACTTCGCGGAAGAGCCGCAGCGTCTGGACGTCCATGTCGTCAGTGTATGGATTTTCAGCCAATCAGGCATTGGACGCATCGATCATCCTGGCCCACGCTGGAGGCATGGCTACCGTGGCAGAACAACTGGTCAGGACCCTGCGCGACGCCGGGGTCGAGCGCATCTACGGCATCGTCGGGGACAGCCTGAACCCGATCGTCGACGCGGTCCGCCGCACCGACGGCATCGAGTGGGTGCACGTCCGCCACGAGGAGACGGCCGCCTTCGCCGCGGCGGCCGAGGCGCAGGTCACCGGCAAGCTCGCCGTCTGCGCGGGCAGCTGCGGGCCGGGCAACCTGCACCTGATCAACGGCCTGTTCGACGCCCACCGGTCTGGCGCGCCGGTGCTGGCGATCGCGTCGCACATCCCGTCGAACCAGATCGGCACCGGGTTCTTCCAGGAGACCCACCCGGACCGGCTCTTCGCCGAGTGCAGCCACTTCAGCGAGGTCGTGGCGGACCCGGCCCAGCTGCCGCGGCTGCTGCGGATCGCCACGCAGGCCGCCGTCGGCAAGGGTGGCGTCGCGGTGCTGACCGTCCCGGGCGACCTCGCCGACCGCAAGGCCGCCGGCCCGCTCACCGAGCGCCTCCCGCTGGTGACGCCGTCGCCCGCCGTGCCTTCTCCGGAGACCGTCCGGGAACTCGCCGACCTGCTGAATTCCGGCGAGAAGGTGATGCTGTTCGCCGGCGCGGGCGTGCGCGGCGCGCACGAGGAGGTCATGGCGCTGGCGGAAAAGCTCGCCGCGCCGGTCGGGCACTCGCTCGGCGGCAAGGAATGGATCCAGTACGACAACCCGTTCGACGTCGGCATGAGCGGCCTGCTCGGCTACGGCGCCTGCTACGACGCGATGCACGAAGCCGACCGGATCGTGCTGCTGGGCACGGACTTCCCGTACGACAACTTCCTCCCGCAGGCCCGGACGATCCAGCTCGACCACGACACCTCGCGCCTCGGCCGGCGCACGCCGCTGGACCTGGCGGTGCACGGCGACGTGCGCGAGACACTGCGCGCGCTGCTCCCGCTGCTGCGGCCCCGCACCGACCGGGCGTTCCTCGACCGGATGCTGCGCGAGCACGTGCGGAAGCTGGAGAAGGTCGTCGGCGCGTACACGACGAAGATCGAGCACCGCCGCCCGATCCACCCGGAGTACGTCGCTTCGGTGCTCGACGAGGTCGCCGCCGACGACGCGGTGTTCACCGTCGACACGGGCATGGGCAACGTCTGGGCCGCGCGGTACCTGACACCGAACGGCCGCCGCCGGGTGCTGGGGTCCTTCCGGCACGGCAGCATGGCGAACGCGCTGCCGCACGCGATCGGCGCCCAGCTGTCCCAGCCGGGCCGCCAGGTCGTGTCGCTGTCGGGCGACGGCGGGCTCGCGATGCTGATGGGCGACCTGCTGACGCTGCCGGCGTACGACGTCCCGGTGAAGGTGGTGGTGTTCAACAACGCCACGCTCGGCATGGTGAAGCTGGAGATGCTGGTGGACGGCCTCCCCGACTTCGGCACCGACCACGCCCCGGTGAACTTCGCGGCGATCGCGGCGGCCTGCGGCGTGTTCTCCGAGCGCGTCGAGGATCCCGGCGACGTGCGCGGCGCGCTGGAGAAGGCGTTCGCCCACCCCGGCCCGGCGGTGGTCGAGGTGGTGACCGACCCGAACGCGCTGTCGATCCCGCCGCGGATCACCGGGGAAATGGTGCGCGGGTTCGCGTTGGGGGCGACGAAGACGGTGCTCAACGGCGGTGTCGGCAAGATGGTCGACCTGGCGCGGGCCAACCTGCGCAACACCCCGCGGCCGTAGCTGGGGCAGCGCTTCGGGAGCGCGTGACTACACACGGTGGTGATCGACCACTCGTTCGGCTGCTGGGGTGGTGACCGGTTTTCCTCCTACCGTCGAGGGACTGCTCGCGGTGTCGTCGTGGGAGGTGTGACCGGCGTGCTCGTGGCCCTCCAGCGAACCGGTGAAGACCGGCCGCTCCCGCCGGCGGCGGAGCATGTGGTGGCGTTGCTGCGCTCGTGGGGGCCGGGCCCGGAGCACCTGACCGGACTGGCGCTGGCGGGCATCACGCTGCCGAGCCGCCTCGGTCCCCGGTTCGTGGACGCGCTGGTGTTCACGAGGTGCGGAGTGGTGGTGATCGCGGCCCACGAGCCGGGCCCGGTGGAGTGGCCGGGCCCGGGCGACCGAACGGGAGCAGTGGTGGCGGCGGCCAGGGGCGCGCTGGCCGGCCACGAAGGCGGCCGGCACGTGACCGGCCTGGTCGCGGTGGTCCCGCCGGCGGGGTCCCGGAACAACGGGACGGCGCCGAGTGGGTCGGCGGACGCTGTGCGGGTGGCGGTGTCGCAGGGGAGCGGGCCGGAGGTGGTCGAGCACGCGGGGGATGCCGGGCGGGCGGATGGTTCGGGGAGTTTGACGGAGGCGGCACCGGCGGAGGGCTCCCAGGGCGGTGGTGGGTCGGTTCCGGTCCCACCCGCAAGCGACTCGGAGACGGCCTGGCAGGTGCGCGAACCGGCGCCGGGCCCGTGGCGAAATGGCGCCGGGGGCGAGCGGGCGTCGGCCGAAGCAATCCGCCCGCAGCAACCTCTCCAAGCCGGCCCGCCCGCGGTGCGCTGGCCCGATCCGCAGCCGGTGCCCGGTGTGGCCGTCGTCCTCGCCGAGCGGCGTGGGCTGCGGCGGATCATCGCCCAGCACAACCGGTGGCGGACCGTCTGGTCGGCCGATGAGGTCCTCGACGCCTGCTATGCGCTTTCCCTCGCGCACCTCGCCCCGCCCCGGGCGGCCCTCATCGCCGACGGGTTCCCGGCGCGGCTGCCGATGCTCGACCGGCTGCCGCAGCTGCCCGCCGTCGTCCCGTTGCTCCCGGAACCGCCGCTGGCGGCGCCGGTGATGGCCGAGGACGCTCCCGTCCCGTGGAGTCCGCCGGGGCGCGGCCAGGTTTTCCCGCGGCAGCGGCCGATCCGGCAGATCCCCTGGGGCCTGGTCTTCGTGCTCACCGTGCTCGTCGCCGCCGGGGTGGTGGCCGCCGTGTTCGTCAACCAGATCTTTCACGGCTCCTGAACTGCCACGTTTATTTCGCGTCAGCTACGCCATCTGCACCGTTTCCCCGGCGCGTCGGCTGGGCACCTCCCGGTAGACGTGAAAGGGGTTCACGATGCCGCGCACCCGAGCGCTTGTCCTTCTCGCCGTCCTCGTGGGTTCGTCGGTCACCGGCTGCAAGCTCGCCGACGGACTCGCTTCCGGCGGCTCCCTGACCCAAGCGCCCGGGACGGTCGCCGCCCCGCCGATCGCGCCCGCCGAGGCGCGCAACGAGCTCGGAGCGCTGCAGATCGCCGTGCGCGGCACCATGGACGGCTACAGTCGCGACGAGTTCCCGCACTGGGACAAGGTCGACGCGAACTGTGACGTCCGGGAGCAGGTGCTCAAGCGCGATGGCCAGAACGTCCAGACCGATGCGCAGTGCGCCCCGAAGTCGGGCACCTGGGTCAGCCCCTACGACGGCGAGACCTGGCACAAGGCGTCCGATGTGGACATCGACCACATGGTGCCGCTGGGTCAGGCCTGGATCAGCGGCGCCAAGAGCTGGACGCGGGAACGCCGCGAGCAGTTCGCGAACGACCTCGTCCGCCCGCAGCTGAAGGCGGTCACCGACAACCTCAACGAGCAGAAGAGCGACAAGGCGCCGGACGCGTGGAAGCCGCCGCTCGTGTCGTACTGGTGCGCCTACGCCACCGACTGGATCGTCGTGAAGCACGACTACGGCCTGACGATCACGGTGCCGGAGAAGAACGCCCTCGCCGGCATGCTCGATCACTGTTAGAACGAGCGGGCCGCCGCCAGCGCCTGGCCGGCGTAGGACTGTCCGAACAGGACGGTGTGCACCAGCAGCGGGAACAGCTGGTGCAGCCCGATCCGCTCCTCCCAACCGTCCGCCAGCGGGGCATCTGCCCGGTAGGCGCCGAGGATGCGGTCCAGGTGCGGGCAGCCGAACAGGTGCATCATGGCCAGGTCCGTCTCGCGGTGCCCGCCGTGGGCGGCCGGGTCGATCAGCCACGCCTCGCGCCCGTCCCACAGGACGTTGCCGTTCCAGAGGTCGCCGTGCAGCCGCGCGGGCGGCTCGGCCGAGGCCGGGATCCGCGTGCAGGCCCGCTCGAACAACGCCGCTTCGGACGGGCCGAACGTGCCCGCGTCCCTCGCCAGCCGAACGTAGGGCAGCACGCGGTCGGCCGCGTACCAGGACGCCCAGTCGTCCGCCGGCACGTTGGCCATCGGTGCCCGGCCGATCCACGCCGCCGCCGGTCCGTCCGGCGGCGGTGCACCGAACGCCGGGGCGCCCGCGCTGTGCAACCCGGCCAGCCCGCGGCCGAACCGTTCCGCCGCGGCCGCCGACGGGCGACCGGCGGGGACGCGGTCGATCACCAGCCGGTCCCGGTCGTGGCTGTGCACGGTGGGTATCGGGACCGTGCCCGCCGCGGCCAGCCAGCGCAGCCCCGCGGCCTCGGCGGCGGTGGCGCCGGGGGCGTGCCCGCGCTTGACCACCACCTCGCGGCCGTCGTCGAGGACCGCTTCGCGGACGTCTCCGGAGTCGCTCATGTCCGACCACCGTACCGGCGCGCTACGGTGGTCGCCGGAGAACAAAGGGGACGACGGTGACGGTCCAGGTCCGGGAACTCGAACAGCTGCTCGGCCGGCTGGCGGAGGTCCAGCGTTCGGAGGCGCGCGACTACTCGTCGTTCAGCGTGCGCGGCACGCGGTTCGGCTACTTCTGGCCGCGGACGCGGACCGTCGGTCTCAAGCAGACCGTGTCCGAGCAGCTGGCGCTGGTTTCGGAACGGCCGGACGTGTTCGAGGTGCAGTTCACCGCCGGCGGCTTCGGCTGGGTGGTCGTGTACCTCGACGGCGTCGACGCCGACGAACTCGCCGAGCTCCTCTACGAAGCCTGGCGGCTGTCGGCGCCGGAGGAACTGGTCGCCGAGGTGCCCTTCACCAGGATCGCCCGGGCGTAGAGCAGATCGAAGCCCTGCCGCTGCACGTTCTGGTGCGACTTCGACCCGGGCTGCGTGGTGACGACGGCGAGGTCGCACCCGGCCTCGGCGGCCGCCGCGAGCCGGGCCCGCAGCAGCGCGGTCTGGACGCCGCGCCGCCGGTGCGCGGGCAGCGTCGCCGCGCCGCTGAACTGCGCGATCCCGTCGGTGATCCGGAAGCTCGCGCCGCCGGCGAACTCGCCGTCGCGTTCGGCGAGGTACCGCCGGACGCCGGCCATGTCCCGCAGGGCGTTCACGAGCAGCTCGCGCGGGAAGTCCTCGTGCGAGGGCAGTCCCTGCTCGTCGGCCACCAGGGACGCTTCGGCCACGGCGGAGAGCCAGGTTTCCAGCTCGTCGTCCCGGCAGGCGCGGACGTCGGCGGGGAAGTCGCTGTCACCGATCCGCCGTCCGAGCACGTTCTCGTACGACTCCAGGCGGTAGCCGCGCGTGGTCAGCAACGCCCCGACCGCCGCGTCGGCGAGCTGGGAAAGTTCGACCTGCACCGGCGCACCGAGCTCGGCGAAGGCCGCTTCCACCTCGTCGAGTTCCGCGGGGTCCGGCAACCCGGCGAACCCGAGCCCGGCCACCTTGTCGAACGGTGAGCCCGCCTCGGCGAAGGTCGCGACCCCTCCGGCGAGCGGACGCGCGAAGCCGAGGTCATCCCCGAGCCGCACCCGGGCGGCAGCACTGCACGCCGCGACGAACCGCGCTTCCGCGTGTTCGATCCTGGCCGCCAGCGCGGTGTCGCAAAAAAGCCGTTCCCCGTCCACTTCCCCACAGTGGCGGAAGCGGACGGGGAACGGAACCGATTTTGTCGGTGCCCTCCGATAGCGTGGAAAACGGGGGCTGCTCAGCCCTCCACGCGGTGCGAAGCCCAGAACGAGGTCAGGTCGGTCGACCCGGCGGCCGCCTGCGCCGCGGCCTTGAACTCGGCCGTCGTGGACACGCCGTACCAGTGCGATTGCGCGTACGACTTCAGCAGGTTCGCCATCGCCGTGTCGCCGATGAGCCGACGCAGGTCGTGCAGGGTGCACTTGCCGTAGTTGTAGACCACGGTGGAATACCGGGACGAATGCGCGTCCCAGTAGGCCATCGAGTTGGTCAGCTTCTCCGCGCTCGACTGCCACGTGATGCCGCAGCCGCTGCCGGTGATCCCGCGGTAGAGGTCGGTGGCGTAGTCGGTGAAGCTCTCGTCGAGCCACGGCGAGTTGTACTCGTCGTCGCCGACGATCCCGTAGAACCACTGGTGCGCCAGCTCGTGCGGGAGTGCCGTGGTGGACACGAGGTCCATCACGAAGCCCGGGTACTCCATGCCGCCGAACCAGAAGTTGTTGTCCAGCACCACGTCCACCTCGCCGTACGGGTAGTCGCCGAAGCGGCCCGAGTGGACGTCGATGGCGTCGGCGGCCAGCGTGAGCATCTGGTTGGCGCTGCTGGTGGAGATCCCGCTGACCGAGTAGACGTTGACGCGCACGCCCTTGCCGGACGTCGTGCTGATCTTCGCGAACGGGCCGGCGCCCCAGGCGAAGTCCCGCACCTTGGGAGCCACGGCGTGCGTGGTGGTCGTGCTGCCGCTGGTCGTCTCGGTCGAGGTGCCGGTGGCCGGGGTCAGCAGCGACGCCGGGTGCACGAGCGTGACGTCGAAGTCGCTGATCACCGTGTAGAACGACTCGCCGTTGTTCGTGTACGGGTCGAGGTGCCAGCCCGCGCCGTCGCGGACGGCGAGCACCGGCAGCGCGTTGCCGATCATGTTGAACGCGCCGTCGTGGCCGAACCGGTCGGCACCGCTGGGCACGACGATCTTCAGGTCGAACCCGATGGTCGCGGACTGGCCCTGGGCCAGGGGCGCGGGCAGCGTGATCTTCATGGCCGTGCAGTTGACACTCAGCGCGGACGGCGTGCCGCCGGTGACGTTCGTGACGGTGATCGGCGTGCTCGGGCAGCTGCCGTGGTAGTTGTCCCAGAGCCGCAGGTACACCTCGGGCAGCGCGGTGGCCGAGCCGTTGGTGAAGCTGACGCTCTGGTGCCCGGTCCAGGTGTCGCCCGCGGTGTTCGACGTCAGGTTCACCGTGTAGGCCGGGTTGATCGGCGTGCGCGTCGAGTCGGCGGGGGCGGCCGAGATCGTCCACGTGAACGTGGCGCTGCCGCTGTTGCCGGCCGGGTCCTTCGCCGTCACGGTCACCGACGAAGTGCCGGCGGTCGTCGGCGTGCCGGTGATCTTGCCCGTGCTCGCGCCGATCGTGAGGCCCGCGGGCAGGCCGGTGGCGCTGTAGGTGAGCGCGTCGCCCTGCGGGTCGCTCGCCTGGATCTGCAGCGACGCGGCCTGGCCGACGGCGCCGGTCTGGGCGCCCGGCGAGGTGACGACCGGCGACTGCGGGTTGCTCGTCCCGGTCGTGGTCAGGGAGAAGTCGTCGAGGACGAAGTCGGTGGCCAGGCTGGAATCCTCGGTGCCGGTGAGCTTCAGCGTCACGGTCTGGCCGAGGTAGCGGGAAACGTCCACGGTGCGCTGGACGTATCCGGTGTTCTTGTCGAGGTTCGAGTAGCTCGCCAGGGTGTCGGTGCCCGCCTGGACCACCAGCTTGTCGTACTTCGTGCTGGTCGTCGTCTCCTGGGTGTCGATGTGCGAGAACCACGAGAGGGTCGCCGACGCGCAGCCGGCGGGGAGCGTCAGCGATTGGGACAGGGTGTCGGTGTGCGTGCTGCCGGTGCCGTCCAGCCAGGCGATCATCGTCCCGCCGTGCGCGGGTTCCGCCGTGGTGGCGGCGGAGATGACCCCGCTGGTCTGGGTCCACGGCGTGGTGCCGCTTTCGAACCCGCCGTTGCCGACGATCTGGTCACCGCAGACCGCGGCGGCCTCGGCCGGCGCGGCGACGGCGACTGTGCCCAGCAGGCCGATGGCCACGCCGAGCGCAGCAGAAAGCACCCTCGATCTCATGGAGGTCGTCCTTTCCCGGCTCCGCCCGTGGGAGCCAGGAGAAGCGTCCTCTGCGGCCCGGATGCGCGGAACCCGCCATGAGTCGGGTTCCGTGAGCTGGAGGCCGAGCTCGCCGGGTGCGCGCCCCATCCTCCAGCGCGCGGTAGTCACCGAACGTGACCGCCGCCGTGCTCCGGTGGCGGCCCGACCCGGCGCCACGCAGAATGCGCGCATGCAGCCGACGGTCGTCCGGGTGGCGCGCCTGTCCGACCCGGCCGGGCCCGCCGACGGCGTCCGCGTGCTCGTCGAACGGCTCTGGCCGCGCGGCACCGCCCGGACGGCGGTGGTCCTCGACGGCTGGTACCGCGGCTTGGCCCCGTCCGACGACCTGCGCACCTGGTACGGCCACGATCCCGAGCGGTTCGCGGAGTTCGCCGAGCGTTATCGAGCGGAGCTGCGCGAGCCGGATCGTGCGGCGGCGCTGGCCCGGCTGCGCGAGCTGGCCGGAGACGGCCCGGTGACCCTGCTGACGGCGAGCGGATCTCCTGCGATCAGCCAGGCGGCCGTGCTGGCGGCGGTGCTCACGGGGGAGTGAGGCCGCCGCTCAGGAGCGAGGCGCGTTCGCCGTCACCCGGACCGAGGCCGTGGCCGAGCCGAGCGTCGGGTGCCGGGCCGTCAGCGTGAGGGTCGACGGCGACCCCGCGAACGGCCGCAGCCACACCCCGGCCGCGCCACCGGTCGCCCCGAAGTCCAGTGCCGGATCCCCGATCAGCTCGCCCGGTCCGGTCAGCGTCAGCCGCACCTCGCCTGCCGTCCCCGCGCGGAGCGTCCCGAAGCGGTCCACCGCCGCCACCACCACCCGGGTTGCGTCGCTGCCGTCCGCGCGCAGTTCCGGGTCGTCGGGCACGCAGCTGAGCACGTCGAAAGCCCGGTCGCCGCTGAAGCGACGGCTGACGACCAGCCGCTCGCCCACGTAACCGTCGATGCGCAGCTCCGGCCGCCGCCCCTTCGGCACGACCAGGTCCGCCGCGAACGGCGGGTACCGCAGGTGCGGGAAGTCCGCGCGCCGGCTGCGGGCCTCCCCCGCCGGCCGGTCGTCGAGGAACAGCAGCAGGCGGTCGCAGTTGGACCAGATCGTCGCCCCCGGTCCGGGCCCGGCCGGCTGGGCGGTGAAATCCCAGGCGAAGCCGGGCTCGACGACCGCCCGCGCCCGCGGGTCGGCCTGCGAGGCGTAGAAGGCCGCGGCGGGCTTGGGGATCCGGAAGATGTCCGACACCCCGGCGTACTTGGACCCGCCGACCGCCCGCTGCCAGCCGGACGGGTAGTCGAACGCGCACCAGGCGAGCAGCCCGCAGTAGCGGTCGTCGGCGGCGGCCAGGTCGTGGGCCTTGGCGTGCAGTTCCGCCTGTTGTTGCCGGACGCCGGGGGTGTCGGTCCGGCGGTAAGCGCGGGCCCCGGCGAGCGTGCCGATCGTCTCGGTCACCAGGTACGGCACCCCCGGCCGCGGCGGGCGCAGCCGGAAGGGCACCCCGCGCCGGGCGGTGTAGTCGTTGTAGGCCAGGACCTCGACGTCGCTGCCGGCGAACCGCCCGAGCGTGGGGCTGGCCAGCGCGCCGCTGGTCGGCCGGGACGGGTCGAGCTGCCGGGCCAGCTGCCCGGTCCGCTGGTACATCGCCGTCGTGCCGTTGGCCTCGTTCACCCGCGTGCCCCAGACGACGATGCTCGGGTGGTTGCGGTCGCGCACCACCATCCCCTCGACGTCCGCCAGGTTCCGCCGCTGCCAGGCGTCGTCCCCGACGTGGCCCCAGCCCGGGATCTCCTCCCACACCAGCAGGCCCAGCTCGTCGCAGGCGTCGAGGAAGGCGCTCGACTGCGGGTAGTGCGAGCAGCGGACCATGGTGCAGTTCAGCTCGCGGCGCAGGATTTCCGCATCGCGCCGCTGCACGCGGTCCGGCATCGCCCCGCCGGCGAACGGGTACCACTGGTGGCGGTTGAGCCCGAACAGCTTGAGCCGCCGTCCGTTGAGGAAGAAGCCCTCGGTGGTGAACCGCGCGTCGCGGAACCCGGTCCGCACCACCCGCTGGTCGAGCGTGTGCTTGCCGGACTGGACCGTCACCACGACTTCGCAGAGCGCGGGGTCGTCGACGTCCCAGAGGCGCACCGCGCCGAGCCCGCCGACGTCGAATTCGACCGTCGTGCCACGCACCGGCGCGCCGCCGTGGGCGAGTTCGCGACCCGCTTGGAGCACCGACGCGGTCACCTGCCCCACGACGGGCACGTCGAGCGTGCACGTCACGTGCAGCGAGCGGCCGGGGGAGAGGACGTCGACGGGCCGCGCGAAGACGTCGGCCAGCCGGACCCGGGGCACCGCGCCGACCGTGGCGGGGCGGTAGATCCCGGCCGGCTGGTAGAAGTCGATCACCGACGGCCCCTCGTCGCGCGGCAGGTTGGGCGGCACGTCCAGCGCCCACCGCCCGTCGACGACCACGGCGAGCACGTTGTCGCCCGCCACGACGTCCGGCAGCGCCACCTCGAAGGGCAGGTAGCCGCCTTCGTGGGTGGCGACGAGCCGGCCGTTGAGGTGCACCTCGGCGTTCGTCATGACCCCGTCGAAGCGGGCGGTGTGGCGTTCGGTCGTCGTCGCGGTGAAGTGCTTGCGGTAGATCCACCGGTCCTGCCAGGACGCCGGGTCCCACCCGGTCCACGAAAGCGGCGTGACGCAGTGGGGCAGCTGCACCGGCGCGAGGTCGATCTCGTCGAAGCCCAGCTCGGTGCAGCCGTCGTCGTACCGCCCGAACAGCCAGAAATCGCCCAGGTGGACGGTTTCCGCGCCGGGCGCGGTGTGCCCGGCCGACCCGGCGACGACGCCGAGCAGCGCGGCCCCGCCCGCGGCCAGGAACCCGCGCCGGGACAGGCCCGGGCTGCTGTGCGAGTCGGCCATCCACGACCTCCGTGCTCGGGCTCCCCTGGGGTATCGCTTGTAACCGGTAAGACGTCACAAACGATCAGCGGGTTGCTCAGCGCAGGGTCGAGGCGCGCACCACCAGTTCCGGGGTGAACACGACTTTCCGGTGTTCGTGGCCGGTTTCGGACACCTCCGCCAGCAGCAGTTCCACGGCCGTGCGGCCCAGCCGCCGCCGTGGCTGGCGGACCGACGTCAGCGGGACCGCGGCCGCCGCGGCGAACTCGATGTCGTCGTAGCCGACGATCGCCAGGTCGTCCGGGACGCTCATGCGCAGGTTGGCGCACGTCTGCAGCAGGCCGAGGGCGACCAGGTCGTTGGCGCAGAACGCGGCGGTCGGGCGCACCGGCGCCGGCAGTCCCGCCAGCCGCTCGCCCGCGCCGCGGCCGTCGGCCACCGTCAGCGCCGTCGTGGTCAGGTCGACGAGCTGGTCCGGGCCGAGCCCGGCGGCGGCCAGGGCCCGCAGCGCACCGAGCCGCCGGTCGCGGACCTGGCCGACCGTCGTGTGGTTGCCGACGAAGGCGATCCGCTCGTGGCCCTGTTCCACCAGGTGCCGCACGGCGATCTCACCGCCGTGGACGTCGTCGACCGCGACCGAGCAGTGCGAGGTGCCTTCCGGTGTGCGGTCGACGACGACCACCGGCGTGCCGCGGCGGGCGATCTCGCCCAGCAGCGGGGCGTCCGGGTCGACCGGCGTGATGAGGACGCCCTGGACGCGCTGCTGCTCGAGCCGCCCGAGGTAGGCCGCCTCCCGCGACGGCTGGTGCGCGCTGTTGCAGAGGAAGAGGGAAAGGCCGCCCTCGCCGGCGGCGTCCGCGGCGTCTTCCATGCCGGCCGCGACGTCGGTGAAGAACGGGTTGCTGCCGTCGAGCATGACGTAGGCCAGCACCCGGCTGCGCCCGGCCCGCAGTTGCCGCGCGGATTCGTTGCGCACGAAGCGGAGTTCGGCCATCGCGGCTTCGACCTTGGCCCGGGTCGCCGGGCTGACCCGATCGGGCCGGTTGAGCACGTTGGACACCGTGCCGAGGGAGACGCCGGCGGCCGCCGCGACCTCCTTGATGCCCGCCGCGCGCGGCTCGGCACCAGGCTCCCTGACCACCATCCGGCCCCCTCTTTGCTCAGCAGTGTTGAAACGTAACATCACCGCGAACGAGCTGGTGAAGATGCCATTCGGCCACGGCTGGGCCGATGCATTGACTTCTCGTTCCGCCGCATAGTAGCTTCACCGCACCAGATTTGTGAAACCTTTCAATCCGGAGGTCGCGATGACGCGGCAGGACCCGGGCCGGGCCCCTCTGCTGGAGGTGCGCGGCGTGACGAAGTCGTTCGGCGCGGTCGCGGCCGTCGCCGGCGTGAGCTTCGGGCTGCACGCGGGGGAGGCCCACGCGCTGGTCGGGGAGAACGGCGCCGGCAAGTCCACGATCGTGAAGATGCTGGCCGGGGTGCACAAGCCCGACGACGGCACGCTGCTGCTGGACGGCGAGGCGCGGGAGTTCGGCTCGCCCGCCGACGCGAAGGCCGCCGGCATCGCGGTCATCTACCAGGAACCCACGCTGTTCCCCGACCTGAGCGTCGCGGAGAACATCGTGATGGGCCGTCACCCGCGCAAGAGCCTCGGCCGCATCGACCGGGCGGCGATCCGCGCCGAGGCCGAGCGCCTGTTCGCCCGCCTCGGCGTCCGGATCGACCCGGCCCGCCCGGCCCGCGGGCTGTCCATCGCCGACCAGCAGATCGTCGAGATCGCGAAAGCGCTCAGCGCCGACGCCCGGGTGCTGGTGATGGACGAGCCGACCGCCGCGCTGACCCGGATCGAGGTCGAGCGGCTCTTCTCCGTCGCCAGGACGCTGCGCGAGGAAGGCGCGGCGATCATGTTCATCTCCCACCGCTTCGAGGAGATCACCGAGCTCTGCCAGCGCGTGACGATCATGCGCGACGGAAAGCCCGTCTCCACCGACGCCGTCGACGAGGTCACCGTCGACGAGATGGTGAAGCGCATGGTCGGCCGCGACCTGGACGCGCTGTTCCCCAAACAGGACGTCGAACCCGGCGCGGTCGTGCTGGAGGTCGAGGGCCTCGCCCGCGAAGGCGTGTTCCGCGACATCTCCTTCTCCGTGCGCGCCGGGGAAATCGTCGCATTCGCCGGACTGGTCGGGTCGGGCCGCTCGGAGGTCGTCCAAGCCGTCTTCGGCGTCGACGAGCGGGACGCCGGTGTCGTCAAGGTGAGCGGCAAGAAGCTCAAGCCGCACTCGTCGCGGGCCGCGATGGCCGCCGGGATGGCGCTCGTGCCGGAGGACCGGCGCCAGCAGGGCCTGATCATGGACCTCTCGATCGAGCGGAACGTGACGCTCCCACGCTCGCGCGCGCTCTCGAAGTTCGGCTTCCTGACCGGCGCGAGCGAGCGCCAGGAGGCCCGGCACTGGACCGAGCGGCTGCGCACCAAGTACCGCCGGCTCGGCGACCCCGTCGGCACGCTCTCGGGCGGGAACCAGCAGAAGGTCGTGCTGGCCAAGTGGCTGGCGATGGCGCCGAAGGTGCTGATCGTCGACGAGCCGACGCGCGGCATCGACGTCGGCACGAAGGCCGAGGTGCACCGGCTGATGTCGGCGCTGGCCGCCGAAGGCGTCGCGATCGTGATGGTGTCCTCGGAGCTGCCGGAGGTGCTGGGCATGGCCGACCGCGTGCTGGTGATGCGCGAGGGCCGGATCGTGGCCGAGCTCCCGCGCGCCGAGGCGACCGAGGACTCGGTGATGTTCGCCGCGATGGGGCAGGGGGCCGCCGCATGACCGTGACGAAGGAGGCCGCCGTGACTTCGCAGCCGACCGTCCACTCCGGACGATCGTGGACCGCGAACGTGCTGAAGGCCCGTGAATCCGGCATCGTGCTCGCCCTGATCGTGCTGGTCGCGTTCACCGCGACGCAGAATTCCCGGTTCCTGTCCGGGCAGAGCATCCGCGACATCCTGCTGGGTACGGCGATCCTGGCGGTGCTCGCCGTCGGGCAGGCGATCGTGATGATCACCCGCAACATCGACCTCTCGGTCGGTTCGGTGCTCGGCTTGTCGGCGTTCGCCGTGGGCACGCTGATGAAGGACCACCCGGGCCTGCCGGTGATCGCCGCCGTCCTGGTGGGGCTCGTCTTCGGGGCGGTGTGCGGGCTGGTCAACGGCGCCCTGGTGCGTTTCGGTCAGGTGCCCGCGCTGGTCGTCACGCTCGGCACGCTCTACGCCTACCGCGGGGTCAGCTACTTCTGGGCCGGCGGCCAGCAGATCAACGCCGACAAGCTGCCCGCGTCCTTTTTGGACTTCGGGACGGCGTCGGTGCTCGGTCTGCCGTGGCTGGTCCTGATCGCGCTGCTGGTCCTGGTCGTCGCCGGGATCGTGCTGCGCAGCTACCGCGCCGGCCGCGAGCTGTACGCGATGGGCTCGAGCCCGCAGGCCGCGCAGCTGGCCGGCATCCGGGTCGGCCGCAACACGAGCGCGGCGTTCCTGGTCAGCGGCGCGCTCGCCGGCCTGGCCGGAGTGCTGTTCGCCGCCCGGTTCGGCACCGTGGACGCGGCCGCCGGCACCGGCTACGAGCTGAACGTCGTCGCCGCGGCCGTCGTCGGCGGGGTGGCGGTGTTCGGCGGCAGTGGCTCGGTCTGGGGCGCGGGCCTCGGGGCGCTGCTGTTGACGGTGATCGGCAGCGCCTTGGCCGTGCTCGACATCAACCAGTTCTGGCAGCAGGCGATCGTCGGTGCGTTGATCCTGCTGGCCATCGGCGCCGACCGGCTCGTGGCCGTGCGGGTCGCGAAAGCTCTGAAGAAGAGGGATTCCCATGTCTGACCGAGGGAACCGGCTCGGCCGGCTGCTCAGCTGGGACGCCGCGGTCGTGCTCGTGACGGTGCTCGTCCTGATCGTCGCCTCGGGCGCCGTCGAGAACTTCGGCACCAGCCGCAACTTCACCTTCCTGCTGCTCGACCTGCTCCCGATCGCGCTGGTCGCGCTGCCGATGACGTTCATCATCGTCACCGGCGAGATCGACCTCTCGGTGGCGAGCACGCTCGGCCTGACGTCCGCGGTGATGGGGTCGTTGTGGAACGCCGGCCTGCCGATCGAGACGATCATCCCGCTCTGCATCGCGCTGGGCGCGGTCCTCGGCGCGTTGAACGGCTTCTTCGTCACCGTGCTGAAGCTGCCGTCCCTCGCCGTCACGATCGGTACGTTGGCGCTCTACCGCGGCCTGGCGTTCGTCGTGCTGGGCGACAGCGCGGTCGCCGACTTCCCGCGGGTCTACACGAGCTGGGTCACCGGGACGATCGGCGACGGCCCCATCCCGAACGTGCTGATCCCGCTGATCGTCGCCGCCTTGATCTTCGGTGTCGTGCTGCACGCGACGCCGATCGGCCGCGGGGTCTTCGCCGCCGGCGCGGGCGAGCAGGCGGCCCGGTTCGCCGGCATCCGCACCGGGCGGCTCAAGTTCTGGCTCTACGTCGTGAGCGGCGCGGTCGCCGGTCTCGCCGGGGTCCTGTGGACGCTGCGGTACTCCAGTGCCCGCGCCGACAACGGGTTCGGTCTCGAACTGGCCGTCGTGGCCGCCGTGCTGCTCGGCGGCGTGTCCATCTTCGGCGGCAAGGGCACGCTCCCCGGCGTGCTCGCCGGAGTGGTCCTGCTCGCCACGCTGCAGAACGCCCTGCGGCTGCAGGACGTTTCGAACGAGGCGCTCAACATCGTGACCGGCGTGCTGCTCATCGTGTCGGTCCTGCTCCCCAACATCGTGACTTCGGCCCGCACGGCAGTGCGTCGCCGTCGGCAATTGGCAACCCCCGAAAGGTGACGAAGATGTCCCGACGGTTCCTCACCGGCGCAGTGTCGGCCGGGCTGGTGCTGGTCCTGGCCGCGTGCAGCGGTACGACCAAGAACGACAACGCCGCCTCCGGCGCGAGTGAGTCCACCGCCGCGGCGAACCCGAACGCCGCGGCGAAGGAGGGCGTCAAGATGGCGTTCCTGCCCAAGCAGCTCAACAACCCCTACAGCGACATCGAGGTCAGCGGCGGCAAGGCGGCCCTCGGCGAGCTGAAGGGCGAGTACAAGCTGGTCGGGCCGAACGACGCCAGCGCGTCGTCGCAGGTCAGCTACATCAACACGCTGATCCAGCAGCAGCAGGACGTCATCGGCATCGCCGCGAACGACCCGAACGCGGTGTGCCCGTCGCTCAACCAGGCCCGCAGCGCCGGCATCAAGGTCGTCGCGTTCGACTCCGACGCCGCCAAGGACTGCCGCGACGCCTTCATCAACCAGGCCACCACCCAGGGCATCGGCGAGGCGCTGGCCAAGCAGGCCAAGGACCTCTCCGGCGGCTCCGGCGAGATCGCGGTGCTGTCCGCGACGCCGAACGCGACGAACCAGAACGCCTGGATCGACGTCCTGAAGAAGGAACTGGCCAAGCCGGAGTACTCGACCCTGAAGCTGGACAAGGTCGCCTACGGCAACGACGACGACCAGAAGTCGTTCCAGGAGGCCCAGGGCCTGCTGCAGTCGTTCCCGAACCTCAAGGTGATCGTCGCGCCGACGACCGTCGGCATCGCGGCCGCCGCGCGGTACGTCAGCTCGTCGAGCTACAAGGGCAAGGTCGCGGTGACCGGGCTGGGCACGCCGAACCAGATGCGCGCCTTCGTCAAGGACGGCACGGTGAAGCAGTTCGCGCTGTGGAACCCGGCCGACATCGGCTACCTCGCCGCCTACGCCGGCGTGGCGCTCAAGTCCGGCCAGATCACCGGCAAGCAGGGCGAGAAGTTCAAGGCGGGCAAGCTCGGCGACTACACGATCGGCGAGAACGGCGAGATCGTTCTCGGCCCGCCGACGACGTTCGACGCGAACAACATCGACAAGTTCAACTTCTGAGAGAACCTTATTCTGGTCAGGCCGCCGCGCCCCGCGCGCGTACTGCTGATTACCGCGAAAGTCATGCGGCGGCCGACGGCTGAATAAGGTTCTCACTCCCGGCCGGGTCGCGACGGGCGGCCCGGCCGGGTTCCACCAAGGACGGACTGTGCCCCGATACTGCTTCTGCCTGCAGGTCAAGCCCGACCGGAAGGCCGAGTACGCCGAGCGCCACCGCGCCGTCTGGCCGGAGATGCGGCAGGCCCTGCACGACACCGGCTGGCGCAACTACTCGCTCTTCCTGCGCGAGGACGGCCTGCTGATCGGCTACGTCGAGACCGACGACCTCGCCGCCGCGCAGGCCGCCATGGCCAAGACCGAGGTCAACACGCGCTGGCAGGCGGAGATGGCGGAGTTCTTCACCGGCCTCGACGGCAGCGCGCCCGACGAAGGGTTCCAGCTGCTCGAAGAGGTCTTCCACCTCGACGTCCGGGAAGGACAGTGATCGCCGTGGGCGACTTGACGGCCGTGAAGCAGGCCTTGCGGGCCCAGCGCATCGAGACGCCGTCGTGGGCGTACGCGAACTCGGGCACCCGGTTCAAGGTGTTCCCGCAGCCCGGTGTCCCGCGGACGCCGGAGGAGAAGATCGCCGACGCCGCGGTGGTGCACAAGTTCACCGGGGTGGCGCCGAGCGTGGCGCTGCACATCCCGTGGGACAAGGTCGGCGACTACGGCGCCCTGACCGCGTACGCGCGGGACCTCGGCGTCGAGATCGGTGCGATCAACACCAACGTCTTCCAGGACGAGGACTACAAACTCGGCTCGGTGACCAACCCCGACCCGGGCATCCGCCGCAAGGCGACCGACCACCTCCTGGAAGCCATCGACATCATGGACGCGACGGGCTCGCGCGACCTGAAGCTGTGGTTCTCCGACGGCATCAACTACCCCGGCCAGGACGACATCCGCGACCGGCAGGACCGGCTCGCGGCGGCGCTTCGCGAGACGTACGAGCGGCTCGGGGACCACCAGCGGATGCTGCTGGAGTACAAGCTGTTCGAACCCGCCTTCTACGCCACCGACGTCCCGGACTGGGGCACGTCCTACGCCCACTGCATCGAACTGGGGGAGCGGGCCACGGTGTGCATCGACACCGGTCACCACGCGCCCGGGACGAACATCGAGTTCATCGTCGCGTTCCTGCTGCGGGCCGGGAAGCTCGGCGCGTTCGACTTCAACTCGCGCTTCTACGCCGACGACGACCTGATGGTCGGGGCCGCGGACCCGTTCCAGCTGTTCCGGATCATGTACGAGATCGTGCGGGCGGACGCCTTGGACCCGGCGTACGGGATCGCGTTCATGCTCGACCAGTGCCACAACATCGAGGCGAAGATCCCGGCGATCATCCGGTCGGTGATGAACGTCCAGGAAGCGACCGCGAAGGCGCTGCTCGTGGACCGCTCCGCGTTGCGTGCCGCCCAGCAGGCGGGTGACGTGCTCGCCGCGAACGCCGTGCTGATGGACGCCTACAACACCGACGTCCGGCCGCTGCTGGCCGAGGTGCGGGCGGACGCCGGGCTCGACCCGGACCCGATCGCGGCCTACCACCGCAGCGGGTACCAGGAGAAGATCGTGGCCGAGCGCGCCGGCGGCACGCAGGCCGGATGGGGAGCATGAGGATGACCGTGCCGGAGCAGCTCATCGCGCGCAGCAACGCGCTGGGGGCCGACCCGCGCAACACCAACTACGCCGGCGGTAACACCTCCGCCAAGGGTGCGGTGACCGACCCGGTCACCGGTTCGCCCACCGACGTCCTGTGGGTCAAGGGCTCCGGCGGCGACCTCGGCACGCTGACCGAGGCCGGGCTGGCGGTGCTGCGGCTGGACCGGCTGCGCGCCCTGGTGGACGTCTATCCGGGCGTCGAGCGCGAGGACGAGATGGTCGCCGCGTTCGACTACTGCCTGCACGGCCGGGGCGGCGCGGCGCCGTCGATCGACACGGCGATGCACGGTCTCGTGGAGGCCCCGCACGTCGACCACCTGCACCCCGACTCGGGGATCGCGCTGGCCACGGCGGCCGACGGCCCGGCGCTGACCAAGGAGTGCTTCGGCGACCGCGTCGCCTGGGTGGACTGGCGACGGCCGGGATTCCAGCTCGGCCTGGACATCGCCGCGGTCAAGGCGGCCAACCCGCAGGCCATCGGCGTGATCCTCGGCGGCCACGGCATCACGGCGTGGGGCGCCACTTCGGAAGAGTGTCAGCGAAACTCGCTGGAGATCATCCGGACGGCTGAAGAGTTCCTCACGTCCCGGGGTGCTCCGGAGCCGTTCGGGCCCGTTGTCCCCGGGTTCGAAGCGCTGCCTTCGGATGAGCGGCACGCCCGAGCGGCCGCGTTGGCGCCGGTGATCCGCGGGCTGGCGTCGACGGACCAGCGCGTTGTCGGCCACTACACCGACAGCGACGTCGTGCTCGAGTTCCTCTCCCGCGAGAAGCTCCAGCCGCTCGCCGCGCTGGGCACGTCGTGCCCGGACCACTTCCTGCGCACCAAGGTCCGGCCCCTGGTCGTGGACCTTCCGGCGATCGCGCCGCTGGAGGACGTCGTCACGCGGCTGAAGGAGCTGCACGCGGAGTACCGCGACGCCTACCGCTCCTACTACGAGCGGCACGCCGACGCCGATTCGCCCGCGATGCGCGGTGCCGACCCGGCCATTGTGCTGGTGCCCGGTGTCGGGATGTTCTCCTTCGGCAAGGACAAGCAGACCGCGCGGGTGGCGGGGGAGTTCTACGTCAACGCGATCAACGTCATGCGCGGCGCCGAGGCCGTCTCGACCTACGCCCCGATCCCGGAGAGCGAAAAGTTCCGGATCGAGTACTGGGCCCTCGAAGAGGCGAAGCTGCAGCGGCTGCCGAAGCCCAAGCCGCTCGCCGGGCGGATCGCCCTGGTCACCGGGGCCGGGTCGGGGATCGGCAAGGCCATCGCGCAGCGGCTCGCGGCCGAAGGCGCCTGCGTGGCCATCGCCGACCTGAACGGGGACGCGGCCGCGGAGGTCGCCGCGGAGATCGGCGGGACGGCGGTCACCGCCGACGTCACCGACGCGGCGGCGGTCCAGGCCGCGGTGAACACGACCGTGCTGGCGTTCGGGGGCATCGACCTGGTGGTCAACAACGCCGGGCTGTCCATCTCGAAGCCGCTGCTGGAGACCACCGAACGCGATTGGGACCTGCAGCACGACGTGATGGCGAAGGGCTCGTTCCTCGTCGCGCAGGCCGCGGCGAAGGCCATGATCGACCAGGGCATCGGCGGGGACATCGTCTACATCTCGTCCAAGAACTCGGTGTTCGCGGGCCCGAACAACGTCGCTTACGGCGCTGCGAAGGCCGATCAGGCCCACCAGGTGCGGCTGCTGGCGGCCGAGCTCGGCGCCCACGGCATCCGGGTCAACGGCGTCAACCCCGACGGCGTCGTCCAGGGTTCGGGCATCTTCGCCGGGGGCTGGGGTGCCCAGCGCGCCGCCGTCTACGGCGTGCCGGAGGAGAAGCTGGGCGAGTTCTACGCCCAGCGGACCATCCTCAAGCGCGAGGTGCTGCCCGAGCACGTCGCGGCGGCGGTGTTCGCCCTCACCGGCGGCGACCTCACCCACACCACCGGCCTGCACGTGCCGGTGGACGCCGGGGTGGCCGCCGCGTTCCTGCGCTGACTCCCGGAGGAGACCGATGACCCTGGATCGCATCACGCCGCGCAAGACCCGCGTCGGCCTCGTCTCCGGCGGGCTCGGGGCGTACTGGCCGCAGTTCCCCGCGCTGCTGCCCCAGCTGGAGGCGTCCGCGCGGCGAGTCTCTTCGCGACTGTCCGAACTGGACTGCGAGGTGATCGACGCCGGGTTCGTCTCGGACGCCGGCGAAGGCGCGGCTGCGGCGGAGAAGCTGCGGGTGGCCGGCTGCGACCTGATCGTCGGCTTCCTCACGACGTACCTGACCTCCAGCATGCTGGCGCCGGTCGCGCAGCGGTCGGGGGCGCCGGTGCTGCTGCTGAACCTGCAGCCCACCGAGGCGATGGACCACGAGTCCTTCGACACCGGCGCGTGGCTGGCCTACTGCGGCGCCTGCCCGCTGCCGGAGATGGCCAACAGTTTCCGGCGCCTGGGTGTCGAGTTCCGCTCGGTGTCCGGGTACCTCGACGACGAACGCGCGTGGACGCGGATTTCCCGCTGGATCAAGGCGGCCGGGGTCCGGGCGGCGCTGCGGCACGGCCGGCACGGCCTGCTCGGGCACCTCTACCCGGGCATGATGGACGTCTCCACCGACCCGACGCTGGTCTCGGCCCAGCTCGGCGGGCACGTCGAGATCCTGGAGGTCGACGACCTGCGGGTGCGCGTGGAGAAGGTCACCGACGACGAGACCGCCGCGCGCGTCGCGCTGGCCCGCGAAGTGTTCACTGTGGACGAGTCCGTTGTGGACGAAGACTTCGCCTGGGGCGCGCGAGTTTCGGTGGCCCTCGACCGGCTGGTCGAGGACTTCTCGCTCGACTCGCTGGCCTACTACCACCGCGGCCTCGACGGCGAGACCCACGAGCGCGTCGGCGCCGGGTTCATCCTCGGCGCGTCCCTGCTCACCGCGCGCGGCATCCCGGCGGTCGGCGAATACGAACTGCGGACCTCCCTGGCCATGCTGGTCATGGACCGCCTCGGCGCCGGCGGCTCGTTCACCGAGCTGCAGGCGCTGAACTTCCGCGACGGCGTGGTCGAGATGGGCCACGACGGCCCGGCGCACCTCGGGATCAGCGCCCGCAAGCCGCTGCTGCGCGGCCTCGGCGTCTACCACGGCAAGCGCGGCTGGGGCGTGTCGGTGGAGTTCGACGTCAAGCACGGGCCGGTGACGCTGTGCGGGCTCGGCCAGCGCCGCGACGGGAAGTTCACGCTCATCGCGTCCGAGGGCACGGTCGTTCCGGGACCGCTGCTGCGAATCGGCAACACGACTTCCCGCGTCGACTTCGGCTGCGACCCGGGTGAGTGGACCGATGCCTGGTCCGCCGGCGGCATCGCGCACCACTGGGCGCTCGGCACCGGCCACCGCGTCGCCGAGCTGACGGCCGTCGCGGACCTCCTCGGCCTGGAGCTGACGGTGGTCCGCCCGTGAAGAGAGTGGCGGCCGTCGACCTCGGCGCGTCCAGCGGGCGCGTGATGGCCGGGACGGCCGGCCCGTCACAGCTGACGGTCGAGGAGGTGCGGCGTTTCCCGAACAGCGGCGTCCGCGCCGGGCCGGCGCTGTACTGGGACATCCTGGGCCTGTACCGCGAGACCCTGGCCGGGATCCGCGAAGCCGGGCGCCTGGACGGCGTCGGCATCGATTCCTGGGCGGTCGACTACGGGCTCCTGGACGACCGCGGCGCGCTGCTCGGCAACCCGGTCCACTACCGCGACTCGCGCACCGAGGGCGTGCCTTCCCGGGTCGCGTCGAAGGTGGCCGCGCGCGAGCTCTACGACGTGACGGGGCTGCAGCAGCTGCCGTTCAACACGCTGTACCAGCTGGTGTCCGAAGGCGCCCGGCTCGAGGCGGCGTCGACGCTGCTGCTGATCCCCGACCTGCTGAACTACTGGCTCACGGGCTCGATCGGCGCCGAGCGCACGAACGCGTCGACCACGCAGCTGTACGACGTCCGCGCGCGAACCTGGGCGGCTTCGCTGGCCTCGCGCGTCGGTATCCCGCCGCGGCTGCTGCCCCCGTTGCGCGACCCGGGGACGGTGGTGGGCACGGCGGCCGAGCTGTCCGGCCTGCCGGTGGTGGCGGTGGGCTCGCACGACACGGCGTCGGCGGTGGTCGCGGTCCCGGCGGCCCCGGGGACGAACTTCGCCTACATCTCGTCGGGCACGTGGTCGCTGGCCGGGCTGGAGCTGCCGGCGCCGGAGCTGAGCGACGCGGCGCTGGCGGCGAACTTCACGAACGAGGGTGGGGTCGACGGCACCATCCGGTTCCTGCGCAACGTGATGGGCCTGTGGGTGCTCTCGGAGACACTGCGCACGTGGTCGTGCCCGGAGGACCTCCCGGCGCTGCTGACCGCCGCGGCTGCGTCACCCGCGTTGGCGGCGGTGGTGGACATCGACGACCCGGCGTTCCTGCCTCCGGGCGACATGCCATCGCGGCTTTCGGCGGCCTGCCGCACGACGGGCCAGCGCCTGCCATCCGGCCGGGCGGCCGTGGTCCGCTGCATCGTGGACAGCCTGGCCCTGGCCCACCGCCGGGCGATCCGCGCCGCGGCCCGCGTTTCCGGCCGTCCGGTCGACGTGATCCACCTGGTGGGCGGCGGGGCCCGCAACGAGCTGCTGTGCCAGTCGACGGCGGACGCGTGCGGAGTGCCGGTGCTGGCGGGCCCGGTCGAGGCGGCGGCGCTGGGGAACGTGCTGGTCCAGGCCCGAGCCTTGGGAGAGGACCTGCCGGATCTGGCGGCGATGCGGGCTTTGGTGCGCGAGACGCAGGAGATCCGCCGTTACGAGCCATCGGGCACCGCGGACTGGGCGGCGGCGGAGGCTCGGCTGCACCGCTGAGGCGGCTTGCCGCTCGGTCGGGCGTCCTGCTTGCTACAGCCAGCCGCGCTCGTCCGCCATTCGCACGGCTTCCACCCGGTTCCGCGCCCCCGTCTTGGCAATCGCCGCCGACACGTAATTGCGCACGGTTCCCTCGGACAGGTACAGCCGCGAGGCGATCTCCGCGATCGTCGCCCCGCTTCGCGCCGTGATGAGGACATCGCGCTCGCGGGCCGTCAGGGGCGACTCGCCCGCCGCCAGCGTGGCCACCGCCAGGGCCGGGTCCACCACCCGCTCTCCCCTTCGGACCCGGCGGATCGCGTCGGCGAGCACGTCGGCCGGGGCGTCCTTCACCACGAACCCGGCCGCGCCCGCCTCGATCGCGCGCCTGAGGTAGCCGGCGCGGCCGAACGTCGTCAGCATGACGATCCGGCAGTCCGGCACCTGCGCCGCCAGCACCGCCGCGGCCGCCAGCCCGTCCAGGCCGGGCATCTCGATGTCGAGCAGGGCGACGTCGGGCCGGTGCTCGCGCGCCGCCGCGACGACCTCGTCGCCGCGGCCCACCGAGGCGACCACCTCGAAGTCGTCCTCGAGGGCGAGCAGGGCGCACAACGCCTCCCGGACCAGCGCCTGGTCGTCGGCCAGCAGCAACCGGATGGTCATACCGTCACCCGCAGCCGCCACCCGCGCGGGTGCAGCGGCCCCGCCGAAAAGCCGCCGCCGGCCGCGAGGACGCGCTCGCGCAGCCCGTCGAGCCCGGAACCCCCGCTCGCGGCCCCGCCCACGCCGTCGTCGACGACCTCCACTGTGGACGCCGAGAGCGTCACCGAACACCGCGTCGCCCGCGCGTGCCGGGCCACGTTGGTGAGGCCTTCCCGCACCACCCACCCGAAGAGTTCCTGGTGGGCCGAGCCGACCACGTCGGTGGCCGTCGGCAGGTCCGCGGCGACCCCGCACGCGCGCAGCAGCTCGCGGCCGCGGGCGAGCTCGCCGGCCAACGTGACCTCCCGGTAGCCCGACACCGCCGCGCGCACGTCGGTCAACGCCTGCCGCGCCAGCGTCTCGACCGCGGCCATCTCCTCGCCCGCGCGGGCCGCCTCGGCCGTGACCAGCCGGCGGGCCAGGGTGCTCTTCACCGTGATCGCGGTGAGCGAGTGGCCGAGCAGGTCGTGCAGGTCCCGGGCGATCCGGGTCCGTTCCGCCTCGGAGGCCAGCCGCGCGACCTCGGCGCGGGCCTCGACGAGGGCGGTGTTCGCCCGGATCGCCTCGGCGAACGCCGAGACCATGAGCACGGTGAACACGAGCGCGACCGCCTGCGTCCACCCGGGCCCGCCCGGCCACGGCCCGAGGACGGCAGCGAGCGCGGCCGCCGCCACCAGCCCGAACGCGACGCGGCGGGGGAGCCGCGGTACGGCCAGCGAAAGGACGACGGCGGCGAGGAAGAAGGCGTCGGCGTGCGCGAACGGGATCGCGACGGCGAACAGCACGGCGCACCCACCGGTCAGCAGCCAGAACGGCCTGGCCGCCCGGCGGGCCGCCGCGGCCGCGGCGAGCAGGTACCCGACGGCGAACGCGGCCACGACCAGGCAGCCCACGAAGGCGGCGGTGCCCGCGGAATGCTGCAGCACGCCCGCCACGGTCACGCCCGGGTAGACGAGCAGGCCGGCGTCGAGCAGCCGCAGCCGCCAGCCGCGCACCCAGCGCTGCACGTCGCTCGTCCCGTCCACCACGGCACGCTACCGCGCCCGCAACGCTCGGCCGTTGACCAGCAGGGTGACCCCGAGCAGGAGCACCCCGCAGGCGGCCTGCTCGATCCGCAGCCACAGCGGGAACAGCCCGGGCAACACGACGATGACGACGATCGCCACCAGCATCACCGCGGAGACGATCCGCAGCCGCAGGAGCCCCTTGCGCGAGCCCCGGGCGGCGCTGCGGGCGAAGGCGAACGTCAGCAGTGAACTGGCGACGACGATGGTGGCGCGCACCCAGACCGCGTCGGTCACCATCGCGGGGTGGTCGCGGAACAGGACGATCACGACGAACGTCAGGACGGAGAGCGCGACGTACGCGCCGGTCAGCAGCAGCACCGGCCGGAAGCCGGCGGTTTCGGTTCTGGTCATGGCGGAAATGCTCGTCGCGCGGGCAGCGGCAAGGCAGTGCCGTCCCGCACCGGCCACCCGTGACATTTGTCAGCGGTACCGGGAGAGCGCTCTCACAGCGTGCTAGAAAGGACTGGTGACGACGCAGCCGCCCACCCTGGAGGACGTCGCGCGGGTCGCCGGCGTCTCGCGCGCCACGGTGTCCCGCGTGGTGAACAGCGTGCGCAACGTCGACCCGAAGCTGCGCGAGACGGTCGAGCGCGCCATCGCCGACACCGGGTACGTCCCGAATCGCGCGGCTCGCTCGCTGGTCACCCGGCGCACCGGCGGGATCGCGCTGGTCGTGTCCGAACCGGAGCGGCACGTCGAGGCGTTCACCGGCGGCGTGTTCGGCGACCCGTTCTTCGGCCGGGTCGTCGAAGGCGTGCTCGCGCACCTGCGCCCGCGGGGCCTGCACCCGCTGCTGATGCTCGTCGACAGCGACGAGGAGCGCGAGAAGCTGGTGCCGAAGCTGCGTCAGGAGCAGGTGAGCGGCGTGCTGCTGATCTCGCTGCACCCGGCGGAAGACCCGCTCCCGCGCATGCTGACCGGCGCGGGCGTCCCGACGGCGTTGTTCGCGCGGCCGGGCCGCCCCGCACCGGTCTGCTACGTCGACGTCGCCCACCGGGACGGCGCCCGGCTCGCGGCCGGCCGGCTCGTCTCGCGCGGCTGCCGCCGCGTCGCCACGATCGCGGGCCCGGCGGGCACCCCGGCCGGGCAGGACAGGCTGGCCGGGTTCCGCGACGCGATGGCCCGCCACGGTCACGCGTACGTCGCGGTCGCCGAGGGCGACTTCACCGAACGGGGCGGCGAACGGGCGATGGAGCGCCTGCTCGCCGAGGACCCCGAGCTGGACGGCCTCTTCGTGGCCAACGACCTGATGGCGTACGGCGCGCTGACGGTGCTGCGCGAGGCCGGCAAGCGAGTCCCGGACGACGTGGCGGTGGTCGGCTTCGACGACAGCCGGGTCGCGCTCAGCTGCCGCCCCCGGCTCACCACGGTCCGCCAGCCGGTCGAGGAGATGGGCGCGACGATGGCCCGGATGGTGCTCGACCGCATGGCCGACCCGGCCCTGCGCGCGGAGTCGGTGATCTTCGACCCGGAACTGGTGGTCCGGGACTCGGCCTGACCGCTGGTGTCCGCGTGTCCGAGGTTCGTTGACAGCTCTCCTGACGGCGGCTGGTCCGATGCAGTGAATGACTCATTCCTGGCGTCCGACGCCAGGAATGAGTCATTCACTGCATCGACGCCGGCACCGGCGTGACCGGCCGCTGATCTGTCCGGGACAAGTTCCGGACAATGGTCTGGACATCGGGCGATTTGCTGTGCTCAGCTTTCCAACGTTGTAACGCCGCCGAGTCCCCTTCACCGGAACGGAGTTCCGCCGTGCGGACCAGAACAGCGAGAACCATCCGGCGGGCCTTCGCGCTCGTCGCCGCCGGGAGCGCCGTCGCGGCGGTGACCGTCGCGACGCCCGCCGTGGCCGGGCCTGCGCGCCAGACCGTCGCCGCCGGGAACGCCCGCTTCCAGGTGCTGTCCCCGACCGTGATCCGCGCCGAGTACGCGGGCGACGGCCGCTTCACCGACGCCGCCACCTTCAACGCCGTCGGCCGTGGCGCCTTCACGCCGACGTCGTACACCAGCACGGTTTCGGGCGGCGTCCTCACGATCAAGACGAGCGCGGCGACGCTGACCTACCGGCTGAACTCCGGCCCGTTCGACGGCGGCAACCTCGAGATCCGCACGAGCGCGGGCGCGACCCCGGTGCTCGCGGCCCCCTGGCACCACCTGACCTGCGCCGCCGGTGCCCGGTGCGAGGCCGAAGACCTCACCACCGACGGGCTCGGCATCGCGACCGACCACTCCGGCTACACCGGCGAAGGCTTCCTCGCCGGGTTCGAGAGCACCGGGAACTCGGTGACGGCGGACGTCCTCGCACCCACCGCGGGGACGTACTCGGTGACCGCGCGCTACGCCAACGGCCAGGGCGGCGACGGCCAGTACGTCACGCGCACCCTGAGCGTTTCGGTCGACGGCGGCGCGGCGCAGAAGCTCACCCTGCCCGTGACGGCCGACTGGAACGCCTGGGCCTTGGCCTCGGTGCCGGTCACCCTCGCCGCCGGGCACCACAGCGTCCGCCTCGAGCGGACCGCGGCCGATTCCGGCGACGTCAACCTCGACGGCCTGGCCGTGCTGACCGCCGGTGCCGCCTTCCCGCCGGCCTCGGCGCGCGCGTTCACCGGCTGCCCGGCCGGGACGAGCTGCGAGGCCGAGGCCGGGCTGCGCTCGGGGTCCGCCGTCGTGGCGACCGACCACACCGGGTACGCCGGGCGCGGGTTCGTCGCCGAGCTCAACCGCGGCTCGACGCTGACCCACCGCGTCTCGGACGTCCCGGCCGACGGCACCTACCTGCTGCACGTCCGCTACGCCAACGGCACCGGAGGCGACGGCCGTCACGAAATGCGCACCGCGGCTGTCACCGCGAACGGCGTCACCCGCACGCTGACGCTGCCGATCACCGACGGCTGGGACGCCTGGAAGAGCGCGTCCGTGCCGGTGGACCTGAAGGCGGGCACGAACGACGTCGTCCTCGGCTGTCCCGAGGACACCAGCTGCCACGTCAACGTCGACACCGTCGCCGTCACCCCGGCCGGGGGCACGGCGCCGCCGCCGCACCTCGCGCTCGGCGGCTACCGGCGCGGCCTCGACGGCGTCAACGGCGACAACGGCACGCCGTCGACCACCGAAGGCCTCCTGCACCAGGACGGCTGGTACCTGCTCGACGACACCATCTCCGCGCTGTACGACCCGCAGACCCGCGCCGTGACGCAGCGGCCGTCGCACGGCGGAAACCCCTACCAGGACGGGTACCTCTTCGCGTTCGGCCACGACTACAAGGCCGGGCTGCGTGATCTCGCGACCCTGACCGGGCCGCCGCAGCTGCTGCCGCGCTGGGCCTACGGCGTCTGGTACTCCGAGTACATCGACCGCACCGCGGCCGACTACCGCGATCGCATCCTGCCGCGGTTCCGCAGCGAAGGCGTCCCGCTGGACGTCCTGGTGACCGACACCGACTTCAAGGCGCCGGACACGTGGAACGGCTGGCAGTTCGACACCGCGAAGTTCCCCGACCCGGCCGGTTTCTTCGCCTGGTCGAAGGCCCAGGGCCTGCACAACAACCTGAACATCCACCCCAGCATCATGGGGTCGGACCCGCAGTTCGCCCGCGCCCAGGCGACGGCGAAGGGCAAGCTGGCCAAGTCGAACTGCGGCACCGACTGCTACGTCTTCGACTGGGGCGACCCGGACCAGCTCAAGGCCTACCTCGACCTGCACGCGGGCATGATGAAGCAGGGCAACGACTTCTGGTGGCTCGACTGGTGCTGTGACGCCTCGCGCTCGAGCCTGCCCGGCGTGACCCCGGACGCGTGGATCAACCAGCAGTACGCCGATCTCGCGGCTCCCGCGACCGGCCGCGGGTTCGTCATCTCGCGGGCGTACGGCTCGCTGCAGGCGGGCGGCTACGGCGGTCCGACGGGGCTGGCGACGGGGCCGTGGGCGGACAAGCGCAGCACGCTGCACTTCACCGGCGACACGTCCTCGACGTGGGGAACGCTGCGGATGGAGGTCGGCATCACGCCGGCGGAGTCGGCGGCGACCGGCATGTCGGCGATCAGCCACGACATCGGCGGCCACAACGACACGACGGGCCTGCGCGGCAGCGAGACCTACACTTCCGGCGGGCAGCAGCACCAGACGGCCAAGCTGCCGGACGACATGTACGCGCGGTGGGTGCAGCTCGGCACGTTCCAGCCGATCGACCGCCTGCACAGCAACCACAGCGACCGGCTGCCCTGGCAGTACGGCGACGCGGCCAAGGCGTCGGCGACGAAGTTCCTGAACCTGCGGGAGAACCTGGTTCCCACCACCTACACGCTGGCCCAGCAAGCGGCGACGACGGGCGTTCCGGTGGTCCGCCCGACGTACCTGGAGTACCCGGACGAGCCGGGCGCGTACGCGGCGGCCCAGAGCGAGTACTTCTACGGGCCGGACATGCTGGTGGCACCGGTGACGTCCCCGGGCACTTCGGCGACGACGTCGGTGTGGTTCCCGCCGGGGCAGTGGACGGACTACTTCACCGGCAAGACCTACGCGGGCGGGACGACCCAGCAGGTGACGTCCGACCTGGGCACGATGCCGGTGTTCCTCCGCGCGGGCGGCATCACGGCCACGCGGACGGCCGACGTCGCCAACGACGTCCAGAACCCGCTGGACCGGGCGACGGTGACGGTGGCGCCGGGCGGATCCGGGACGTTCTCGCTGTATGAGGACAACGGCGTGTCGTCGTCGCGTTCGTCGTCGACGAAGATCACCTACAGCGAGTGCTCCGGGGCGCACACGGTGACGGTGTCGCCCGCGCAGGGCTCGTTCCGGGCGGCGCCCCGCGAGTGGACGGTGAAGTTCCTCGGCGTGGCCGCGGCCCCGAGCCGGGTGAAGGTGGGAACCGGCTGGGCGCCGTCGACGGCGTGGAAGTGGGACGCGGCGACGAAGACGCTGACCGTGACCGCGCCGGCCCACCCGGGCCCGGTGACGGTCACGTACTGAGCCTTCCGGAGCCGGAACTGCCGTCGAGGCCACGGATCCCGTGGCCTCGACGGCTCGTCTCACGCGGTCTTCGGGAGCACCTCGCTTTCCCGCGTCCCCTCGGCGCCGACCTCCCGGGCCAGCTCGCGAGTCTCCGCGTCCGCCCCGGATGCCTGTTCACCCCGGGCCAGCACGACGAGCTGGGCGGCGTGCGCCCGCAGCAGCGCGACCAGCCGCCGGTCGAACCCGGAGCCCTGTTCGGTCCGCAGCGCCACCAGGTCGGCCGCGGTGACCATACCGGGCATCCGATGTCCACTGTGGACATCGCCGGCCGGCAGCCCCGCCCGGTCGCGGACGGCTCGCAGGCGGGTCAGCAACCGGTCCTGAGGTCCAGAGCAGGCTTCGGCCGCCGAGCGGACGGCCGCGCTCGCCGTGTGCTCCGGCGCCAGCCGGGCCGCGGTCAGGGCGTTCTCCGTCATCGGCACCACCAGCTGCAGCCAGGCCACGTCGGTCGGGTTGAAGGCCTGCGGGGTGGTGGTGGGGGCCGGGGCGGTGGTGGTGGCGCAACCGCCCATGATCAGCGCCACCACCGCCGCCCCCAGGACCAGCCGTCTCACGGACGGCCGGGCAGCCGGTAGTTCGGCCCGAGCACCCCGCCGCGATCGGGCTTGTAGAGGTCGAACCCGCGCGGGTCGCACTGCAGGCCGCCGTTGATGCAGTGCTTCACCAGCGCCGCGAGCGTCTCGGGGTCCCACGCGTTGAAGAAGTCGTAGTGCCACGAGTACCCGCGCCCGCTGGCCAGGTGGACGCCGGACATGTCGCCACTGACCGGGAACGCCATCTTGAACTCCAGCATCGGCACGGCCACCGGGTGGTCGGCCGGGCACGTCAGCGTCGCCCGGTCCGGGTACGCCAGGTGGCTCTTGTGGTCGGCCGAGTCCAGGTGGACGCCGTCCCAGCAGCTCGGCGCCTGGTAGCGGATGTTGAGCTGGCTGCCGTCGACGCAGTGCACCGGGATGTCCCAGTTGTGGAAGCTGTCCCCGCACTCCCAGCCCTCGATCGCCCCGGGCGCGTGCTGGAAGTCGTCCTGCGTCGCCGTGACGCTCCCGGCGACGTACCGCAGGCCGGGCGGGAACGGCACCACCTTCGTGTAGTCGAGGATGCCGGACTTGTAGTAGACGACCTGCGCGAAGTTCGGCAGCACCACCTGGTTCCCGTTGTACACCGTCGGGAACCAGTACGCGGACAGGTCGTCCGGCGCCAGGCAGGTCGTGTTGCCGACGCCCGCGCCCTGCAAGGATTGCAGGGTGGTAGCGGCGTTGGTGGTCTTGTTGCCGAGGAAGGTGTGGTCGTGCGAGGCGCCGGGCAGCCCGGGGAAGACGATCGGGTCGTCCGGCTGGTGGTGACTCGGGGAGCAGTTGACCTGGAACTCGTGGTGGGTCACCAGATCGTCGGCCCCGGCGGGCGACCAGGTGGCCGCGGTCAGGAAGGCGCCTGCCAGCACGGTGGCGGCGGTGCAGGCGAGGAGCGCGGCTTTCGTTGCCAAGGGTCCTCCACGGTGAGGGTGCCAAGGATGGGAGAGCGCTCTCCCACAGCATGCGCAGCTGGGTGCGACCCTGTCAAGGAGTCACCCCTTCGCCGCTCGGACAGTCATTGTCGGGATTACCGGCGATCCTTGACAGGGCGGGGGCGCGTGCCGAACCATCGGTCGCGCTGGAGAGCGCTCTCCGAGTGCCGTTCCCCTGTCGTACGGGAGTCATCGTGGACCGACCGTCGCTCCTCCGCGCCGTCCCGGCGCTGGTGGCCCTGCTGGTGCTGGGCCTGCTCGCTGCCCCCTTCCCGGCGCACGCCGCCACGCTGCTTTCCCAGGGCAGACCCGCGACCGCGTCGAGCAGCGAGGGCGCGGGCACGCCGGCGTCGGCGGCCGTCGACGGTGACCCCGGCACCCGCTGGGCGAGCGCCTGGAGCGACCCGCAGTGGCTTCAGGTCGATCTCGGCGCTCCCGCCGACATCAGCCAGGTCATGCTGAACTGGGAAGCCGCCTACGCGACGGCCTACGAAATCCAGGTCTCGGCCGACGCCGCGAGTTGGCAGACTGTGTACAGCACGACCACCGCGGCCGGCGGGATCCAAAACCTCGCCGTCACCGGGCACGGCCGGTATGTGCGCCTCTACGGCACCCATCGCGTCGGCGGCTACGGCTACTCGCTGTGGGAGTTCCAGGTGAGCGGAACGCCGGGGACGCAGGGCGGCGCCGGCGTCACCCGGGTGACCGGCTCGCAGGGGAACTGGCAGCTCACGGTCGACGGGATACCGTGGACCGTCAAGGGACTCACCTGGGGCCCGCCGGTCGGCGAAGCGGCCGCGCGGATGCCCGAACTGCACGCGATCGGCGTCAACACCGTCCGCACCTGGGGGACCGACGGCACCACCCAGCCCCTGCTGGACGCCGCCGCGGCCAACGGCATCAAGGTGAGCAGCGGATTCTGGTTGCAGCCCGGGGGTGGCCCGGGCAGCGGCGGCTGCGTCGACTACACAACGGATACCGCATACAAGAACACGATGCTCGCCGAGATCCAAAAATGGGTTACCGCATACAAAACACACCCCGGCGTGCTGCTGTGGAACGTGGGCAACGAGTCGATCCTCGGGATGCAGAACTGCTACTCCGGCACGCAGCTGGAGCAGAACCGGATCGCCTACACGCGCTTCGTCGATCAAGCGGCGCAGGCGATCCACGCCATCGACGCGAACCACCCGGTCACCTCGACCGACGCCTGGACCGGCGCGTGGCCGTACTACAAGGCGTACGCACCGAACCTCGATCTCTACGCGGTCAACTCCTACGCCCACGTCTGCCAGGTGAAGCAGGACTGGCTGGCGGGCGGCTACACGAAGCCGTACGTCATCACCGAGACCGGCCCGGCCGGCGAGTGGGAGGTGCCGAACGACGTGAACGGCGTGCCCACCGAACCGACCGACCAGCAGAAGCGCGACGGTTACGGCAATGCCTGGAACTGCGTGCTGGCCCACCCCGGAGTGGCCCTCGGCGCGACGCTCTTCCACTACGGCACCGAGGGCGACTTCGGCGGGGTCTGGTTCAACATCACCACGGGCAACGAGAAGCGGCTCTCCTGGTACGCCGTCCGGCGGCTCTACAGTGGACAGACGGGTGGCAACACCCCGCCGGTGATCGCGTCGATGGACCTCAGCCGCGCCACCGGCGTCCCGGCCGGCGGCACCTTCACGGTGACGGCCGGAGTGTCCGATCCGGACGGTGATCCGATCACCTACACGATGGGGTACAACAGCAAGTACCTCAACAACGCGTCGGGCCTGATCCCGGCCCCGTTCACCGGGAACGGGACGTTCACCGTCACCGCGCCGCAGCAGCCGGGTGTCTGGAAGCTCTACCTCTACGCCCGTGACGGTCACGGCAACGTCGGCATCGAGACGCGCTCGCTGCGCGTGACCGCCACGCGGTGACGGCCGTCAGCCCTCGGCGAGGCAGAAGAGGTGCCCTTCGGGATCCTGCAGGACGGTCCAGTCGCCGCCGCCCGGCTGGAAGTCCGGCTTGATGGCGCCCAGCGTCAGGAATTCTTCGACGGCGCCGGCGAGATCGCCGACCCGCAGGTCGAAGTGGGCGTGCTTGGCGGCGTCCGGCCAGGCGGGGCCGCGGTAGCCCGCGACGCGCTGGAAGCCGAGGCCGACCGGGCCGCCGCCGAGCTGGACGGTGTCGTCGTCGGTGGAGGTGACTTCCCAGCCGAGTGCCTTGGCGTAGAAGGCGGCGAGCGCGGCCGGGTCGGCGCAGTCGAGGACGACGGTGGTGAGTTCTGCGGGCACGGATGGCTCCTTTTCGTCGTGCTTTCGTCGGGTGGGAGCCTGCCCGCCGTTCCCGGGTGCGGTCTTGAAGATCCTTGCGGGCCGGAAAGTGTCGGACCCCCGGCGTACCGTCCGGCTCGTGCTCGAAGCATTCGAAGTCGTGGCCCGCCCCGGGTATTCGGTGAGCGTGGTCCGGTGCGCCGACGACCACACCGGCTGGTCGGCGGCGGAGGTGCCGGCCGGCCACCGGGTGGTGCTGGTGCGCCGGGGCCGGTTCCGCAGGCGGGTCCGCGGCGTGATCGCGGACGCCGACCCGACGGCGGCCTACCTGGCCGGACCCGGCGACGAAGAGTGCTTCGCGCACCCGGCGGGCGGAGACGTCTGCACGTCGGTGGAGTTCGGCGCGCCATTGTGGCGCCGCCTCGCGGGCGACCGGGCGGGGCCGTCGACGGTGTACGTCGACGCCGCACTCGAACTCGCCCACCGGCGCGTGGTCGCCTCGGCGGCCGACCCGGACTACGCGCTGGCGGAACAGCTGCTGGCGCTGGTGGGCGGCGCGATCACGCAGGCGGCGCGGGCCCCGACACCGGCGTCGCCGGGTCGTGGCGACGATCGCGCGGTGGTGGCCCGGGCCCGGGAAGCGATCGTGGCGGACGCCCCGGCCGCGGCCGGGCTGTTCCCGCTGGCGGAGGCGCTGGGGGTGTCGCCGTACCGGTTGAGCCGCGCTTTTCCGCGCGAGCTGGGCGTTTCGCTGACGCGCTACCGCAACCGCGTCCGGGTCGGCCGAGCCCTCGAGCGGCTGGAGGCGGGGGAGCGGGAGCTGGCCGTGCTGGCGGCGGACCTCGGCTTCGCCGACCAAGCTCACCTGACCCGAACGGTCCGCGAACACGCCGGAGTCCCACCGGGAGCAGTGCGGCGCCTGCTGGCGCGGTGAGGTGAGCGGTGCGAGGAGGGGCGGCGCAGACGGCGGGGCTAGGCGCGTGGTCACCCCCAGTGGCCACGTGAGTCACCCGTGGGCCGCTGCGCCACCCCGGGCCGGTGTCACGTTTCCGAAACACCGGACGTGAGTATCGTAGTCTTTCCGGCACGGGATGTGTCAAGTTTTCGGAACAGCTACGCTGTTGGGTGTCACGTTTCATGGCTGCGGGTGGTGTGTGGTGAGCGAAGAGCGCAGTTTCGCCGAACGGCTGGCGCACCTGATCGCGACCGTGCACCCGCCGGACCGCAAGCCGTACTCCTACCGGGAGATCGCGCACGGCGTCGCCGAGCAGACCGGGGTCACGATGTCGGCGACCCACGTCCAGCAGCTGGCCGTCGGTGCGCGCAAGGACCCGAAGCGCTCGCACATCCAGGCGCTCGCCCAGTTCTTCGGCGTCCCGGTGACGTACTTCTTCGACGACGAGGTCGCCGGGCAGGTCGACCAGCAGGTCGAAGACGTTGTGGCGTGGCGGGACAGCGAAGCGCGGAACCTGGCGCAGCGAGCCATGCGGCTCTCGCCGCGCGACCGCGAAACCGTGACCGCGCTGCTGGATCAGCTGAGCAGCTACGACGACACCCGGGGCCGCGCCGGGCGGCGGCGGAAGCCGGAGTGAGCCCGGGCGGCTCGGCTACGATGACCTCGTCCGTGTTCGCGCCCCGGTGCACCCGGCTGGCGCCCGGTCACCAGGGAGGACCCATCGACGAGCGCGGCCTGCCGGCCCTCCGCGACCGGGCACGTGAGCGCGTGCGGACGGTGCTCGCCGCTGTCCCGCTCCCGCGGCCGTGGTCGATGAACGCCTGGGTCGACGGCCTCGAAGCGTGGCGGGGGCGCGAGATCGACCTCGTCCCGATCGCCTACCGGCCCGGTCAGCCGTCCGGTGCGTGGCAGGCTCGCCCGGGCTACGACCTGATCGCCTACACCGAGCGGACGTCGGCGCTGCACCAGGACCACATCATCGCCCACGAGCTGGCCCACATGCTGTGCGTGCACACCGGGACCTGCCTGATGTCGGAGGCCGAGGCCGCCGAACTCGCCCCGGACCTGGCGCCGCGGGCGTTGTCGCACCTGCTCACCCGCGTCACGACCGGGACCGACGAGTACGAGGCCGAGCTGATCGCCGTCCTGCTGCTGAGCGCGGCGACGAGCGAGCCGCCCGCCGTTCAGCCGGGCGCGTCCGGCCGAGCGGCGGACCAGGCTAGGCGGCTGGCGGCCCTCCTGGGATAGTCGCGTCCCGTGATCGACATACTGTTCGTCGGAGTGGGGCTCTTCGCCCTGTTCGCCGGAATCTGGAGAGTGGCCCGCGCGCGGCGCACCGGCGCGGGCGCGGGCCTGGCCGTCTCGCTGATCGCGCTGGGCGCGGCGTTCTGCTTCCTGTCGAACCGGGCGCAGCAGTTCGAAAGTGAGCTCTACCCGAGCCTTGGCCGGCTGCTGTCGAACCTGGCGACGATGGTCGCGGCGTACGGCATCGGCCTGACGGTCGCGGAGATCAGCGGCACCCGCGACCGCGGCCGCCGCACCCGGCTGGTCGCGCTCGGCGTGGCGCTGACCGTGCTGGTGGTGACGTTCTTCAGCACCTCGGGGCTGCCGCGCGGCATCGGCCTGTTCGACGAGCTGTACCGCACGCACCCGACGCTGGTCGTCTACGTCTTCACCTACACGGTGTACCTGGGCTTCGCGGTGCTCGACATCGGCTTCGTGGCGGCGGTGACGATCCGCGCGAGCGGGGGCGCGCTGCGTGCGGGTCTCGCGTTGTTGCTGCTGGCGTCGGGCTTCGCGGTGGCGTACCTGGGGGGCAAGGTGGTCGCGACGATCCGCGCCCTGCAAGCCGAGCACCCGGTCAAGGCGTTGTGCCGCGGGCCGTTCTCGACGCTGCCGTGCGCGCTGGACGTCGGGTTCCCGGCGGTGTCGGTGCTGCTGATCGTCCTGGGCCTGACGATCCCGGCGGTCCCGGGCCTGGCGGCTGCGCGCCGCGACGCGCGGACGCTCCGCCTGCTCCGGCCCCTGCGCGTCCACCTGACGCGGCGATTCCCGGAGATCACCCGCCTCGATCCGGCGGGGTCGTCCCGCCGCGAGCGCCTGCTGACGGCGATGAGCGAGACCAACGACGGCTTGATCCTGGCGGGCGCGACCCCGGACCTGCCGCCGGCTACGGCGGCGAGGCTGGTGCGCGACCTGCCGGACGAGCCGGCCGAGACGGAGCCGCCGCCCACCGCGGCGACGGAACCGTTCGCCGCGGACGTGGCCCGGCTGCGCGCGATTGCCCGCGCCTACCGGAACCTGGAGGGAACACCGGCGCCCGACGTCGCCGGCCGGTGACCGGCAGCGGGGCGGGTCACTTCACCAAGGCATCGACCACGCGATTGCCGTCGCGTCACTCGCCGAACGGGGCCTCCAGCCGCGGCTCCCAGCCGCGGTCCGTGAGTGCCACCAGCTGCAGCGCCTCCGCACGATCGGCCAGCGGCAGCAGTGGCCGCACTTCCCCGGCCACGCGCTCGAGAGCGTCGTCCGGACCACCCATCGCGACCGTCAGGTGCGCGGCCGGGCGCGGACCGAACCGCCCCCCGTACGGCAGAACCTCCGGCCACCGGGCACAAACGGCATCGGTGATCGCCTGGAGAGCAGGAGCCGCGAGAGCCACGAACCCCGGCGTCACCACCAGCTCCGTCAACCGGACTTCCGGCGGGGACACGGTGGCCGCCAAGGCGCGGACGTCGGCCAAGACCTCGTCGGTGAGCGACGCGTCCGGCAAGAACGGGTACAGCGCCGTCACGTGGGCAGGCAGGCCTGGCCGGACCAGAGCGGGATCGACCCGCCGGGCGGCGGCCAGCGCCGGCTCGGCGGCGGGCAGCAGGATCAGCAACGCGGTGGTTCCGGGAGCGGGCACCCCCGCATCATGGCAGTCAGGCGACGGCGATCTCCGGGAACCGCCCGGACCGGGCCAGCGCGAGGCTCCGCCGGCACAGCTCCACCAGCTCCTGGTTGGCCCGGCTGCGCGGGATCGCTCCGCACAGCCCGCACCGGATGGTGACCTCGCCCGCCAGTTCGTCCACCGCGACCAGGGCCTGGTGGTCACAGCGGCGGCACCACCGGTACCCGATGGCCGGGTTCGTGTGCACCGGTGACGCCACGCAGTCGTGCAGCCAGCGGTGGTGCGTCCGGCACGTCACGCGGTCGGTCGGATCCAGGCCGCCGGCGTCCTCCACGCGGTCTTCGTGCGCCAGCGTCGCCGCCAGCAGTGGCTGCCGCGGTGCCGCCGGCCGGTCCTGCGGGTTCGGCGCGGCCCACGCGTGGTGGTCGCCGCATCGGCACTTCTCGGTCATGTCGCCCCCAGTGGTCGGGTGGTTCGTCGGTTCGAGTGTGAGCTGGGCAACAGCGCGCGGACAACCGGAAAAACGCGCACTTCGACCGGCGGCACGTCACCCGCGGTAGGCGGATGAGCGGACTTCGGCGCACGGGTATGCGAACATATGTTCTATGACCGCCGAGGGGCCCATCCTGCACGCCGACCTCGACTCGTTCTACGCGTCGGTCGAACAGCGCGACGACCCGGCGCTGAAGGGGCGCCCGGTGATCGTCGGCGGCGGGGTCGTGCTCGCCGCGAGTTACGAGGCCAAGGCCTACGGCGTGCGCACCGCGATGGGGGGCGCGCAGGCTCGCCGGCTGTGCCCGCACGCGGTCGTCGTGCGCCCCCGGATGTCGGCCTACCTCGCCGCCAGCCGGGCGGTCTTCGAGGTCTTCCACGACACCACGCCGTGGGTGGAAGGCATCTCGATCGACGAAGCGTTCCTGGACGTCGGGGGGCTGGCCAGGATCGGCGGGCGGCCGAGCCACGTCGCCGAACGGCTGCGCACCGCCGTCGCCGAGCGGGCGGGGCTGCCGATCACCGTCGGGGTGGCGCGGACGAAGTTCCTCGCCAAGGTGGCCAGCCGCGTCGCCAAGCCCGACGGCCTGCTCGTCGTCCCGCACGACGGCGAGCTGGAGTTCCTGCACCCGCTGCCGGTGTCGGCGCTCTGGGGCGTCGGCAAGGTCACCGCCGAGAAGCTGCGGGCGCGCGGCATCACGACCGTCGGCCAGCTGGCCGCGTCCGAGCACGTGGACCTCGTCGGCCTGCTCGGCCGGGCCGCCGGCTCACACCTGCACGACCTGGCGCACAACGACGACCCGCGCCGCGTCGAGATCGGTACCCGGCGGCGCTCGATCGGCGCCCAGCGGGCCCTCGGGCGCGGCAGGCGGACCCCGGCCGAGCTCGACATCGTGCTGGTCGCGCTGATCGACCGGATCGCCCGCCGGCTGCGCGCCGCCCGCCGCGTCTGCCGGACGGTGACGATCCGCCTGCGCTTCGCCGACTTCTCCCGCGCCACCCGCTCGCACACGCTGACCGACCCGACCGCCGGCACCGGCGTGCTGCTGGAAGCGGCGCGGGAGCTGCTCGTCGCCGCGCTGCCGCTGATCGCCGACCGCGGGATCACCCTGCTGGGTGCGGCGCTGTCGAACCTGGCCGACGAAAACCCGTTCCAGCCGGCCCTGCCGTTCGAACGGCAGCGGGCGACCGAGCTCGACACCGCGCTGGACGCCGTGCGGGACCGGTTCGGCAAGGCCGCGGTCACCCGCGCGGTGCTGCTCGGCCGGCCGGACGACCTCGAAGTGCCGATGCTGCCCGACTGAGGTTCCCGGTCAGCCGGGCCGGCGCGGAATGCGCGCGTGCGCCAGTGCGGAAAGCGCGGCGGGCCGCAGGGCGTCGGTGCGGCGCCACAGCCGCGCGGCGACGCTCTGCCGTTGCCCGGCCTGTTCGACGACGTCGAAACCCGCTTCGCGCAAGAGCTCGGACAGCGCCGCGGGGGAGAGGAACGTACGCCACGGCTCGCCCTGCCCGGCGGCCACCGGCCCGACGGCGTCGGCGTACCCGTTCCCGGCCGCGTCGCGCAGTTCCGCCGGCAGCAGGTGATCGGCCACGATTTCCGATCCCGGCGCGAATCCGCCGAGCTCCCGCAATGTCGCGGCAATCGCCGTGCGCGTCAGGTAGACGGTGACACCGAGCCAGCTGACGAACACGGGGCGAACCGGGTCCAGTCCACTCTGGACGAGCCGTTCCCGCAGCGGTTCGGCTTCGAAGTCGACCGGGACGAAGGTGACCGAAGCCGGTTCGGCGATGCCGGCGCCGGCCAGCAGTTCCCGTTTGGCCGACTGAGTCGCCGGGTGGTCGACCTCGAACACCCGGAATCGTCGCGACGTGGTCCGGTACGCGAACGAATCGAGCCCGGCGCCGAGAATCGCATACTGGTCTATACCGGAATTGCCGCGCATCAGGCGCGCTTCGGCGAACCGGCTCCGGCACACCGCTTCGGCGCGGGCGCCGGCCAGGATCGGATGGGTACCGTGGAGCCGGTGGTAGGCCAGGAGTTCCTCGGCGCGGTCGCCGAGCAGGCGTGCCGCGAGGGTATCGGAGAAGATGAGCGGCTCGGTGTCGACCAGCAAATGTGCCGCTCGCGCGGCGGCGGCCGTGAAGGCGGTGTGGCTGACGCGAGGAGCATTAGCGGGAAAACCGGCGGGTTTCATGCCGCCACGGTACCGATTCGATTTCGAGCATATCACAAAATTGAATCTTCTACAAGACGACGAGCATTTCGGCTCCGTTGCGGTCACTCTGGACGCGGGCGAGCCGCTCGCCCGAGCGGCCATTGTGGACGCTTCAGGGTGTCGCGCGTGCCGGGCATGATTCGACAGGTTAGGGTCAGTCCGACCGTGTTCTGGAGAAGATGAGGAACGACGAATCATGGCGCAACGGGTGCAGGTCCAGATGGTGGACGACCTCGACGGCAGCGAGGCTTCGCAGACCGTCCCCTTCAGCCTCGACGGGGTGACGTACGAGATCGACCTGTCCGAGGAGAACGCGTCCGCGCTGCGGGACGAACTGGGTCGCTACGTCGCCGCTGCGCGGCGCATCGGCGGCCGCAAGGTCCGCCTCGCGACCGGCCAGTCGCTGTCCGGCCCGTCCGGCGCGGGCACCGACCGCGAGCGCAACCGGCAGATCCGCGAGTGGGCGCAGGCGAACGGCTACGAGGTCGCCGAGCGCGGCCGCCTGTCCAGCGAGATCATCGCCGGCTTCGAGGCCGACCAGGCCGCGGCGGCCGAGCCCGCCGAAGCGAAGCCGGCGCGCAAGCGAGCGACCCGCAAGAAGTCTTGAAAGCCGTGCCCGTGCCGGCGAAGCCGCCCCGGTAGGCGCAGCTTCGCCGGCCGGCCGCTTGAGCGTGCTCAGGTGGCGTTCGGTGTTCCCTTCGTGCCTCGCTGTCACGCACCCGGTTCGATGTGGACCGCGACGCCGGTTCCCGGCGCCGCCAAACGGGCATACCGCCGTCCGGTGGGCGGCGAAAGCTTGTCGAGAAGCGGCTTCGATGGCCAGACTGTCAGTGCTCCGCGCGGCCGGTACCGCGGCGGAGCACCGGTCCGGTGGTCGCCTCCTCCCTCGATGGCCACCGGGCCGCCTCCTCTTTGCGGCGTGAAAGCGTGTCGCCGGCTGTCGGTCCGCCTCCTGGTTGTGGCCTGAGGGGTTGCGCCGCCTGGGCGCCTGGCCGCTCTTCCTGCGGCGTGAGAGTCGCTTCGCCCGGCCGGTGCCCCGTGTCTCCCTGGGTCGGAGCCGTCTCGTTTCGCGGTATGTCGCCCGCTCGGCCATCCAGGCCCCGCTCGCACTCTCCGCTAGACATCCGCCACTCAAGCGCGCACACTCAGACTACTGCATACTGCATACAATCGTCAGTCTGGCAGGAGGTGGTCGACGTGGCCGAGGTGCGTGAGCTGCGGGACGTCTACGGACGGCGGTACCGCGTCGGCGAGACCGACCGGGAACTGCTCGGCCGGCCACGGGCGTGGATCACCGGGCTCGCCGCGGCGGCCATGCTCGCCGCCGGGGTGCAGCAGTACGGCTTCGGCGCGATCGTGCCGTCGCTGAGCCGGACCCCCGGCTGGACGTTCGGCGGAATCGCGCTCTCCCTCGCGGTGTGGGCCGTCTGCCAGGCCGGGGCCGCGTTCCCGGTGGCGTGGCTCCGCGACCGCGGCCTGCTCCCGGCCCGCGTGGCGATGGCGGCCGGCGCGGTCCTGTGCGCCGCCGGGCTCGTGACGCTCGGCCACGCGACCAGCCTGTCCGCCGTGTTCCTCGGCTACTCCGTGCTCGGCGGCCTCGGCACCGGTCTGGTGTACGCCACGTGCGTCGGCGCGGTGCTTGCCTGGTTCCCGGACGGCACCGGCCCCCGCGCCGGCCTCGTGAGCGGGGCGTTCGCCTTCGGCAGCGTTCCCTTCGTCGTGCTCGCCGCCGCCCTGCCGGCCGCTCGGCAGACGCTCTTGGACGTCACCGCCGCCGTCGTGCTCGTCGTCATCGGCGGGTGCGCCGCGCTGCTGCGGTACCCGCCGCGGCACTGGTGGCCCGGCACGCCCGAACCCCGCGCGTGGGCGCTCGACCCGGCGCACAATCGGCGCCCCGCGGTCCGGCACTACCGGCCGGCGGAACTGTTCCGGTGCGGGACGACGCTGTCGCTGTACCTCGTCGTCGTGCTCGCGGCCGCCGTCCTGCTGTTCGACCTGGCCTACCTGGCGACGTTCACCGCCGCGCGCAGCGGGCCCGGGCTTGCCGCGGCCGCGCTGGCGTTGCTCGCCGCGGCGACCGGCAGCGGCCGTGTCCTCATCGGACGGTTCGCCGACCGGCTCGGCCGGCACCGGATCCTGCGGTTCGCTCTGCTCGCGGGCGGGGTCGCCCAGTTCGTGCTGTTCTACTCCGGTGACCACCGGCACGCCGTCGGCCTGCTGCTGGGCGTCGCGCTCGCCGGCCTCGGCAACGGCTGCTGCTACACGCTGCTCGTCGGCCTGGTGCGCGAGTACTTCGGCGAGGAGTCCGCGGCGCAGAACTTCGGGATCCTCTACAGCGCCAAGGCCGTCGGTGCCGTGGTGGGGATCGGACTGGCCACGCTCGTCGTGACCGAGCAGGGGTTCGTCGCGGCCGGCGTGCTGAGCCTGGCCGCGGCGGTGCTGTCCGGGCGGCTGACCCAGCCGGGCCGGCCCAAGTCGCTGCTGCCGGTGGCCTGACGTGGGGCGGATGACCAGCAGGCGGCGGGTCCTGCGCGTCCACGACGGCGGGCACAGCACGCGGCCGGACACGCTGACCGTCGAATAACCCTTGGAGATCCGGGTCGCCGGGAAGCCGCTGACGATCACGATGCGGACGCCCGGCGACGACTTCGACCTCGCCGCCGGCTTCCTGGTCGGCGAAGGCGTGGTCCGCGCGGCGGCCGACATCCGGTCGATCCGCTACTGCGCCGGCGCCCAGGTCGACGGCGGCAACACCTATAACGTCCTCGACGTCGTGCTCGCCGACGGCGTCGCCCCGCCGGACGCCTCGCTGGAGCGCAATTTCTACACGACGTCCTCGTGCGGCCTGTGCGGCAAGGCGAGCCTGGACGCCGTGCGCACGACGGTCACCTGGCCGGTCGCCGGCGACCCGTTCGCGACCGACCCGGCGACCTTGGCCGGGCTGCCGGACGAACTCCGTGCGGCGCAACGGGTCTTCGACCGCACCGGCGGCCTCCACGCGGCGGGCTTGTTCGACGCCGACGGGAAGCTGCGGTGCCTGCGCGAGGATGTCGGCCGGCACAACGCGGTGGACAAGGTCGTCGGCTCGGCGACCCGGGAGGGCGCGCTCCCGCTGTCCGGGACCGCGCTGATGGTGAGCGGGCGGGCGTCGTTCGAACTGGTGCAGAAGGCGGCGATGGCCGGGATCCCGCTGCTGGCCGCGGTGTCGGCGCCATCGTCGCTGGCGGTGGACCTGGCCGCCGAGCTGGGCCTGACGCTCGTCGGGTTCCTGCGCGGGACGTCGATGAACGTCTACACGCGACCGGACCGCCTGGGTCTTCAGCCGAGCTGAGCCACGACGGCCGCGACGGCGGGGCCGGCCTCGGCCCGGTGCACGGCGGCGAGCTGCCACGGAACGGGGCGCTCGAACCGCCGCACGGTGAGGTCGGGAAACCGCGCGGCGGCGGAGGCGGGCAGGAGGCAGGCGGCGAGCCCGGCCCGCACGAGCCCGGCGGCCACGGCGAGATCATCGACTTCCAGCGAGCCCGGCCGCCGGGGAAAGGCACGGTCGACGGCGTCGCGGATCGCCCAGCCCACCGGGAAGTCCACCAGGGACAGTCCGGAGACATCGGCGGGGACCGAGCTCGAGCCGCCGGGCGCGGTGACGACGACCAGCTCGTCGGCGGCCAGCCGGGTGGTAACCGGTTCGGCGGGTGGCGCGGAGTTGTGGCGTGCCCGGACAGCGTCGGCCGAAGGCTCGGGGCGGCCGCCGCCGGGAGCCAGCGTCAACGCCACATCCACAGTGGACTCGGCCAGCTCGCAGCGCACCTGCTCCGGCGGCAGCTGGCGGACCTCCAGCGTCAGGCCCGGGTGCGTGTGCCGCAGCCGGGACAGTGTCCGGTGCAGGTCCGCCAGCAAGCCCGGGCACACCCCGAGCCGGACCCGGCCGGTCAGCGGGGACACCGCCGCGCGGGCTCGCTCGGCCGCATCGAGGGCCGCCCGTGCGGCCGGGACGAACGCCTCGCCCGCCGGGGTCAGGACCACCCGGTGCGTCGTGCGGTGGAACAGCGGGGTGCCCAGGTCCCGCTCCAGCGCCCGGACCACCGTGGACACCGTCGACTGAACCGTCCGCAGGCGCTGCGCGGCCGCCGTGAAGCCGCCCTCCTCGGCGACCGCCACCACCACCGCCAGCTGGCGCAGCTCCATCACCGGGCGAGGACCTCGCGCGCCAGCGCCGCCGTCTCGCTCGGCGTGCGCCCGACCCGGATTCCCGCTGCCTCCAACGCTTCCTTCTTCGCCGCGGCCGTTCCCGCCGATCCCGACACGATCGCGCCCGCGTGGCCCATCGTCTTGCCTTCCGGGGCCGTGAAGCCCGCCACGTACCCGACGACCGGCTTCGACACGTTGGCGCGCACGAATTCCGCGGCCCGCTCCTCGGCGTCGCCGCCGATCTCGCCGATCAGCACGATCAGGTCGGTCTCCGGGTCCTTTTCGAACGCCTCGACCGCGTCGATGTGCGTGGTGCCGATGATCGGGTCGCCGCCGATGCCCACGCAGGTCGAGAACCCGATGTCGCGCAGCTCGTGCATGAGCTGGTAGGTCAGCGTGCCGGACTTCGACACCAGGCCGATCCGGCCCGGCCCGGTGATGTCGGCCGGGATGATCCCGGCGTTCGAGCGGCCGGGGGAGATGATGCCCGGGCAGTTCGGGCCGATGATCCGGGTCCGCCCGCCGGCCGCGACGGCGTGCGCCCACAGCCGCGCGCTGTCGTGCACCGGGACGCCTTCGGCGATCACCACCGCGAGCCCGATCCCGGCGTCCACCGCTTCGATCACGGCGTCGGCCACGAACGGCGGCGGCACGAACAGCACGCAGACGTCCGCGCCGGTGGCCGCCGTCGAGTCCGCGACGCTGCCGAACACCGGCAGCGAACGACCGGAAAGCTCCACCTGCTGCCCGGCCTTGCGGGGGTTGACGCCGCCGACGACGTTCGTCCCGGCGGCCAGCATCCGCCGGGTGTGCTTCGCCCCTTCGGAGCCGGTGATGCCCGAAACGACGATCCGGCTGTTCTCGTCCAGGAAGATGGCCACGACTCAGCCCTCCGCGATCGCGAGCTTCGCCGCCTCGCGGGCGGCATCGTCCATGGTGGCCACCACGGTGACCAGGGGATGGGCGGCTTCGGCGAGGATCCGCCTGCCTTCGGTGACGTTGTTCCCGTCGAGCCGGACCACCAGCGGCTTGGTGGCCCGCGAACCCAGGACCTCCACTGACCGCACGATCCCGGTCGCCACGGCGTCGCACGCGGTGATGCCGCCGAAGACGTTGACGAACACGCTGCGCACCTGCGGGTCGCCGAGGATCACGGTCAGCCCGTCGACCATCACCTGCGCCGACGCCCCGCCGCCGATGTCGAGGAAGTTCGCCGGCCCCCGCGCGCCCGCTTCGGCCGCGGCCGCCACCACGTCCAAAGTGGACATCACCAGCCCGGCGCCGTTGCCGATCACGCCGATGTCGCCGTCGAGCTTGACGTAGTTGAGGCCCTTCGCCCGGGCCTCGCGCTCCAGCGGATCACCGTCCGAAGTGTCGTCAAAGGCCGAAGAACGGCGGAACGCGGCATTGTCGTCCAGGGTGATCTTGCCGTCCAGCGCGACGATTCCGGTCGCCGTGAGCGCCAGCGGGTTGACCTCGACGAGCGTGCAGTCCTCGGCGGCGAACACCTCCCACAGCTTCTCGACGACCCCCGCGACTTCGGCGCGGACATCGGCGGGGAACGCGGCCGCGACAGCCGTCGCGTCGATCCCGGCCAGCGGATCCACCGGCACCCGGACCAAGGCGTCGGGCCGGGTCGCCGCGACTTCCTCGATGTCCATCCCGCCTTCGGCCGACGCCATGGCGAGGAACGTGCGCCCGGCCCGGTCGAGCAGGAAGGAGAGGTAGTACTCGTCCGCGATCTCGCTCGCCTCGGTGACCAGGACGCGGTGCACGCGGTGGCCCTTGATGTCCATGCCGAGGATGTCGTCGGCGGCCTGCTCGGCGTCGTCGGCCGTGTGCACCACGCGGACGCCGCCCGCCTTGCCGCGCCCGCCCGTCTTCACCTGGGCCTTGATCACCACCGGGGCGCCGAGGGCGACCGCGGCGGCCCGAGCCGCGGCCGGATCGGCGGCGACCCGGCCGCGGGGGACCGGTACGCCGTGCTTTTCGAAGAGCTCGCGGGCTTCGTGTTCGAACAGGTCCATGGGGAGCGTCCTTTCCGCGACGGGGCCGGGCGAAGGGCGTGGAGCGGTGGTCCGCGGGGGCCGGTTCCGAGTCCGGAAAAACCCTGCGGATGGCCCTGGACAGAGGCTGCGTGAAGAGTGACTATATGCCTACCCCATACGGTATGCAATCTACAGTCTGCCGCGAAGGGGTCGCTGACCTCGGAGAAGGCGGCACGCACCGCCGGACAAGAGAGATCCGGCGGCGGAGCAGAGGAGTTGAGCCATGGCGCTGACCACGACCGGCACCACCGCGGGGGAGAGTGCCGCAGCGACGAACGGCGCCGAGCCCCCGCCCGCCGGCATATCCGGCGGCCACCTGGTGGCCAAGGCGCTGAAGGCCGAGGGGGTCGACACGATCTTCACCCTGTGCGGCGGCCACATCATCGACATCTACGACGGCTGCGTCGACGAAGGCATCGAGGTCATCGACGTCCGCCACGAACAGGTCGCGGCGCACGCGGCCGACGGCTACGCGCGGATCACCGGCAAGCCCGGCTGCGCGGTGGTCACCGCCGGGCCGGGTACCACCGACGCCGTCACCGGGATCGCGAACGCGCTGCGCGCCGAGAGCCCGATGCTGCTGATCGGCGGCCAGGGCGCGCTGACCCAGCACAAGATGGGGTCCCTGCAGGACCTCCCGCACGTGGACATGATGACGCCGATCACCAAGTTCGCCGCCACCGTGCCGCACACCGCCCGCGTGGCCGACCTCGTGAGCATGGCCTTCCGCGAGGCCTACGCCGGCGCGCCGGGACCGTCCTTCCTGGAGATCCCGCGTGACGTCCTGGACGCGCGGGTCCCGCTGGAGCAGGCACGCATCCCCGAAGCCGGCCGCTACCGGGCGTCGACGAAGAACGCGGGTGACCCCGCGGACGTCGAGAAGCTTGCCGACCTGCTCGTCCACGCCAAGAAGCCGGCCATCCTGCTCGGCAGCCAGGTCTGGACCACCCGGGCGACCGGCCCGGCGACCGAGCTCGTCCGGACGCTGAACATCCCGGCGTACATGAACGGCGCCGGCCGCGGCACGCTGCCGCCGGGCGACCCGCACCACTTCCAGCTTTCGCGCCGGTACGCCTTCGACAACGCCGACGTCATCGTCATCGTCGGCACCCCGTTCGACTTCCGGATGGGCTACGGCAAGCGGCTGTCGAAGGACGCCGCCGTCGTCCAGATCGACCTCGACTACCGCACGGTCGGCAAGAACCGCGACATCGACCTCGGCATCGTCGGCGACGCCGGCCAGGTCCTCGCCGCCGTCGCCGAGGCCGCTTCCGGCCGCACCGACAACGGCGCCGTCGGCCGCAAGGCCTGGCTCGAAGAACTCCAGGCCGTGGAAGAAAAGGCAAAGCAGAAGCGGCTGCCGCTGCAGCACTCCGACGCGCGCCCGATCCACCCGTACCGGCTGGTCCACGAGATCAACGAGTTCCTCACCGAGGACTCGATCTACATCGGCGACGGTGGTGACATCGTCACCTTCTCCGGCCAGGTCGTCCAGCCGAAGTCGCCCGGCCACTGGATGGACCCCGGTCCACTCGGGACACTCGGCGTCGGCATCCCGTTCGTCCTGGCCGCCAAGCACGCCCGCCCGGACGCCGACGTCGTCGCCCTCTTCGGCGACGGCGCCTTCAGCCTCACCGGCTGGGACTTCGAGACACTCGTCCGGTTCGACCTGCCGTTCGTCGGGATCGTCGGCAACAACTCCTCGATGAACCAGATCCGCTACGGCCAGGCCTCGAAGTACGGCCTGCCGCGTGAGCGTGTCGGCAACACCCTCGGCGACGTCCGCTACGACGAGTTCGCGCGGATGCTCGGCGGCCACGGCGAGGAGGTCCGCGATCCGGCCGACATCGGGCCGGCGCTGCTGCGGGCCCGGGAGTCCGGCAAGCCGTCGCTGATCAACGTCTGGGTCGATCCCGACGTCTACGCCCCCGGAACCATGAACCAGACCATGTACAAGTGAGCGGAGGCCCCATGGGTAAGGCACTGGAGGGCGTCCGCGTCCTCGACATGACGCACGTGCAGTCCGGTCCGTCGTCGACGCAGCTGCTCGCCTGGCTCGGCGCGGACGTGATCAAGCTGGAAACCCCCGGCCGCGGCGACATCACCCGCGGGCAGCTGCGCGACCTGCCCGGGGTCGACAGTCTCTACTTCACGATGCTGAACGCCAACAAGCGCAGCATCACGCTCAACATGAAGAGCGACGGGGGCAAGGAAATCTTCGAGAAGCTCGTGTCCGGAGTGGACATCCTGGTGGAGAACTTCGGCCCCGGGGTCGTCGACCGGTTCGGCTACCCGTGGGAAAAGCTGGCCGCCCTCAACCCGAGGCTGGTCTACGCCTCGATCAAAGGGTTCGGCCCCGGCCGCTACGCCGACTTCAAGGCGTACGAAGTGGTCGCGCAGGCCATGGGCGGCGCGATGAGCACCACCGGGTTCGAGGACGGGCCGCCGACCGCGACCGGCGCGCAGATCGGCGACTCCGGCACCGGCATCCACCTGGTGGCCGCGATTCTCGCCGCGCTCTACCAGCGGACTTCGACGGGCCGCGGCCAGCGCGTCCAGGTCGCCATGCAGGACGCCGTGCTCAACCTGTGCCGGGTCAAGCTGCGTGACCAGCAGCGGCTGGCCCACGGCCCGCTGGGGGAGTACCCGAACGACCAGTTCGGCGACGAAGTCCCGCGCTCGGGCAACGCCTCCGGCGGTGGCCAGCCCGGCTGGGCGGTCAGGTGCGCGCCCGGCGGGCCGAACGACTACATCTACGTGATCGTCCAGCCGCCCGGCTGGGCGCCGCTCGCCCGGTTGATCGGCAGAGCGGAGCTGGCCGACGACCCGGCGTGGGCCACCCCCGAGGTCCGGCTGTCCAAACTGGACAAGATGTTCGCGCTCGTCGAGGAGTGGACCGAGAAGCACACGAAGTGGGAAGTGATGGAGAAGCTGAACGCCTGCAACATCCCTTGTGGACCGATCCTGTCCACGAAGGAATTGATCGAGGACGAGACTCTCGCCGAGCTCGGCTCGGTCGTCGAGGTCCCGCACCCCGAGCGTGGCACCTTCAAGACCGTCGGCTGCCCGCTCAAGCTGTCCGACTCGCCGGTGGAGATCGAACGGCCGCCGCTGCTCGGCGAACACAACGACGAGGTGCTGGCCGAACTCGGCTACGGTGAGGCGGACCTCGACAAGTTCCGCGCGGCGGGGGTGATCTGACGTGCCGGATCGCGCGACGGTCGAGAAGATCCTCGCCCAGGCGGCGGCCGAAGGCCGGTCGTCGCTGACCGCGCCCGAGGGGCGTGCGGTCTGCGAGGCCTACGGTATCCCGACGCCGGCCGAGCGGCTGGCCGCGACGGCCGAAGAGGCCGTGGCCCACGCCGGAGACATCGGGCTGCCGGTGGTGCTCAAGATCGTCTCGCCCGACATCCTGCACAAGACCGAGGCCGGCGGGGTGCTCGTCGGGCTGAAGGACACCGAAGCGGTGAAGGCGGGCTTCGAGAAGATCGTCGAGAACGCGAAGGCATATGACGCCGACGCGCGGATCCTCGGCGTCCAGGTGCAGCGGATGCTCACCGAGGGCCACGAGGTGATCATCGGCTCGGTCACCGACCCGACGTTCGGCAAGATCGTCGCGTTCGGCCTCGGCGGCATCCTGGTCGAGGTGCTCAAGGACGTCACGTTCCGGCTCGCGCCGACGAGCACGGCGGAAGCGCTGTCGATGATCGACGGTATCCAGTCGGCCGAAATCCTGCGCGGAGTCCGCGGCTCGGCTCCCGTCGACCGTGCCGCGCTCGCCGCGGTGATCACCGGGCTCGGGCAGCTGGTGGCCGACTTCCCGCAGCTGTCCGAGGTGGACCTCAACCCGGTGCTCGCCACGGCGAGCGGGGCCACCGCGGTCGACGTCCGGATCCTGGTCGACCCGGACGCGGCCAAGGAGCCGCACCGGTTCACCCAGGAGGAGATCCTCGCCTCCATGAACCGGATCATGAAACCGGCCTCGGTGGCCGTCATCGGCGCGTCGGCCGAAGCCGGGAAGATCGGCAACTCGGTGCTGAAGAACCTGGTCAACGGCGGGTACGCGGGGGAAATCCACCCGATCAACCCCAAGGCCGCCGAGATCCTCGACCGCAAGGCCTACGCGAGCATCACCGACGTGCCGGGCGACGTCGACGTCGCGGTGTTCGCCATCCCGGCGAAGTTCGTCCCCGCGGCGCTCGAGGAAGCCGGCGAGAAGGGCGTGGCCGGCGCGATCCTCATCCCGTCCGGCTTCGGCGAGACCGGCAACATCGCCCTGCAGGACGAGGTCGTCGCGATCGCCCGCAAGCACGGCGTCCGCATCCTCGGGCCGAACATCTACGGCTACTACTACACGCCGGAAAACCTGTCGGCGACATTCTGTACACCGTATGACGTCAAGGGCGGTGTCGCCCTGTCCTCGCAGAGCGGCGGCATCGGGATGGCGATCCTCGGCTTCAGCCGGTCGGCGAAGATGGGCGTCTCCTCGATCGTCGGCGTCGGCAACAAGGCCGACCTCGACGAAGACGACCTGCTCACCTTCTGCGAGCAGGACGACAACACCGAGCTCATCGCGATGCACCTCGAGGACCTCAAGGACGGCCGGGCGTTCGCGGAGACGGCCAAGCGGGTGTCGCAGCGGAAGCCGGTCGTGGTGCTCAAGGCCGGCCGGACGTCCCAGGGCGCCAGGGCGGCGAGCTCGCACACCGGTGCGCTCGCCGGCAACGACAAGGTCTACGACGACATCCTGCGCCAGAGCGGGGTGATCCGGGCGCCCGGGCTGAACGACATGCTCGAATACGCCCGCGGCATCCCGCTGCTGCCGACGCCGCAGGGCGAGAACGTCGTCATCATCACCGGCGCGGGCGGCTCGGGCGTGCTGCTCTCGGACGCCTGCGTCGACAACGGGCTCGACCTGATGGCGATCCCGCCTGACCTGGACGCGGCGTTCCGGCAGTTCATCCCGCCCTTCGGCGCGGCCGGCAACCCGGTGGACATCACCGGCGGCGAACCGCCTTCGACCTACCGCAACACGATCGCCCTCGGCCTCGAGGACGACCGCATCCACGCCCTGATCCTGGGCTACTGGCACACCATCGTCACGCCGCCGATGGTGTTCGCGGAACTGGTCGCCGAGGTGGTCGCGGAGTACCGCGCGAAGGGGATCCACAAGCCTGTTGTCGCGTCCCTGTCCGGTGACGTCGAAGTCGAGGAGGCGAGCGACTACTTGTACGACCGCGGCGTCGTCGCGTACCCGTACACGACCGAGAAGCCCGTGGCGGTGCTCGGCGCGAAGTACCGCTGGGCGCGGGCCGCTGGCCTGCTCTGAACCTGAGTCAACGGCGACGAAGGAGAACTCTCATGACCGCAGCCACGTACCAGGAGATAGTTGACGACAACGGAAGAGTTTACCGGGTAGGCGAATCCCCGCACGACATCATGGGGCGCTCGCGCAGCTGGATGGTCTGGCTGCCGTGGGTCGCGATGATGGCGGTCAGCGTGTTCGAGTACGGCTGGGGCGCCGTCGAGGGCACGCTGGAGGAGAAGTACGGCTGGACGCTGTCGGACGCGTTCTGGCTGGCCAGCATCTGGGCGGTGTTCCAGGCCGGTGTCGCCTTCCCGGCGGGCCGGCTCAGAGAGCGCAACGTCGTCTCGGCGAAGACGGCGATGCTGGCCGGTGCCGTGTGCAGCGGCATCGGTTACTTCACCATCGCGCACAGCGGGAACCTCACGCTGGCCTTCATCGGCTACTCGGTCCTCGGCGGCACCGGCGCCGGGCTCGTGTACGCGACCTGCATCAACATGGTCGGCAAGTGGTACCCGGAGAAGCGCGGCGCACGCACCGGGTTCGTGAACGGCGGCTTCGCCTACGGCTCGGTGCCGTTCATCTACCTGTTCAGCGCGTTCCTCGGGCACGAGAACGTCACCGGGGTGCTGGACGGCATCGGCCTGTACATGCTGATCGTCGTCGGCGTCTGCGGCTTCCTGTTCAAGGACCCGCCGAAGAGCTGGTGGCCGAAGGAGGTCGATCCGCTCACCTGGGCGAAGGGCAACGTCGGCGTGCAGACCCTGGCCAAGAACCCGCCCGCGGTCCGGCAGTTCACGCCGATGGAGGCGATCCGGACCGGGATGCTCCCGCTGATGTGGGTGTGCCTGGTGATCATCGGCGGGGTTTCGCTGTTCGGCATCAACTTCCAGGTCCCGTTCGCCAAGGAAAGCCACTTCGGCGCGTTCGTCGCGGCCTCGTCGGCCGGCGTGCTGGCGATCGTCAACGGCACCGGCCGCGCGGTCGTCGGCTGGGCGTCGGACAAGCTCGGCCGGCGCCGGACGCTGACGATCGTGCTGCTCATCGCCGCCGGCGCCCAGTTCGGCGTGCTGTACGCCGGGAACACGCACAATCTGGTGCTCTTCATGGTGTTCGCGTTCCTGACCGGCTTCGGCGGCGGGGCGTTCTACCCGCTGTTCGCCGCGCTGGTGCCGGACTACTTCGGCGAGAACAACAACGCGTCGAACTACGGCCTGGTCTACAGCGCAAAACTGGTCGGTGGCGTCGGCGGTGGCGGGCTCGCCGCGGGGGTCATCAGTGCGTGGGGCTACACAGGCGCGTACGTCCTGGCCGGGTGCATCGCGGTGCTTTCGGCGGTGCTGACGCTGTTCCTGCGCCAGCCGGGCCGGCCGCGCCACCAGCTCGCCGAAACCGAGCTGGTGACGCGGCCTTCCGCCGCTGCGGGCGGCTGATCCGGTAACCGCTCCCCGGTCCTGCGGTCATCAGGACCGGGGAGCCTCCGGACGTTCGTGGTAGGCCTGGCGGGTCCGTTCGGTGTGCTTGGCCATGATCTTCTCGGCGGCGCCGGCGTCCTGGGCGGCGATGGCCTGGATCAGCTCTTCGTGCTCGTTCCACGCGTCGCGCCCGCGGGGCCGGGCGATCGGCGTGTAGTACCAGCGGACCCGGCGGTCGACCAGGCCGATCAGCTCCGCCAGCACGGCGTTCCCCGACAGTTCGGTGATGAACCCGTGGAGGGCGGCGTTGGCCGCGACCAGACCTTCGGTGTCCTCTTTGGCGAGGGCCTTGAGCCCGACCTGCTGCAGTTCGTGCAGGCGGAAGACGTCGGCGGCGCTCGCCCGTTCGGCCGCGAGCTTCGCCGAGTGCGTCTCCAGCACGCTGCGGACGCTCAGCAGCTGGTCGGCCTCCTCGTCGGTGGGCAGGTGCACGAAGGCGCCCTGGGCGGGGCGGAGGTCGACCCAGCCTTCGCTCTGCAGCCGCTGCAGGGCCTCGCGGACCGGCTGCCTGCTCACACCCAGGTATTCGGCGAGGTCGGCCTCCACCAGGTGCTGCCCGGGCTCGAGGGTGCGGTTGATGATCAGTTCGGCGAGCGCTTCGTAGACGACCTGGCGCAGCGGCGCGGGCCGCTCGACGCGTTTGGCGGCGGTGGAGCTGAGCGAGCCCTTGGCCGTGCGGCGGCCGGTCGGGCCGCGGTCGGGCAGCGGGGAAGCGGGCTGGCTCACGGGACACCTCGAGTCGGAGAAGAAGCGGTGATCTGTCCCCAGGATACAGGTTTTGGTATGCAAAATCCCAGAACTCACCCGCCTGAGGCGGTTTCGGGCCGATGTGGATCAGTCGCGGACCCATGAGATGACCCATTGTGTCTGAATTGTCGCTTTGGGCTGCGCCGCGCGAGTGGTCGCAAGGCAAAGGCTGGCCTCGATTGTGGATCCAGGATACTGTATGCAATCACGCGCAGGACCAGGGAGGCACTTCATGAAGGTGGCTGTTCTCGGGGCCGGGGCGATCGGCGCCTACGTCGGGGCCGCGCTGCACCGCGGCGGGACCGAGGTGCACCTGATCGCCCGCCGGGCCCACCTCACGGCGATGCGCGAGCACGGCGTCCGCGTGCTGAGCCCCCGCGGTGACTTCACCGCCCGTCCGCACGTCACGGACGACCCCGCCGAGGTGGGCGAAGCCGACTTCGTGTTCCTCGGCCTGAAGGCCAACTCCTACGCTTCGTGCGGCGAGCTGCTCACGCCGCTGCTCGGCCCGGAGACGGCGATCGTGGCCGCGCAGAACGGCATCCCGTGGTGGTACTTCCACGGCCTGCGGGGGCATCCCCTCGAAGGGCGCCGGGTCGAGACCGTCGACCCCGGCGGCTCGGTGACCGCGGTGCTCGAGCTGGGGCGCGCGATCGGCTGCGTCGTCTACTGCTCGACCGTCATCGAGGAGCCGGGCGTGATCCGGCACCTGGAGGGCACCCGGTTCTCCCTCGGCGAGCCGGACGGCGAAATCTCCGCGCGCTGCAAGGTGCTCAGCGCGGCGATGATCGCCGGCGGGCTCAAGGCACCGGTCGAACCCGATCTGCGCAACGACATCTGGATCAAGCTGATGGGCAACGTCGCCTTCAACCCGCTCTCGGCGCTGACCCGGGCGACGATGGCCCAGATGTGCGAGCACGAGGACACCCGCGAGCTCGTCGCCACGATGATGACCGAGGCACTGGCCATCGCCCGCGCGGCCGGCGCCGACCCGGAGATCTCGGTCGAGAAGCGCATCGACGGCGCCTGGCGCGTCGGCCACCACAAGACGTCGATGCTGCAGGACCTGGAAGCGGGCAAGCCCCTCGAGATCGACGCGATCATCGGCGCGGTCGTCGAGCTGGCCGGCCTCACCGGCGTGGCCGCACCGGCCCTGCGGTACGTCCACGCCGCCGTTTCCCTGCTCGACCACACCAGCAAAGTCCCCGTCGGGTCGCACTGACCGGAGGTCACCGTGAAGCGCAGGAACACCGAGCCGTACGTCCGGCTCACCCGGCCCCTCGTGCGCGATTCCGGCGTGCTGCGGCCGGCCACCTGGGAAGAGGCCCTCGACCGGGCCGCGGCCGGGATCCGCCGCACCCTGACCGGAAAGGGGCCCGAGGCGTTCGGGATGTTCTCGTGCGCCCGCGCCACCAACGAGATGAACTTCGTCGCCCAGAAGTTCACCCGCGCGGTGATCGGCACGAACAACGTCGACTCGTGCAACCGCACCTGCCACGCGCCGAGCGTCGCCGGCCTGGCGAGGGTGTTCGGCAGCGGCGGCGGCACGTCCTCCTACCAGGAGATCGAAGACGCCGACGTCATCGTGATCTGGGGCGGCAACCCCCGCGAAGCGCACCCGATCTTCTTCCACCACGTGCTCAAGGCCGTCCACGAGGGAGCGAAGCTCTTCGTGGTCGACCCGCGCCGGACCAGCACGGGGAGCTGGGCGCACCGGCAGCTGCAGCTCGAGGTCGGCACCGACATCCCGTTGGCGCACGCCATCGCGCGGGAGATCATCCACTCCGGACTGGCGAACACGACCTTCGTCGAGCGGGCCACCGAGGGGTACGCCGAGTTCGCCGCGTCGGTCGAGCCGTGGACCCTGGAGGTCGCGGAGAAGACCACCGGCGTCCCGGCCGAGCTGATCCGCGAGCTGGCCCACACCTACGCCCGCGCCGACCGCGCCCAGCTGTCCTGGACCCTCGGCATCACCGAGCAGCACAACGGCACCGACAACGTGCTGTCGCTGATCAACCTGGCGCTGCTGGCCGGGCAGGTCGGCCGCTACGGCGCCGGGTTGAACCCGCTGCGCGGGCAGAACAACGTCCAGGGCGGCGACATGGGGGCCATCCCGGACCGGCTCCCCGGCTTCCAGGACGTCCTCGACGCCGGCGTCCGCGCGAAGTTCGACACCGCGTGGGGCTCGGCGATTCCCCCGCACCACGGCCTCAACCTCACCCAGATGCTCGACGCGATGGAACGCGGCGACCTGACCTGCGTGTACATCATCGGCGAGAACCCCGTGCAGTCCGAAGCGGACTGCGAGCACACGATCAAGCGGCTGGCCAACGTCGACCACCTGATCGTCCAGGACATCTTCCTCACCAAGACCGCCCAGCTGGCCGACGTCGTGCTGCCGGCGACGGCGGCCTGGTGCGAGAGCGACGGCACCTTCACCAACTCCGAGCGGCGGGTCCAGCGCGTCCGCAAGGCCCTCGAACCGCCCGAAGGCGCACGGGACGACATCGAGCTGCTGTCGGAGCTGGCCCGCCGGCTCGGCCACGACTGGCACTACACCGGCGGCGAGGAGGTCTGGGACGAGCTGCGGTCGTTGTCGCCGATGCACGCCGGGATGTCCTACGCGCGCCTCGAAGAACTCGGCGGCATCCAATGGCCGTGCTACTCCGAGGACACCCTCGAGCCGACGTTCCTGCACGCCCGGCTGTGGGCCGAGGACCCGGCCGAGCGCGGGCGCCCGGCGCCGTTCACGGTCATCGAGCACAGTCCGCCGGTCGACCTGCTCACCGAGGAGTTCCCGATCCGGCTCACCACCGGGCGGCGGCTGGATTCCTACAACACCGGCGTCCAGTCCGCCGGATTCCCCTCCCCGCTGCGGCAGGGCGAGACCCTCGACCTCTGTCCCGAAGACGCACGCGCCCTCGGCGTCGAGCCCGACGAACTGGTCCGGATCTCTTCGCGGCGCGGCGAGATCGTGGCGCCCGTCCGGCTGGACAAGGGGCTGAAGCCCGGGCTGGCGTTCATGACCTTCCACTTCCCGGACGAGGTCGACGTCAACGTCATCACCATCGAAGCCACCTGCCCGATCGCCGGGACCGCGGAGTACAAAGCCGCGGCCATCCGCGTCGACAAGCTCCCGGCCGAGGTCTGAAATGGACCTCAAACTGCTGGACGCCGTCGCGTCGCACGAAGAACGGGAGGCGGTCGCCGGGTTCGCCGGTGGCGGCCGTGACCAGCTGCTCCCCGCCCTGCACGCGGTCAACGACCGGGTCGGCTGGATCAGCCAGGGCGCGCTGAACCTCATCTGCGAGACGCTGCACGTGCCGCCCGCGGACGCGTACGGCGTCGCGAGCTTCTACTCGCTGTTCGCCCTGGATGAGCGCCCGGAGCGGGTGGTGCACGTGTGCACCGACCTGGCCTGCCGGATCACCGGCGCGGAGACGGTGTGCGACGTCCTCACCGAGCACGTCGGCGCCGCGGGGAAGGCGCGCGGCGGGGTCACGTGGCTGCGCAGCCCGTGCCTCGGCGTCTGCGAACGGGCCCCCGCGGCGCTGACGTTCCAGGCCGGCGACCCGGCGACGACCGAGCTGCTCGCGCCGGCGACCGGCGCGTCGGCCGTGCTCGCCGCGGGCCGGGCACCGGCGGCCGCCGAGGGCGCACCGCCGGTGATCCACCAAAAGGAAGGATTGCGGCTGCTGCGCCGGGTCGGCGTCGTCGATCCGTCCAGTTTGGACGACTACCGGGCCACCGGCGGCTATGCGGCATTGCGCAACGCCCTCCGCATGGGTCAGGCCGCGGTGATCCGCGAGGTCACCGACGCCGGGCTGCTCGGCCGTGGCGGGGCCGCGTTCCCGACCGGGCGCAAGTGGGCGGCCACGGCCGCGCAACCCGCGGGGCCGCACTACCTGGTGTGCAACGCCGACGAGAGCGAACCCGGCACGTTCAAGGACCGGGTGCTGCTCGAAGGCGACCCCTTCGCCCTGGTGGAGGCGATGACGATCGCCGCGTTCGCGATCGGCGCCCGCCAGGGGTACGTCTACCTGCGCGGGGAGTACCCGCGGGCGCTGCGGCTGCTGCGGAACGCGCTGGACGTCGGCCGCGAGCGCGGGTTTCTCGGCGTGGACGTCATGGGGCACGCGGGTTTCTCGTTCGACATCGAGATCCGGCGCGGCGCGGGAGCCTACATCTGCGGCGAGGAGACCGCGATCTTCAACTCGATCGAGGGCTTCCGCGGCGAGCCCCGCACGAAGCCGCCGTTCCCGGTCGAACAGGGGCTGTTCGGCAAGCCGACCGTGGTGAACAACGTCGAGACGCTGGTCAACGTGCCACTGATCCTCACCGAGGGCGCGGCCGCGTACCGTTCGATCGGGACCGAAGCCTCGGCCGGGCCGAAGCTGTTCTGCCTGTCCGGCAACGTCGAACGGCCGGGCGTCTACGAAGTGCCGTTCGGGGCGACGCTGCGCGAGCTGCTCGCTCTGGCCGGGGGAGTGCCCGAGGGCCGCTCGCTGCGGGCGGTGCTGCTGGGCGGCGCGGCCGGCGGGTTCGTCCGGCCGGACGAGCTGGACCTGCCGCTCACGTTCGAGGACGCAAGGGCGGCGAAGACGACCCTCGGCTCGGGTGTCGTGCTGGTGCTGGACGACCTCGCCGACCTGGGCGGGTTCCTGCTGCGGATCGCGGAGTTCTTCCGCGACGAGTCGTGCGGGCAGTGCGTCCCGTGCCGGATCGGGACCGTGCGCCAGGAGGAGGCGATCCGGCGCGTCCTCGCGGCCGGTTCGGAGGAGCAACCGCTGCTGCGGGAAGTGGGCGGGGTCATGCGGGACTCGTCGATCTGCGGCCTCGGCCAGACCGCCTGGAACGCCATCGAATCCGCCATCGACCGGTTGGGAGCGCTGCAGTGACCACTGTGGACATCGGAATCCCTCGCAGGCTGGTCGAGTTCACTGTGGACGGTGAGACGATCCGGGTCCCCGAAGGCTCGACGATCCTCGACGCGTGCACGGCGGCCGGCAAGGACATCCCGACGCTCTGCTACGGCGACACCCTCGAACCGGCGAACGCCTGCCGCGTCTGCATGGTCGAAGTCGAGGGCTCACGGACGCTGGTGCCGTCGTGCTCGCGCAAGGTCGAGCCGGGCATGGTGGTGCACACCGATTCGGAGCGGACCCGGACCAGCCGCAAGGTGGTGCTGGAACTCCTGGCGTCGGCCACGGACCTGTCGACCACTCCGGGCGTCGCGGAGTGGATGGCGGAAACCGGCGCCGATCCGGGTCGCTTCGGTCCGGACGCGGCGACGGTCGCCCAGCCGGTCCTGGTGGACAACGAGCTTTACGTCCGGGATTACGGGAAGTGCATCCTCTGCTACAAGTGCGTCGACGCGTGCGGCGAGCAGTGGCAGAACTCGTTCGCGATCACCGTGGCCGGCCGCGGCTTCGACGCCCGGATCTCGACGGAGTTCTCGAGCCCGCTGCCGGACAGCGCGTGCGTCTACTGCGGCAACTGCGTCGAGGTCTGCCCGACCGGGGCGCTGAGTTTCAAGCGCGAGTGCGACAAGCGCGAAGACGGCACCTGGGACGAGTCCCGCCAGACGGCCACCACCACGATCTGCACGTTTTGCGGGGTCGGCTGCGCCCTGACGCTGCACGTCCAGGACAACGAGATCGTGAAGGTGACGTCCCCGCACGAGAGCTCGGTGACGCACGGGAACCTCTGCATCAAGGGCCGCTTCGGCTGGCAGCACGTCCAGAACCGGTAGCGGCACCCTGTTCGCGCGAAGGCGCCGTGACTCGAGGAGTCGCGGCGCCTTCGTCGTCCGGGCGTTGACCGCGACGCAGCGCACCAGCTATTCTCGATATGCGAAAGAAAGATTCCGCAAAGTGAAATTCGAGGTCGCGATGCCTGAAGAGGGGCACTCCCTGCCGTACGTCGCCAACCTGTCGATCCTGTTCAAGGAGGTCCCGCTCCTCGACCGCGCGGCCGCCGCGCGGGACGCCGGGTTCACCGACGTCGAGTACTGGTGGCCGTTCGGCTCCGCCGTGCCCGCCCGCGAAGACGTGGACGCGTTCGTCGACAGCCTCGACGGGGTCCGGCTGCGCGGGCTGAACTTCTACGCCGGCGACATGGCGGCGGGGGAGCGGGGCCTGGTCTCGTGGATCGGCCGGGAAACCGAGTTCGCCGACAGCCTGGTCGTCGCCCTGGGCATCGCCGAACGCACCGGGTGCCGCAGCTTCAACGCGCTCTACGGCAACCGGCTCGACGGCGAAGACCCGGCCAAACAGGACGACCTGGCCCGGGTGCACCTGGACAAGGCCGCCGACGCCGCCGCGCGGATCGGCGCGCAGCTGGTCCTCGAGCCCCTCTCCGGGGCGGACCGCTATCCGCTCAAGACCGCCGCGGACGCCGTGGCCGTGCTCGACGACCTCGGGCGCGAAAACGTGCGGCTGCTGGCCGACCTCTACCACCTGGCAGTCAACGGAGACGACCTGGACGCCCTGGTCACGGTGCACACACCGCGGATCGGGCACGTGCAGATCGCCGACGCACCCGGCCGCCACCAGCCCGGCACCGGCGAGCTGGACATCGACGGGTACCTCGCGAAGCTCCAGAACGCGGGCTACACCGGGTTCGTCGGGATCGAATACGTCCCGGAACCCGACACCGTCACGTCGCTGGGCTGGCTGCCGAAGACCCGAAGGGGAAGAGCATGAAACTGGGATTCATCGGACTGGGCGTGATGGGTGCGCCGATGGCCGCGCACCTGGTCGCGGCGGGCCACGACGTCAGCGGCTACGACGTCACCCCGGCCGCGGGGGAGAAGCTCGCGGCCGCGGGCGGACGTGCCGCGACCGGCGTCGCCGACGCGGTGGCGGGCGCGGACGTCGTGATCACGATGCTGCCGAACCACCCGCACGTCGAGGAGGTGGTGCTGGCCGCCGGTGGCGTCCTCGAAACCGCCGAGCCCGGCGCGCTCCTGATCGACATGAGCACCATCCGGCCGGAGACGTCGATCGCGATCGCGGAAGCCGCGCGGGACAAGAAGATCCGCGTGCTCGACGCGCCGGTGTCGGGCGGGCAGGCCGGGGCCGAGCAGGCGTCGCTGTCCATCATGGTCGGTGGTCGCGAAGAGGACTTCGAGGCCGCCAAGCCGGTGCTCGAAGCCGTCGGCAAGACCGTCGTGCACGTCGGGCCGCACGGCGCCGGTCAGGTGGTGAAGGCGGCCAACCAGCTGGTCGTGGGCGGGATCTACGGTCTCGTGGCGGAGGCGATCGTGCTGCTCGAAGCGTCCGGTGTGGACGCTGCCACGGGCCTCGACGTGCTGGCCGGCGGCCTCGCCGGCAGCCGGATCCTCGAGCTCAAGCGGCAGTCCATGGTGGACCGCCGGTTCGCGCCCGGCTTCCGGATCGACCTGCACCACAAGGACATGGGGATCGCGCTGGCCGCCGCCCGGCAGGCCGACGTCGCGCTCCCGCTCACCGGGCTGGTCGCCCAGCTCGTCGCCGCCGGCCGCGCCATGGGGTACGGCTCCCTGGACCATTCGGCCTTGCTCAAGGTCGTCGAACAGTTGTCGGGCCGCGTCCCGGCGGAGGTGTGACATGCCCAGAATCCCCGCGATGCAGGCGGTCGTCGACGTCCTGGAAAGCGAAGGCGTCGACACCGTCTTCGGCTGCCCCGGCGCCGCGATCCTCCCGCTGTATAACGCCCTACAAGGCCGGGCGATCGAGCACCTGATCGTCCGGCACGAAGAGGGCGCGACGCACATGGCCGACGGCTGGGCGAGGACGAACGGCAACGTCGGCGTCGCCATCGGCACGTCCGGTCCGGCCGGCACGAACATGATCACCGGGCTCTACACCGCGCACGCGGACTCGATCCCGATGATCTGCATCACCGGCCAGGCGGCAACCACCAAGCTGCACCAGGAGGCCTTCCAGGCCGTCGACATCGTCGAGATCGCCAAGCCGGTGACGAAGTGGGCGGTGCAGGTCAAGGAGGCCGCCCAGCTGCCGTGGATCTTCCGCGAGGCGTTCCGGATCGCCCGCTCGGGCCGGCCCGGCCCGGTGCTCATCGACCTGCCCATCGACGTCCAGAAGCAGGACATCGAGTGGGACTCCTCGATCGACTCGCCGCTGCCGGTGACCCGGGTGACCCCGGCACCCGCGCGGGTCGAGCGGGCCCTCGAGATGCTCCTCCAAGCCGAACGCCCGCTGATCCTGGCCGGTGGCGGGGTCGTCCTCGGCGAGGCGAGCGAGCAGCTGCGCGCCGCCGCCGAGCGGCTCGACGTCCCGGTGCAGGTCACGCTGATGGGCAAGGGCAGCTTCCCCGAGGACCACGAGCTGTTCGCCGGGATGGCCGGCATCCAGACGTCCCAGCGCTGGGCGAACGCGGCCTTCCTGGAGGCCGACCTCGTTCTCGCGCTGGGTGCGCGGTTCGGCGACCGGCACACCGGCGAGCTGTCGGTCTACCGCGGCGACCGGAAGTTCATCCACGTCGACATCGAGCCGACCCAGCTCGGCAAAGTGTTCGGCCCCGACCTCGGGATCGTCTCGGACACGCGTGAATTCCTCGACGCACTGCTGGCGGCCCTGGACGCCCGCGAGGTGGCGCCGCGCCGGGACTGGGTCGCCCGGATCGCGGAGCTCAAGCAGGCGCTGCCCCGGCGCGACGACTTCGACAGCCTGCCGATCAAGGCGCCGCGGGTGTTCAAGGAGATCAACGAAACCTTCGGCGAAGACACCTACTTCGTCACCGCGATCGGGCTCTACCAGATCTGGTCGGGCCAGTTCCAGCAGGTGCACAAGCCGCGGCACTACCAGGTGTGCGGCCAGGCCGGCCCGCTCGGCTGGGAGATCCCGGCCGCCATCGGGGTCAAGAAGGCGCGTCCCGAAGCCGAGGTCGTCGGCGTGGTCGGGGACTACTCGTTCCAGTTCCTGGTCGAGGAGCTGGCGGTGGCCGCCCAGTACGACGTCGGGTTCGTGCTGATCATGCTCAACAACGAGTACCTCGGGCTCATCCGCCAGGCCGAGACCGGCTACGACATGAACTTCGAGGTCGACATCCACTACGACTCGAACGGCACGGACAACGTCAAGATCATGGAGGCCTACGGCTGCTCCGGCACCCGCGTGCACGAGCCGGGGGAGATCCGCACGTCCCTGGAATGGGCGCGCAAGGAAGCCGAGCGCACCAGCCGCCCGGTGCTGGTCGAGATCATGATCGAACGCGAGGGCAACGCCGCCATGGGCGCCGCCCTCGACGCCGTCAAGGAGTTCGAGCCCGCGTAATCCCCGCGTGACCACGGCCGCCGTACGAGACCTGACCTCGTGCGGCGGCCTTTCCGCGCGCGCACGACGGCGGTTGTCGGAAAGTACAAACGCGAGCCGTAAATTCACCCGTCTTTCAGGGGTTTTGCCGTGGTCGGAGCCACACCCGAGCGTGTGTACTTCTTCACGAAGCAGCCCCGAAAGGACGTCCACAGTGGAATTCCTCCGACCCGCCTCGCTGGCCGACGCGCTCGCCGCGAAGGCCGCGAACCCCGGTGCGGTCCCGATCGCCGGCGGCACGGACGTGATGGTCGAGCTCAACTTCGACCACCGCCGTCCCGACGCCCTGCTCGACCTCGGCCGCGTGCCCGAGCTGCACGAGCACGGCACCGACGGCGGCCGGATCCGGATCGGCGCGGCCGTGCCCTACGCCCGCGTCATCTCCGAACTGGGCACGCAGCTGCCCGGCCTGGCGATGGCCGCGCGGACCGTCGGCTCCCCGCAGATCCGCAACCGCGGCTCGGTGGGCGGCAATCTCGGCGCCGCTTCGCCCGCGGGGGACTCCCACCCGGCCCTCCTGGCTGCCGACGCGGAGGTCGAGATCGCCTCGGTCCGCGGCACGCGGGTCGTCGCGGCGAAGGATTTCTACACCGGCGTCAAGCGGAACGTCCTCGAGCCGGACGAATTGATCACCGGCGTGCTGCTGGCTCCGGCCACCGGGCCGCAGCAGTTCAGCAAGATCGGCACCCGCAACGCGATGGTCATCGCCGTCGCCGCCTTCGGGCTGGCCCTGCATCCGTCGGAAAAGCGGGTCGGCACCGGCATCGGTTCGGCCGCGCCCACCCCACGCCGGGCGCTGGCGGCCGAGGAGTTCCTGGCCGGCGAGCTGGACTGGGACTCGCCCCGGGCGCTGACCGACTCCGTGAAACGCCACTTCGGCGACTTGGTCGCGGCCGCCGCGGCCCCGATCGACGACGTCCGCGGGAGTGCGGCCTACCGCCGCCACGCTCTCGGCGTCATGGCGAGAAGGACGCTGACCTGGGCCTGGGGCGAATACTGCGAAGGGAGCGCGAAGTGCGCGTGAACGTCACCGTCAACGGTGAATCCCGCCGGGCGGACAACGTCTGGGAAGGCGAGAGCCTCCTCTACGTGCTGCGCGAGCGACTCGGCCTCCCCGGCTCGAAGAACGCCTGTGAGCAGGGCGAATGCGGCTCGTGCACGGTCGACCTCGACGGCGTCCCGGCGTGTGCGTGCCTGGTCGCGGCCGGGCAGGCCGAGGGCCGGGAGGTCGTCACGGTCGAAGGGCTGGCCGACGGGGAGGCCCTCGACCCGGTGCAGGAGGCGTTCGTCGACCGCGGCGCGGTCCAGTGCGGCTTCTGCACGCCCGGCCTGCTGGTCGCCGCGCACGACCTGATCGAGCGCGTCCCCGACCCGAGTGATGTCGAGATCCGCGAGGCCCTTGCGGGCAACCTCTGCCGCTGCACCGGCTACGAGAAGATCCTGGACGCTGTGCGCGACGCCGCCGCTAGGAAGGCCGTCCGATGAGCGCCCCGGCCCGCTCCCCGCAGGAGCTGCACGACACGATCGCCGGCGGCATCGGCGAGAGCCCGCTGCGGCCGGACGGCACGCTCAAGGTCCGCGGCGAGTTCGCCTACTCCTCGGACCTGTGGCACGAGGACATGCTGTGGGGCGCCACCCTGCGCAGCCCGCACCCGCACGCCCGGATCGTCCGGCTCGACGTCTCCCGCGCGCTCGCTCAGCCGGGTGTGCACGCGGTGCTGACCCACGAGGACGTCCCCGGTGAGAACGTCTACGGGCTCAAGTTCCAGGACACCCCGGCGCTGGCCGCGGACCTGGTCCGTTACCAGGGCGAACCGATCGCGATCCTGGCCGCCGACCACCCGGAGATCGCGCGGCAGGCACTCAAGGAGATCGTCGTCGAGTACGACGTGCTCGAGCCGATCACCGACCCGGAGCGGGCCGCGCACGACGACACCCTGCCGAAGCTGCACCCGGGCGGCAACCTGGTGCGCCACCAGCGGATCGTCAAGGGCGATCCGGCTGCCACCGCGGACGTGGTCGTGTCCGGCGTGTACGAGATCGGCATGCAGGACCAGGCGTTCCTCGGGCCGGAGTCCGGGCTCGCGGTGCCGGCCGAGGACGGCGGCGTCGACCTCTACCTGGCCACCCAGTGGCTGCACGTCGACCAGCGCCAGACGGCGAAGGCCCTTGGCCTGCCGCTGGAGAAGGTGCGGCTGACGCTGTCCGGCGTCGGCGGGGCGTTCGGCGGCCGCGAGGACCTGTCCATGCAGATCCACTCCTGCATGCTCGCCCTGCGCACCGGCCGCCCGGTGAAGATGAGCTACAACCGCCTGGAGTCGTTCTTCGGGCACGTCCACCGCCACCCGGCGAAGATGTACTACGAGCACGGCGCCACCCGCGACGGCAAGCTCGTCTACGTCCGCGCGAAGCTGTACTTCGACGGCGGCGCGTACGCGTCCAAGACGCCGGTCGTGGTCGGCAACGGCACCACGCTGAGCGTCGGTCCCTACGACGTCCCGAACGCGCACATCGAAGGCTGGGGCGTCTACACCAACAACCCGACCTGCGGCGCGATGCGCGGCCTCGGCGCGGTGCAGCCGACCTACGCCTACGAGTCCCAAATGGACAAACTCGCGGCCGCTTTGGACATGGACCCGGCGGAACTGCGCATCCGCAACGCCCTCAGCGAAGGGTCCACTGTGGTCACCGGCCAGGTGGTCGACTTCCCGGCGCCCGTCGCCGAACTGGTCCAGCGCGTCCGCGACCTGCCGCTGCCGCCCGAGCCCACCGGCGCACGGGACATCCGGGAGCTCCCGGGCGGCGCGTCCAACACCACCCACGGCGAGGGCGTGGTCCGGGGAGTCGGCTACGGGGTGACGATCAAGAACATCTCCTACGCCGAAGGCCTCGACGACTACTCGACGGCCCGGGTCCGCCTGGAGGTGCTCGGCGGCGAGCCGGTGGCGATGGTCCACACCGCCGCCGCCGAGGTCGGGCAGGGGCTGGTGACGCTGCAGCAGCAGATCGCCCGCACCGAGCTGGGCGTGACGCGGGTGAGCGTGCACCCGGCCGACACGAGCGTCGGCGACGCCGGCTCCAGCTCGGCGTCGCGGCAGACCTACGTCACCGGCGGTGCGGTCCGCAACGCCTGCCGCGCGGTCGCCGAGGCGGTCTGCGCCCGGCTCGGCATCGCGTCCGAAGGAATGACCCTCACCGGCGGGAAGGTGGTCGCGGCGGACGGTGAAGTCGTCGCCGACCTGGCCGAACTGCTCGGCGACACGGCGATCGAGGAAACCCGTGAGTTCCACCACCGCCCGACCTACCCGCTCGACCCCGAGACCGGCCAGGGCGACGCCCACGTCCAGTACGGCTTCTCCGCCCACCGCGCGGTGGTCGACGTCGACCTCGAGCTCGGCCTGGTCAAGGTCGTGCAGCTCGACTGCGCCCAGGACGTCGGCAAGGCGATGAACCCCGACGCCGTCGTCGCCCAGATCCAGGGCGGCTCCGCGCAGGGCCTCGGCCTCGCCGTGATGGAGGAGATCCTGGTCCAGGACGGCAAGGTGCGGAACCCGTCGTTCACCGACTACCTCATCCCGACCATCCTCGACATGCCGCCGATGCGCGTCGACGTCCTCGAACGCCCCGACCCGCACGCGCCCTACGGCGTCCGCGGCGTCGGCGAACCACCCACGATCTCCGCGACGCCGGCGATCGCCAACGCCATCCGCGCGGCCACCGGCCTCGAGCTGCTGCGCGTCCCGATCCGCCCCGAACACATCACCGGAGTCTGAGATGACCACGTCCCTTTCTGCCGAGCAGGCCTGGCTGGACGAAGCCGTCCGGATCGCCACGCGCAACGTCGAGAACGGCGGCGGGCCGTTCGGCGCGCTGATCGTCAGGGACGGCAAGATCGTCTCGACCGGCGTCAACCGCGTCACCGCGAACCTCGACCCGACCGCGCACGCCGAAGTCGTCGCGATCCGCGCGGCCTGCCAGGAGCTGGGCACGTTCAAGCTGGACGGCTGTGTGCTCGTCTCCAGCTGCGAGCCGTGCCCGATGTGCCTGTCCTCGGCGCTGTGGGCGCGGGTGGACAAGGTCCTGTTCGCCGCCGACCGCGACGACGCGGCCAAGGCCGGCTTCGACGACCGCGCCTTCTACGAACTCTTCGACCGTCCACGAGAGACGTGGACCGTTCCCGTAACGCGACTGTCCGCAAAGGACGGATTCGCACCGTTCGCGGCCTGGCTCGACAAGAGCGACCGCACCGACTACTGACCTGTCGCTTACTGACCCACAAGGCCAGCTGACCGGAGCACAACCGAATCGAACGTCCCGCTCGCCCAGGCACGGCGCTGTGCCTAGGCCTGGCCGAGCACACCCACCGGCAAGGGCAGGACGCATGACCCAGACCGAGATCGACGCCCCTGTAGTAACCGAAGCACCTCCGCAACGCCGTTCTCTGCTCGAGAAGCTCTTCGAGCTGCGCGCCCGGCAGAGCACGATCGGCCGCGAAGTCCGCGGCGGCGTCACGACGTTCGTCGCGATGGCCTACATCGTGCTGCTCAACCCGCTCATCCTCGGCGCCTCCGCCGACATCACCGGCGCCCGGCTCTCGGCCGCGCAGGTGACCACGGCGACCGCGCTCGCCGCCGCCGTGATGACCGTCCTCATGGGACTCGTCGGCAACGCGCCCCTCGCGCTGGCCGCCGGCCTGGGCATCAACGGCATCGTCGCCTTCCAGATGGCGCCGTCGATGACCTGGCCGCAGGCGTTCGGGCTGGTCGTGCTCGAAGGCGTGTGCATCGTGCTGATGGCCGTCAGCGGCGTCCGCGAGCGGATCATGAACGCCATCCCGCGGCCGCTCAAGACGGCGATCACCGTCGGGATCGGGCTCTACATCGCGCTCGTCGGCCTGGTCAGCGCCGGGTTCGTGACCCGGATGCCGGACGCGGCGCAGACCACGGTCCCGGTCCGCCTCGGGGCGAGCGGGCACCTGCACGGCTGGCCGATCGTCGTGTTCTGCTTCGGTCTGCTGCTGATGATCGTGCTGATGGCCCGCAAGGTCCCGGGCGCGGTGCTGATCAGCATCGGCGTGGCGACGGCGTTCGCGGTCGTGCTGCACGAGGGGTTCGGCGTCGGCGGCTGGGGCCTCACCACCCCGGCGCTGCCGGACCAACTCGTTGCGGCTCCGGACTTCGGGCTCTTCGGCCACATCGACCTGTTCGGCGGCTTCGCCTCGGCGGGGGCGCTGGCGGCCACGGTGTTCCTCTTCACGCTGGTGCTGTCCGGGTTCTTCGACGCCATGGGCACGATCACCAGCGTTTCCGACGAGGCCGGGCTGTCGAAGAACGGCAAGGTCCCGCGGATGGGCCGGATCCTGCTGGTCGACGGCGCGGGTGCGATCGCGGGCGGCGTCACCGGCTCGTCGCCGAACACGGTGTTCCTCGAGTCCGCGGCCGGCGTCGGCGAGGGCGCGCGGACCGGGCTGGCGAGCGTCGTCGCCGGTCTGCTGTTCGCCGGGACGCTGCTGTTCACGCCGCTGGCCGGAGTGGTCCCGGCCCAGGCCGCGGCGCCGGCGCTGGTGGTCATCGGCGGCATGATGGTCGCACAGTGCCGCAACATCCCGTGGCACGACCCGGACTACACGATCCCGGTGTTCTTGACGGCCGCGCTGATCCCGTTCACCTACTCGATCACCAACGGCGTCGGCGCCGGCCTGATCGCGTTCGTGCTGATCAAGATCGGCCGCGGCAAGTGGCGCGAGGCCGGCTGGCTGCTGTCCCTGCTGGCGCTGGTGTTCGCGGTGTACTTCGCCGTCGACGGCGTCGAAGCCCTCTTCCGCTAAGGAGTTCTCGTGGCCCTGATGTTCTTCAACGGCGGCGCCATGCGCGGCGAGCCACTGCACCACCTCCTCGCGGGTTCGCCGTTCGTCACGACGGCGAAGACCGCGCCGAAGTACCGGTTCTACGCGGTCGGGGACCAGTGCCCGGCGCTGTACCCGGTGTCGCACGGCGGCGCGTCGGTCACCGGCGAGGTCTACGACGTCTCCCTGGACGCCTTGCGCGACAAGGTGCTCCCGTCCGAACCCCACGAGCTGGAGCTGGGCGTGGTGGAGCTGGCCGACGGCAGCTCGGCGTTCGCCATGCTGCTGCGGCGGCCGTACACCTCGCACGTGGCCCTGCGGGACATCACCGAGATCGGCGACTGGCGGGCCTTCAAGGCGAGCGCGTGAAGGTCCTGGTCGCGCCGGACAAGTTCAAGGGGTCGCTGACCGCGGCGGAGGTGGCGTCGGCGGTGGCGGCCGGCCTGGCCGACGTCCACCCGGCGGCGGTGGTGGTGCACAAGCTGCCGGTGGCCGACGGCGGCGAGGGCACGATCGACGCGGCTGTCGCCGCCGGGTACGAGCGGGTGCGGGTCCCGGCGCGCGGGCCGACGGGGGCGCCGGTGACGGCGTCCTACGCGATCCGCGGGGACACCGCGGTGGTCGAGCTGGCGGAGGCGTCCGGGCTGCACCTGCTGCCCGGGCCACCGCAACCGCTCACCGCGACCAGCGCGGGAACCGGCGATGTGCTCGCCGCGGCCATCCAGGCCGGCTGCCGCCGGATCGTCCTGGGCATCGGCGGCAGCGCCTGCACGGACGGCGGCGCGGGAATGCTGACCGCACTGGGCGCCCGCCTCCTCGACGACGCCGGTCGCGAGCTCCCGCCGGGCGGCGCGGCCCTTTCCCGGCTCGCGTCGCTGGAGATGCCGCGCCTGTCCGAAGTGGACATCGAGCTGGCGAGCGACGTGGACAATCCGCTGTACGGACCGCACGGGGCAGCCGCGGTCTACGGCCCGCAGAAGGGCGCGTCCCCCGGCGACGTCGCGGCATTGGAGGAGGCGCTCCGGCACTGGGCATCGATCGCGGGGCCGGAGTTCGCATCCCGCCCGGGCGCCGGAGCGGCCGGGGGAGTGGGCTTCGCGGCAATGGCGCTGCTGGGCGCCCGGATGCGGCCCGGCATCGAGCTGCTCCTCGACCTGCTCGGCTTCGACGCGGCCCTGACGGGAGCCACACTGGTGATCACGGGCGAGGGATCACTCGACGACCAGACGTTGTCCGGCAAGGCCCCGGCCGGAGTGGCCCGGGCAGCGGCGGCCAGGGGCGTACCTTGCGTGGCGGTGTCCGGCCGCTGCCGGCTGTCGGCGGTGCAGCTGGCGAACGCGGGAATCTCGGCCGCCTACGCGCTGACCGACCTGGAACCCGACCCGGCGCGCTGCATGGTGGAGGCGGCACCGCTGCTGCGCCGCCTCACCCACCGGGTGGCGATCGACCACTTCTCGCGGTGAGCTCCCCACTCGCCTCGAACAACTGCTACCGAGAATTTGTTACCATCGTAACCATGGCAACAAAGACGGCGGCGGACACCCGAGAGCGCATCCTCGAAGCGGCAGCGGCTCTGCTCGCAGCAGAGGGCCGCGACGGTCTGTCGACCCGGGCGGTCAGCGCGGCGGCGGGCGTCCAGCCACCGGCGCTGTACCGGTTGTTCGGCGACAAGGACGGCCTGCTCGACGCGGTAGCAGCGTACGGCTTCGACGAGTACCTGAAGAGCAAGCGCACAATGGGCTCGACGGACAACCCGGTCGAGGACCTCCGCCGAGGCTGGGACTTGCACATCGAGTTCGGCCTGTCCCGCCCGGAGTTCTACGTGCTGATGTACGGAGACGCCCGCCCGGGCCGCACCTCACCGGCGGCTCGCGAAGCGGAGGCAATGTTGCGAGCGATCGTCGAGCGAGTAGCGGCGGCGGGCCGCCTGAGGGTGAGCGTGGAGCGAGCGGCCAGGCTCACGCACGCGGCGGGGATGGGAGTGGTGCTGACCCAGCTGGCAACACCGGAGGACGAGCGCGACCCCGAGCTATCGGAGACGGCCCGCGAGACGGTATTGGCCCGCATCCTGACCGGCACACCGGAGCCGCAGGGATCAGACCTGCCGGAGCGAGCAATCGCACTACGGGCAGGCCTCGAAGGCGCAACGGCACTCACCAACGCCGAGCGCATCCTGCTGGCAGAGTGGCTGGACCGCATCGCGGACGCGTAGGCAACCCTCGAGCCTGAACCATCCCCCCGCAGCCCAGAAACTTGACCCTCCGGCGAACTCGCCCCCCTCGGAACCCAGGCCCCCCGCAACCCCGATCCGAAGCCAGAACACGGCCGGCAGCGCCGGGTCAAGGCACGCTTTCCCGCCTTGACGCGGTGCTGCCGGCCGTAGTCACAATCAGGCTTCGGGGTTGCGGAGAGCGGCAAGGCGGGGTTGCGGAGAGCGGCAAGGCGGGGTTGCGGAGAGCGGCAAGGCGGGGTTGCGGAGAGCGGCAAGGCGGGGTTG
>NZ_CP100416.1:5334056-5406589 GCF_026017845.1 Amycolatopsis mediterranei
GAGCGGCAAGGCGGGGTTGCGGAGAGCGGCAAGGCGGGGTTGCGGAGAGCGGCAAGGCGGGGTTGCGGAGAGCGGCACGGCACGGCGGGGGTTGCGGAGAGCGGCAACGGCGGCCGCGAACCTCCCAACAGAATCGATCCAGTCCGATCAGACATTGCCCCGAACCCCAAACACGCCCAATATGTTGCCGCCCACAACATATCCACCCCGACAAAGCCGTCAAAGGGGCCCGATGATCAGCTGGAAAGCACTCCTGGCCTGCACCGGAACAGCAATCCTCCTAGCCGCAGCCCTCCCCGCCACGGCCCTGGCCACCGGCACCGCAACCGACTGCTGCGGAGGCGGAGCCTCCTGGGCAACCGGCAACAAGTCCGCCCTCGGCACCGCCACCACCACGACCAGCCCAGTCTGGTTCACCGTCGCCGACGGCATCACATCCGAGGTCTTCTACCCCCGAGCCGACATCCCCAACTCCCAGGACCGCCAGTTCATCGTCACCGACGGCTCGACGTTCGTCGACCTGGAGCGCGACGCCACGAACCACGTGGTGACCGTGCCCGACGAGAAGGCACTCCAGTACACGATCACGAACACGGCCAAGAGCGGCAAATACCGGATCACCACCGACTACGTCACCGACCCGGCCCGCGCCACACTGGTCACGAACACCCGCTTCCAGTCGCTCGACGGCGGCAGCTACCGGCTCTACCTGCTGGCCAACCCGTCGATGGCGGGCGGCGGCGCGAACGACAACGCCTGGTGGGACTCGACCGGAGCCCTGATGGCGAGCGGAACCGAAACGCTGTTCGGCGGCACGGCCACGACGGTCGTCTCCGCGCTGCGCGTCTCGACCGGCTTCACCGCACACGACAACGGCTACAGCGGCGCGGCCAGCGACTGCCTGGTCGACTTGCGCGCCGACAAGACCTTGACCAACCAGTTCGACGCCGTCTCCGGCACCGGCAACGTCGTCCAGTGTGGACAGATCCCGGTGGGCACCGACACGACCTTCACCGTCGCGCAAGGCTACGGCGACACGACGGCAGCGGCGACGTCCGCCGCAAGCGGCTCGCTGAGCAGCGGGTTCACCGCGGTGGCAAGTTCCTACCGCAGCGGCTGGAACGCGTACGTGAACTCCCTCAAACCCGCTCCGGCCAGCGTTTCCGGAGACACGCAGCGGCGTCGCGCCTACTACGTCGCGGCCATGGCGCTGAAGACCGCCGAAGACAAACAGCACCCCGGCGCGAGCGTCGCAGGCCTCGCCACCCCCTGGGGCAACTTCACGAACGGTGACCAGCTCAACGACGGCTACCACCGCGTCTGGGGCCGCGACCTCTACCAGCAGGCCACCGGGCTCCTGGCCGCGGGCGACAGCGCGCAGGCCAAGCGGATGGCCCAGTTCCTCTGGAACGCGCAGTGGATCGGCAGCCCCACGGCCGGCGACGGCATGACGTACCCGGCGGGGTCCTTCCCGCGCTACAGCCCGGTGTCCGGCGTCGCCGGGGCGAGCGCCCAGCAGCTCGGCTGCTGCGAACAGCTCGACCAGGACGCCGACGCGATCCTGCTGGCCTGGCTGACCGGCCTCACCGACGCCTCGACCTACGCCAAGGTCAAGACGACGGCGAACCACATCGTCGCCACCGGCCCGGACACCACCGAGCGGTGGGAGGAGCAGTACGGCAAGTCGCCGTCTTCGGTGGCCGCGGAGATCGCCGGGCTGATCGCGGCGGGGGCCATCGCGCGGGCGAACGGCGACACGGCGAGCGCGTCGTCGTGGGAGTCCACGGCGGACTCGTGGCGGAACTCCCTGGCCGGCTGGACCGTCACGACGTCCGGCTACTGGGGCGGCCACACCTACTACGAGCGCCTCGACCGCGCCGGCAACCCGAACGACACCGCGACGATCTGCTTCGACGAAGGCTGCTTCTACGAACACGACGTGACCGACTTCGGCTTCCTCGACCTGGTGCGGCTCGGCATCCGCCCGGCCGGGGACGCGACGATCGCCAACTCGGTGGCGCCGACGGCCGCGGCGTCGGACGGCAACTCGGCGCTGCAGGTGACGCTGCCGAACGGCGACGTCTACTTCCACCGGTACCCGCACGACAACTACGGCGAGAGCACCGCGAACTGCAGCGGCTGGCCGGCCGGCGGTGCCCAGCGGTTCGGCCGGCTGTGGCCGGTGCTGTCGGGGGAGCGCGGGCAGTACGAGCTCGCCAACGGCCGCTCCGCCGCGGTCTACCTCAAGTCCATGGCGGACTCGGCCAACGAAGGCTACTTCGTGCCCGAGCAGGTCTGGGACCGCGCGGACGTCGGCTGCTTCGGCCTCGGCCGGCCGACCGGCAGCGCGGGCCCGCTGATGTGGGCCGAGGGCCAGTACCTGCGGCTGGCGCAGAGCATGGACGCGGGCCACAACCTCGACACGCCCTCGATCGTCAAGGCCCGCTACGGCACCTGACACGCCCTCTCGGCGTGTCGTCCCTCCAATCACGCGTGTCGTCCGTTCAAGCACGCGTTCCGTCACCGCACCAGGCGGACGGTCTTCGCCGCCGGGGCGAAGGTCGCCGTCTGGCCGCGGGTGAGGGCGACCGTGTCGGCCTCGAGCCCGTCGCCGAACGCGACCAGGCGGTCGGATTCGACCTCGACCGTCAGCGGCGCCTGCGTCAGGTCGCCCTCGGTGCAGGTGGTCCCGGTCGACGGCGACGGCCACGCCTCCCGCACGAACCAGACCAGCCGGGCCTCGCCGGGGGACGGCAGGGGCAGCCCGCTGCGGCGTTCCCGCCACACCGAGCCGCACCAGCCGGTGGCCCCGGTGCCCGTCCCGACCAGGATTCCCGACGACGCCTGGCGTTCCGCCCGCCCGCCACCGACCCCCAGCCGGTAGCGGGCCGTCTGGTGCCCGGCGTGCCCGAGGTAGATCTCGTTGAGGGCGAGCAGCCGCTGGCCGTCGTCCGCGGTGAGCTCGGCCATCGTCCGGTGCTCGACGTCGTTCGCGGACCGCACCAGGTCCGCGAACGCCTCGACCGGGTGCTTGACCAGGACACCCGGCTCGCCGGGCGCCACGCCGATCACCGGCTGGCCGTCGAGGTACTTGGCCACGTTGGCGACCAGGCCGTCCTGCCCGACCACCACGACGACGTCCTCCGGGGTGAACAGGAACCGGTCGAGGTCCGCGCGTTCGACCTCGCCGCGGCGCCAGTCCAGCGGGATGGCGGCACTGGCCGCGGTGAGGGCGGCGCGCACGGCCGCGTCCGCTGCGGTGACCTCGGCGAGGTCGCGGCCGCGGGTGCGCAGGAAGAACTCGGCCTGGCCGCGGGTGCCGTGGCGGGCGACGAGCTCGGCCAGCTCGGTGCGGCGGTGGACGAGCACGACCCGCGGGGCGAGGCTCACGAGCGCACACCCAGCTTCGTCAGCAGCGGCGTGAGCAGGTCCGGGGTGAGCACGAGGCTGTCGATCTGCGGCAGGTTCCCCGCGAGCTCCTTCAGCGCCAGCCCGGTCAGCACGCCCTCGGGCAGGTCGCGGTACGCCGCCAGCCGGGCTGCTTCACCGGCCGCTTCCGCCTCGCCGAGCGCTCGCTTCCCTTCGGCCTGCACCTGCGTGAGCCGCTGCTCGCGCGAAGCCCGCGCCTCCGTCTCGATCCGGTTCGCCGCCGCGGCTTCTTCGGCCTGGCGCCGGGCGTTCGCGCCGCGCTGGGCGAGCAGCTGCTCCTCCCGGCGGGCCAGCTCGATCTGGCTCTGCAGCTCGTTTTCGCTGATCGCGCGTTCACGTTCGACGGCGAGCGCGCGCCGCTGGAAGGTCGCGCGGTCGGCCTCCTGCTGCACCTTCTCCCGCGCGGTCGTCTGGAGCGCCTTCTCGACCTCCGGCTCGGCCCGGATCGCGACGACCCGGACGTCGATCACCGCCGAACCGGTCTGCGCGAGCCGCGTGTCCTCTTCGGCCAGGCCCGCGCGGATCCGGTCGCGGACCGCGCGGACGCCGTCGACGAGGGCTTGTTCGAGCGGGGTGCGGGTCAGCACCTCGACCGCGTACTGCTGGACGTTTTCCGTCAGCAGCCCGCTGATCTGGGCCAGGGGGTCGCTTCGCCAGCGGCCGGTGTCCGGGTCGATGGAGAAGTCGATGCGCTGCGCGGCCAGCGCCGGGTCCTCGATCCGGAAGGTGAGGGCGAGCTGGACGGTGACGTCCTGGTAGTCGGCCGTGCGGGCGTGGAACAGCAGCGGCAGTTCGCGGTCGTCGACCGGGACTTCCGAGACGACGGCCGTCAGCGGCCGGTACCAGAACGACAGCCCGAGGCCGTCGTGCGCGAGCTTGCCGCGGCGGTAGTGGCGGATGTGCACGGTGGGCGCACCGCGCAGGTGCCGGAACCCGAACCTGCGGTTGATGTCGGCCATGGAGCCCTCCTCTTATCGTCGTGGTGACGATATGGGGTCGGCTCGCTAATCGTCAAGCTGACGATTAGGGTGGGTGGCATGGGTCACCCACCGTTCGCCGTCACCGTGGACCTCGTCGTGCTCACCTTGACCGGGGACGAGCTGTGCGCGCTGCTGGTGCGCCGGGGAGTGGAGCCGTACCTCGGCGAGTGGGCGCTGCCGGGCGGGTTCGTCCGGGCGGACGAGGACCTGGCGGACGCGGCGCGGCGCGAGCTGGCGGAGGAGACGGGGCTGGCGCCGGGGACCGTCCACATCGAACAGCTGGCGGGCTACGGCGCCCCGGATCGCGACCCGCGGATGCGGGTGGTGACGGTGGCGTACCTGGCGCTGGCGCCGGACCTGCCGGTCCCGCGCGCGGGCACGGACGCGGCGGAGGCCCGCTGGGCACCGGTGCGCACACTGCGGGCCGAGCGCCTGGCGTTCGACCACGACCGCATCCTGGCCGACGGCGTCGAGCGCGCCCGCGCGAAACTGGAGTATTCCCCGCTGGCGACGGCGTTCTGCGCGCCGGAGTTCACGGTCGCGGAGCTGCGCCGGGTGTACGAACTGGTCTGGGACACCCGGCTCGACCCCCGCAACTTCCACCGCAAGGTGACGGGCACGGACGGCCTGCTGGAGCCGACGGGCCGGACGACCACCCGCGACGGCGGCCGCCCGGCCCGGCTCTACCGGCGGGGTGCGGCGGAAGTGCTGTACCCGCCGATGTTGCGGAGCTGACGTCGCGGCCCGCCGTACCGCACCGATCCGACGCTCATGCCGCCCGGGCGGGAACCAGCCGGCGGACCGCCGAGACGATCGGCAGCAGGCGGGTGCCGAAGTTGCGGGCCACCAGGCCGCCGCGGGTCGCCGGGATCACCATCGCTGCCGCCGTCGACACCGCCCGCTGCTTCGGCTCCACCAGCTTCCGGTGCGCCGTCTCGTACCGCCGGAACGCCGCCGCCGGGTCTTCCGGGGTCCGGCCGAGTTCTTCCGCCAGCGTGTGTGCGCCCGCCATGGCCAGCGTCGAGCCGTCGCCGAACAGGGACACGCACGAGGCCGCGTCACCCGCCAGTGCGATCCGGCCCGTGCTCCAGCGGTCCATCCGGACGCGGCTCACCGAGTCGAAGTACAGGTCGTCCGCCGTGCGCACCTGCTCCAGCAGCTCCGGGACCCGCCAGCCCGCGCCCTCGTAGGCCTGCGCGAGCATGCGCCGGTGCAGCGCCGTGTCCCGGTGGTCGAACCCGGGCACGGCGTCGCCGCGGAACATGAACGCCGCGATGCCGTGGCCGCGGGACGGGTGGATCGCCACCGCCCGGCCGGGCGAGTTGTACATCTCGATCGCGGTCGCGGCGGACGGCGGCCCGGCCAGTGGCAGCGTTGCGATGTAGACACCCACGTGCTCCACGAACGCCTGCTCCGGGCCGAACGCCAGCCGGCGGACCGCCGAGTGCAGGCCGTCGGCGCCGATCACCAGGTCGAAGCGCCGCGGGGTGCCGCGTTCGAACGTGACGTCGACGCCGCCCGCGTCTTCGTGCAGTTCGGTGATCGAATCGTGGAAGACGAACTCGGCGTGTTCGCGCGCCGCGTCGTGGAGGATCGCGGCGAGGTCGGTGCGGGGGAGTTCGATGTCGCCGTCCGTGCCGAGCAGCCGCATCGGGATCCGGCCGGTTCGCCGCCCCGCGTCGTCGACGAAGTTCAGCGCTGTCGCGCTCGTGCTCGCTTCGCGCAGCTTCGCGGTGATGCCCATCCGGTCAGCGACGCGCGAGGCCGGCCCGCGGACGTCCACCGGGCTCCCGCTCGAGCGCAGGCCGGCGGCGCGTTCCACCACGGTGGGGCGGTAGCCGGCGCGGGCCAGCCAGTACGCCAGGGTCGGCCCGGCGACGCCGGCCCCGGAAATCAGCACGGTCGGTTCGGTCATGGTGTGCCCCCATCTCGGTCCTGACCATCGGTCAGTCACGACCGTACTCTCCTGTCCATCGGTCAGGCAAGGGACTAGGCTGGGCCGATGACGGACGACACCCGGGCGAAGATCCTGCGCGCGGCGCTGGAGGAGTTTTCGGCGCGCGGTTTCCACGAGACGTCGGTGCGGGAGCTGGCCGAGCGGGTCGGCGTGACGAAGACCGCGGTGCTCTACCACTTTCCGGGCAAGGCGGACATCGTCACGGCGCTGGCCGAGCCGATGCTGGCCGACTTCGAGGCCGCGCTGGCGCAGGCGGCGGAGGCGTCCGACACCCGCCGGGCGGCCGTCGAGGGGCTGCTGGAGGTCTGGCTGACCCATCGGTACCTGCTGCGGATGAACCTGCGCGACCTCGGCCTGACCGCCTCGGAGGTGGTGTTCGAGCGCTTCCGCGACGGCATGCTCCGGGCGAACGGCCTGGTCGCGGGGCCGGACGCGGACTTCGCGGACCGGGTCCGCGCGGCACAGGCGATCGCCATGTTGAGCGACCCGGTGGTCCTCTTCGCGGAGGCTTCGCAGGCCGAACTGCGTGCGGCCATCCTGGACGGCGTGGACCGGCTGTTCACGGCGGCGGGAGGGGAGGGGAGTGGTCGCGGCGAGCCGGGAGCGAGCACGATCCGGACCGCCTCGGCAGTGGACGACAGCGAACCGCCGGAGGGGCGCGAGTCCGGTGTGGCCGCAGAGCGAAACTCCCACCTCGGCGCGCCGGCCGCGGCCGGAATCACCCCAGCCGCACGCAAGAGCCGCCGCGGCCGGCCGCCCGCCATGAAACCCGAAGTGATCGAGGCCGCCCGGCGCCTCTACGACGCCGGGCGCGCTCCCGCCGACATCGCGACCGCGCTCGGGGTCTCCCGGGCGACGATCTACCGCCACCTGCCGGTCGCCGATTAATGAGACGACTTATGAGAATTTTTGAGACGGGCCGCTAGGCCGCCGGGCGGAACCACAACGTGAACTCGGTCTTCTGCGCCACCAGCCGGTACCGCGGCAGCACCCCCGGCCCGCACGACGCCGTCCCGAGGCCGTGCTGGGCCACGTCCAGCGTCAGGTGCACCAGCTCACCCGGCACCAAGTCGTCGGTGTGCCGGGCCTCCTCCAGCGCCGCCGCGGTCCAGCGGCGGGCCGTGAAGTCGAAGACCGGTTCGCCGTCCACCCGGATGCCCGTGCCGTCCGGGGCCGTCAGCCGCGCCCAGCGGACCGCCGTGCGGTTGCCGTTCTCCTGCGGGAACACGTACGGCGTCTGCAGGCCGTCGACGCTGCTGGAAAACCGGCCGATCCGCGCCGCCTGGCGGCTGTCCGGGTACGCCTCGCCCGGGCCGCCGCCGAACCACTCCGCCGAGCCGAGCGCGCCCGGGATCGCCATCGCCAGCCCGAGCCGGGGGAGGGTGCCGGGGAACTCGCCGTCCGGGGTCACCTCGACGCGCAGCCGCAGGCGGTCGCCGAACGCCGTCCACGTGTAGTCGGCGAACAGCCCGAACGGCTGGGCCGGCGGGGCGACCCGGGTGCGCACCACCAGCTCCTCGCCGTCGGCGTCGACCGTGATCACGCGGTGCTGCATCCGGTGCAGCCCGGCCTCGCGCCACTGGTCGGCGGCCGGCCGCCCGGCGAACGTGCCGCGGTCGTTGTCGGTCGTCGCGCGCCACACGTCGAGCCGCGGCCCGTGGACGATGTGCCCGCCGAGGGTCGCCAACCTGCCCGTCACCGGGTCGAACTCGCCGACGCCCAGCACCAGCCGTCCGCCGGTGCGGAACACCGGCCCGCGCGAAGGGAGCGGCGCCGCGGCGGGGGCCGCCGACACCGCGAGCTGTCCCCAGCCGACGACGTGCCCGGCCGGCGCCCACGCCGTCGCCGCGGTCAGCGACGCCGACACGGTCAACCACGACTCACCTCTCGTCGCGGGCAGCCCGGGCAGCGGGACCGAAGTGCTCTGTCCGGAATGGACAGCAGGCACGTCGAGGACGCCGTGGGCGACCGCGGTTCCTTCCTCCTCCAGCACCCAGGTGAACGTGAGGTGCCCGGTGCTGACGAAGTCGTAGTGGTTGCTGACCCGGATCCCGGTTGCGTCCGCGTCGATCCGGACCGGCTCGATGACCTTCGCGAACTCGACCAGCCCCGGTGACGGCGTCCGGTCGGGGAAGAGCAGGCCGTCGATGACGAAGTTGCCGTCGTGGATCGGTTCGCCGAAGTCGCCGCCGTAGGCGAAGTGCCCCTCGGCGGCGAGCCCGTGGTCGATCCACTCCCAGAGGAACCCGCCCTGGCAGTTCGGGTACCGCTCGAACAGCTCGCGGTACTCGAGCAGGCCGCCCGGGCCGTTGCCCATCGCGTGCCCGTATTCGCACTGCAGGAACGGCAGGTCCCGCCGGCGCTCGTTGGCGTCTTCCCGGCGGCCGATCCGCTCGACGTCCTCGTGCGTGGCGTACATCCGGCTGTGCACGTCGACGTACGCGCACTCGTGGTCGCCTTCGTAGTGCACCGGCCGCGTCGGGTCGCGGTGGCGCACCCACTCGGCCATCCGCGCCAGGTTCTCGCCGGTGTGGCTTTCGTTGCCCAGCGACCAGAGGATCACGCTGGGCCGGTTCTTGTCCCGCTCCACCGTGCGCCGCATCCGGTCGAGGTACGCCTCGGCCCAGATCGGGTCGCCGCTGGGGTTGCCGGCCCAGCCCAGCGGCTCGAAGCCGTGCGTCTCCAGGTCGCACTCGTCGATCACCCACAGGCCGTGGGTGTCGCAGAGCTCGAGGAACGCCGGGTCGGGCGGGTAGTGGCTGGTCCGGACCGCGTTGACGTTGTGCCGCTTCATCAGCAGCACGTCGGCCAGTGCCGTCTCCGGCGACACCACGCGCCCGGTGCGCGGGTCGTGCTCGTGGCGGTTCACCCCGCGCAGCATCAGCGGACGGCCGTTGACCTTGAGCCGGCCGTCCTCGATGTGCACCGTCCGGAACCCGATCCGCACCGGCACCCGCTCGGCCGCGGTGGCCAGCGTGCCTTCGTACAGCCGCGGGGTCTCGGCGCTCCACGGCTCGACCGGCAGCTCCAGCGCCTCCCCGGCCGGGTGCGCGGAGACGCCCAGCTCGGGAATGTCCAGCACGACGTCCGGGCCGGTTTCGACCCGGACCGTGCCGAGGCCGGTGGTGTGGTCGTAATCGGCGCGCACCCAGTAGTCGCCGATGCCGCCGTCCGGGCGGGCGAGGAGGGTGACGGCGCGGAAGATGCCGGACAGCCACCACATGTCCTGGTCTTCGAGGTAGCTGCCCGCCGACCACTGGTGCACCCGCACCACGAGGACGTTCCCGGCCGGCCGCAGCAGCGGCCCGACCTCGAACTCCGACGGCAGCCTGCTGCCCTGAGTGACGCCGAGTTCGGTGCCGTTGAGCCAGATCCGGCCGCACGAGTCGATGCCGTCGAAGCGCAGCACCGCGGACCCGGCGGGCCAGCCGGCGGGCAGGTCGAACCGCAGCCGGTGGTCGCCGGTCGGGTTGTCCGACGGCACGTGCGGCGGGTCGACCGGGAACGGGTAGCGCACGTTCGTGTAGGCCGGCCGCCCGTGGCCGTGCAGCTGCCACAGCGACGGCACCGGCAGCTCGTCCCACGCCGAGTCGTCGAACTCCCCGGCTTCGATCCCCGCCGGCGCGGCCGCGAGGCTCGGCGACAGCCGGAACCGCCACGTGCCGTTCAGCGACAGCGTGGGCGCGTCGGAGGTGAAGGCCGCGCGCGGCGGAAGCGCACCGCGGCCGGGGCCGGGGTCTTCGAGGTACGACATGAGGTCCTTTCCGCGCTGGGCACGCCGGGCTCGCGATGCTGTCCGAGAACGTTCCCGTGAACGTTCACGGACCGCTCCGAAGTGTGCTTCGCGGCGGGACCGGGTGTCAAGGGATCAGGCGGATTCGCGCAGGTGGAGCCGGGCGCGGACGATCAGCTCGGCGGGTTCGAGGGGCACCGCGCCGGTGACCAGGCGGGCGGCCTGCTCGACGGCCAGCGCGCCGACCGCGCGCGTGTCGATGGCGACGCTCGAGAGCTCCGGCTCGACCAGGGTGCCAAGGGCGAGCCCGTCGAACCCGATCACGGCGAGGTCGGCGGGCACGCGCAGGCCGAACCGGCGGGCCTCGCGCAGCGCGCCGATGGCCATCACGTCGTTGAAGGCGAACAGCGCGGTGACGTCGGGATGCGCGGCGAGCAAGGCGGCCAGTGCCGCACCGCCGCCCTCGACGGTCTGGGCGCCGGTGGTGATCCAGCCCGGGTGCACCGAGACCCCGCACTCCGCGGCCGCCCGCAGGAACCACTGACGGCGGACGCTCGGAGCGGGGTTCCCGTCGAGCATGCCGATCCGCCGGTGCCCGCGCGAGACGAGGTGGGCGACGGCCTCGCGGACGCCGTCCTCCCCGTCGATCCCGATGCCGCTGAACCGCGGGGTGTGCGGCTCGCGGCCGATCAGGACGACCGGGATCCCGGCGGTGAGGCGGTCGAGGTCCTCGTCGGACCGGCCGAAGTAACCGGTGACCGCGTCGACCTGGGTGCCGATCACCCGGAGCGTGGCCAGTTCCTGCTCGGGGTCGTCGGCGGTGTCGTGCACGACGACGTGCCAGCCGCGGGCCCGGGCCGCCTCCAGCGCGCCGGAGGCGACCTCGGTGAAGAAGGGGTTGAGCAGGTCCGGCACGACGAGGCCGATCGTGGTGGTGTCCGGCCGGACCAGGCCGCGGGCGAAGCGGCTGGGGCGGTACCCGAGCTCGCGGACGGCGTCGAGGACGCGCTGCTTGGTCGAGCCGTCGATCTCGCCCTTGTCGTTCAGCGCTCGCGACACCGTCTGCCGGGAGACCCCGGCCGAGCGGGCGACGTCGTGGATCGTCACCCGCCGGGGTTCCGTGCTGCTCGAAGACACCCGTCGAGTATGCCCGCCCAGCCCCAGCGCGCATGCAGTGAATGACTCATTCCTGGCATCGGACGTCAGGAATGAGTCATTCACTGCATGCAGGTGGCCGGGGGCGCTACCCGAGCGGGGTGCGTTCGCGGCGCTTCACGAAGCGCCAGCCCACCGCCAAGACCACCGCGAGCACCGGGATCGAAGAGAACGCGATCTTCTCGGCACCGTCGGAGAAGCCCATCAGCACCACCACCAGGACCAGGAACGCGAGCGTCGCCCAGCCGCTGTAGGGCGCCCACGGCATCCGGTACGACGGGCGCTCCAGCTCGCCCCGCAAGGCGGCCTGGCGCAGCCGCAGCTGGCAGAAGATCAGCGTCGCCCAGGTGCTGATCACGCCGAGGGACGCGATCGCGATGGCGATGTCGAACGCCTCCTTCGGCACCAGGTAGTTCAGCACCACACCCAGCACGTACGCCACCGACGTGAACAGGATGCCGCCGTAGGGCACCTGACGGCTGCTCATCCGGCTGACGAACGAGGGTGCTTCGCCCTTTTCGGCCAGCGAGCGCAGGATCCGGCCCGTCGAATAGAGGCCGGAGTTGACGCTGGACAGCGCCGCGGTCAGCACCACCGCGTTCATCACGTCGCCGATGCCCGGGATGCCGAGCCGGCTGAACACGGTGACGAACGGGCTCTCGTCGCCGCTGTAGAACGGCCACGGCAGCAGCATCGCCAGCAGCAGCACCGAGCCGACGTAGAACACGCCGATCCGCCAGACCACGCCGTTGATCGCCTTCGGCAGCACCTTGCGCGCGTCCTTGGTCTCCCCGGCCGCGATGCCGACGACCTCGATGGCCGAGTAGGCGAAGATGACCGCCTGCAACGTCATCAGCGCGATGCCGATGCCGGCCGGGAACAGTCCACTGTGTCCGGTCAGGTTGGACACGCCGGCGGGCGTGCCGCCGATGTCGGCGCTCGTCAGCACCAGACCCGCGCCGGTGACCAGGAAGACGACGATGGCCAGCACCTTGACCACCGAGAACCAGAACTCCAGCTCGCCGAACACCTTGACCGACAGCAGGTTCACCGCCAGCAGCACGCCGAGGGCGATCAGCGCGGTGATCCACTGCGGCACGTCCGGCAGCCACTTGTGGACGTAGATGGCGACCGCGGTGATCTCGGCGATCCCGGTCATCGCCCAGTTCAGCCAGTACATCCAGCCGGAGGCGAAGCCGGCCCACGGCCCGATGAACTTCCGCGCGTAGGTGACGAAGCTGCCGGAGCTGGGCTCGTGCAGGACGAGTTCGCCGAGCGCGCGCATCACGAAGTAGGCGGCCACCCCGCAGATCGCGTAGGAGAAGATCAGCGACGGGCCGACCTGGTGGAGCTTGCCGCCGGCGCCGAGGAACAGCCCGACGCCGATCGCACCGCCGATGGCGATCATCTGCACTTGGCGGTTGCCCAGCGCTTTCGAGTAGCTTTCACCGTTTTCGGTGAGCAGCGAGGAATCCATGGTTATCGGACGCTAGAGCCGTGTGCGGCGGGTCACCAAGCAGGCTAAGGAAGACTTAAGGTGTGCCGGAAATCACGATGGAGACCGGTTCCGAGTTGACCGGGCCGCGTGCCGTCCGGCCGGGAGAGCCTTCTACGCTACGGCCGTGGACCTCGCGGCGCTGCTGGACCGGATAGCCGACGACGTCGCGCCCGAGGTCGGCCGCGGCGCCGTCGCTGACTACATTCCCGCGCTGGCCAGGGTGGCGCCGGGGCGGTTCGGCATGGCGGTGGCCGAAGTGGACGGTGCGGTGCACGGCGTCGGCGACTGGGAGCACCCGTTCTCCGTGCAGAGCATGTCCAAAGTGTTCACCCTCGCGCTGACCCTTTCCCGCGGCGACGACGTGTGGGCGCGGGTCGGCCGCGAACCGTCGGGTGATCCGTTCAATTCGCTGGTGCAGCTCGAACACGAGGACGGCATTCCGCGCAACCCGTTCATCAATGCGGGCGCGCTGGTGGTGACCGACGAACTCGCCCGCCACGGCGACGCGGTGGACGCGCTGCTCGCCTTCCTCCGGCAGGAGAGCGGCCGTGCGGGGATCGCCGTGGATCCCGAGGTGGCGGCGTCGGAGGCGGGGCACGCCGACCGCAACCGCGCCCTCGCGTACTTCATGGCGTCCTACGGCAACATGCGCCACCCGGTGCCGTCGGTGCTGGACCAGTACGTCCGCCAGTGTTCGATCGCGATGAGCTGCGCCGACGTCGCCCGGTCGGCGTTGTTCCTGGCCCGCCACGGCGTCCGCAACGACGGCTCGCGGCTGCTCGGGCTGAGCGCGGCGAAGCGGATCAACGCGGTGATGCTGACGTGCGGCACGTACGACGCGGCGGGCGAGTTCGCCTACCGCGTCGGCCTCCCGGGCAAGAGCGGCGTGGGCGGCGGCGTCCTGGCGATCGTCCCGGGCCGGTGCGCGGTCTGCGTGTGGAGCCCCGGGCTGGACGCGCGCGGCAACTCCGTGGCCGGTGTGGCGGCCCTGGACCGGTTCACGACGCTGACCGGCTGGTCGATCTTCTGAGTCAGCGCCGGCCGTTCTCCGGATCGGCGACGGCGGCCATTCCGTTCCGGACGGGCAGGGCCGCGGCCAGCGTGTCGAAGTACCGCTGGTCCTGCCAGCGGCGCCGGTCACCGATGACGTAGAGCCGGCGCTTCGCCCGTGACACCGCGACGTTGAGCAGGTTGGGCTTGGCCGCGCCCCACCGGCGCGCGCCGTCCTTGGCCGGGTCGCTGCCGAGCACGATCACGACCACGTCGGCTTCCTGACCCTGCACGGTGTGGACCGTGCCCACCTCGACCGCGGCCGGCCCGCGGCCGGCTTTCTGCCGGACGACGCGCTGAGCACCTCGGACCACGTTCACGAACGGGCTGACCACCCGGATGGCGCCGGGTTCGATGCCGAGGCCGGCGAGCTCGTCGAGCAGCAGCCCGAGTTCGTGTCCTTCGGCCGGTACCCAATTCCCTTCGGAGCGGGTCGCCGGGACGTCGATCCACTCGTCACGGCCGGGGTGGGGAGGACGCTCGGCCGTGCCGTAGACCATGAGCTCGCCGCCGTAGGCGATGCGGTTGGAGATCTCGAACATCAGCCGGTCGCACCGGCGGTGTACGCGAAGCGGTGCGCCCACCCAGGTCGATCCCTCACCGATCGGATCGGGCAGGGCGGTTCCGAACCGGTTGAGCCGGTCGGCGACCCGCTGCGCCGAAGTCGCGTCCGGCAACCATTCCTCGGCGACCCGATAGCGCTTGAGCAGGGCTGCCTGCGCGGTGGACGGCAGCGTCACGATCGGTTCCAGCTGCTGCGGATCACCGACCAGCACGGACCGCCGGGCCCGCCAGATACCGCCGGCCGTCTGCTGGGGCGTGGCCTGCCCCGCTTCGTCGATGAACAGCCACCCCAGCGCTTCGGGACCGAGCCGGCCGAACAGCCGCGGAAGGGACGCGAAGGTCGTCGAAATGACCGGCACCACCAGGAACAGCGTCTGCCAGACCGCGAGCAGCGTTTCGTCCCGGAGCTTCGGATTCCCGCCGAGCACCGCTGCGGCCGTGGTGAGGTTGTCGCGCATCGGCGCGCCCGCCCCCAGCACGAAGGCCTTGTGCAGCCGGAGCGCTTCGAGCGTGACCCGGTTGCGGGCGGCGGTGAACTCCGGGTCGGCCCAGGGCGCGCACAGCTGGAAGGCGTCGTCGCCGGCGAATGCCGCGGGATCGGGGACGTGGCCGGGCCAGCGGCTGTGCGCGCTGGCGATGACCGAGGTGACTTTGCCCAGCTCGTACCGGGCCCGATCCAGCCGGACGGCGGCCTCACGGAGCCGCGCGTCGAGGGCCGAACCCTCGGCGGCCAGGGTGCCCAGCGCAGCCGACCACTGGTCCAGCACCTGCGCCGCGTGGTCACGCTGACGGCGGAGCCGATCGTGTTCCGCGTGCCACGCGCGGCCGGCCCGGAACAGCGTCGAGAGCGAGACCCAGAACCCGGGCTTGTCCGCGCGGTGGTCGCGGTGGACCGCCGTGGCGTGCTGCAGCGCTGCCGCGGCGGCTGCGTGTCCGCGCCGCGCTTCCGCGACGCGCTGGCCCAAGGCCGCCTGCTGGTGCTGTACCTGCGCCAAGGCCGCTTCGGCCTCGCGCAGGCCGCTTTCCAGGACGGGGCGATCGATCAGGGCCCGCGCGACCTGCTCGCGTTCGGCGGCCAGGCGCGTGCTCGTTGCCTCGGCGTCGCGGAAACGCCGGACCGCCGTCGCCCAGTCGTCCACCGAGCCGGGCTCGTCGCGGGCCGCTCGCAAGATCCGCCGCATGCCCGGGATGCCCGGGTCGCCCGGCTTCGCGGGTTCCTGGCCCCACCAGAAGCGCTGGGCGAATTGGCCGCAGTTCTTGCGGTTGCCCAGCGTGGCGGCGAGCAGGCCCCACGCCGGCTTGTCGAGCACGTGCGTGGCCGGCCCGCGGAAGTAGTCGACGGCGACCGCGGCCTCTTCGGCGCCGCTGACCGCCTCGACGCCGGGAATCTCCGCCGTGACGTTCGCGGCCGCCTTGTTCCCGGAGGTGGCCACGAGGATCTCCGCGCCGGTCACGGCGGGCGAGAGGGCCCGGACGGACGCCGAGTACCGCTCGGAGATCTTGACCCGCTCGAGCGCGTCGGAGAAGGCATCGGCGGGCGCGGACAGCCCCGCGAGCGCCTGGGCACGCTGTACCAGGACGGCGGCGATCACGTCCCGCAGCAAGGTGGTCTTGCCGGTACCGGGCGGGCCGTTGACGGCGAACAGCCCGTCGGCGGGGCCGAGCTGGACCATGATCCGGTCGACCGCGAACTGCTGGCTGAGCACCAGTGGCCGCGCCGGGTCGCCGGGCCAGCGGCCGAGTGGCAGCCGGGCGGGTTCGACCCCGGCGAGCACGGCCTGGGGTGTGGTGCGGACGTCGACCCGGTCGCCGACCGGCACCGCGCCGGCGTCGGAAAGGAAGCCGCGGAGGCCGGTGCCTACTTCGCCGGCACGCACGGCCTTGGCGATCCTGGCGAGGTCGGCCCCGTGGAAGCTGTTGAGGAACGTGCTGTCACCGGCGTCGGCGGCGTCCCGGACCCGCACCTTCGAACAGTGGACGCGGATGCCCCGGGGATCGAGCGCGTCGGTGATGCCCAGTGCCTCGGCCAGCTCCGCGGTGAACTCGTGCAGCGCATCCGCGGTGAGCTCGAAACGCGGCGTGCGGGCAGCGGTCCCCGGCCCCGCCGTCTTCTTCTTCGGGGTCAGCAGCTTCTCGGCGAAGGTTCCGGCCACCGCTCCGGCGATGCCGCCGACGAGCGGGCCGGCCAGCGAGGTGACTGCGGTGGCCGCGGCCGTGGTGACCGCCGCACCCGTCGCCTTGGCCCCGGCTCCGGCCGCTTCGCGCGCTGCCTCCTTCGCGTGCTCGCCCAGTTCGTGCACGACCTTGCCCGCCGTGGCCCCGCCCCGGGTTTCGCGGGAGGGCGGTGCGAGCCGGTCCAAGCCGTCGGCGAAGCCGCGCTCTTCGGCTTCGAACCCGTCGAGCCAGTCGGCGTCCGGGCCCTCCCGGCTCAGCCGGCCCAGGGCGAAGGCGCAGGCGGAGAGGGCGCCGGAGCCCTCGACCAGGAAGCCGTCGGCGGCCACCGTGAACGCGAACAGGGCCGCCTGGCCGGAACTGCGTCCGTCCGGAGGGGTGGCGTCGTGGCCGAACGCCCGCGCCAGCGTGTCGTGGATCGCCGTCAGTTCGTACAGGCCGCCGTAGACCGTGAACTGCCACGCCAGTGTCGCCGGCAGCGGACGTGCCGTGAGCGGGTGACCGTCTGACCACGGCGTCTGCTCCCGCGGGTCGAGGTCGAACACGAGCTGGTCGGCGCGCGGGCCACCGCGCCGGTCGAGCTTGGGCGCGGTGGCCGGGCTGAGTGTTTCGACGGCACGCCAGAACTCCACCGTGCGCGCCCGGTCGTCCCCCTGCATGAGCCCCCTCAGGTCTGTGACGGGAGTCACTGTACGCCATATCCGTCACAGCGGGTCACCAACCGGGTGACCCTGTCGGTGTACTGAACTCAGCGCAGGTAGTTGTAGACGCTCGCCCGCGAGATCCCGAGCAGGTCGGTCAGGGCCGGCACCGCGTTCTTCAGCTCCAGGAACCCCCGCTCCTTCAGCGACCGCACCAAGTCCTTCTTCGCGCCCGCCGGAAGGCTGCGCGGGGTGTGGCCGCGCTCGGTGGCGTAGTCCTCGACCAGGGCGCGCAGCTCGTCGGCCGTCCGGGCGCGCAGGGATTCGGTGAGCGGGGCCTGCTCGTCGGTGGCGGCCAGGCGGGCCAGGGCGTGGGCCGCCGAGCCGAGGAGGGAGACGTCGAGGTTGAGGCACAGGGCCGCGACGTACTCGCCGCCCGCGTTGCGGATGCCGATCGACGTGCTCTTCGCGGGCCTGCCGTCGGGGAACCGGTTGGGGTAGTTCTGCAGCACGTCCGGGAACGCCGGGTCGGCGATGCGGGCCAGGCCCAGCTCGGTCGCCGGGTCGCCGACCGCGCGGCCGGACAGGCCGCCCTCGATCGCGCGCACCGCGTGGGCCGGGTCGCGCAGGTCGTGCAGCACCACCTCGCACAGACCCGGGAACATCCGGCCGACGGCGTGGGCGATCTTCTCCGCCTCGCGCAGCAGCAGCTCGTCCTCGGTCATCCGATCAGCTCCCTCAGCTTGTCAGCCGCCTTCAGGCCCGAGCCGGTGAGCACGACCACCGTGGTCTCGCCGGGCCGGATGGCACCCCGCGCGCGGAAGACGTCGATCGCCGCCGCGGCGGTCGCGCTGGTCGGCTCCGCGTAGAGGCCGAGGGACGCCAGGCGGCGGGCCGCCGCGGCGATGGCGTCTTCGGTGATCGCCGCGGTGTCCCCGCCCGAGCGCCGGATCGCCGCGACGACTTCGGGCAGCCGCACCGGACGGCGGATCGCCGTCCCCTCGGCGATGGTCGGGGCGAACTCCGGCGGCTCCCGGTCGTGGCAGGCCGCGTCGACGGGGGAGCAGTTCCGCGGCTGGGCGACGAGCAGGCGCGGGCGCCGCGCGATGGACCCGGCGGCCAGCAGCTCCCCGAACCCCAGATCGCAGCCCAGCACGATGCTGCCGGCGCCGGCCGCCGTGACGACGGCGTCCGGCGCGCGGAACCCGAGGTCCTCCCACAGCTCGTAGGCCAGGGTCTTGGTGCCCTGCAGGAAGAACGGGTGCCAGTTGTGGCTGGCGTAGGTGGTGGCCTCCGAGCGGCGGACGGCTTCGGCGGCCGTGTCGTCGCGGGTGCCCGGCACCAGCTCGACGGCCGCGCCGTACGCGCGGGTCTGCAGCACCTTCGCCGGCGACGTCCCCGCCGGAGCGAGGACGGTCGCCGCGATCCCAGCCGCGGCGCTGTAGGCCGCCACCGACGAGCCGCCGTTGCCGGAGCTGTCCTCCAGCAGCTCGCGCACCCCGGCGCCGGCCAGCGCGGAGACCATGACGCTGGTGCCGCGGTCCTTGAAGCTGCCGGTCGGGCTGAACCATTCGAGCTTGAACCGGACCTCGGCGTCGCCCCACACCTGCGGGACGAGCGGGGTGCAGCCTTCCCCGAGCGACACCGGGCGGAGGTCGCCGGGCAGCGCCGCCCGGTAGCGCCAGAGCGAGCGGACGCCGGTGTCGACGTCCTCCGGGCGCAGGCCGGGCCGGGCGGCGACGGTGAGCGGGGCACCGTCGTCACCACGCCAGCGCAGCGGATCACCGGGGTACCGCGCCCCTGACCGCTCGTCGGTGTACCAATACTCCACCGCCACCTCCCTGGCTGGACGAACAGTCCAAGTCTAGACGTACTGTCCAAGGCTACTCCGGAGTACGCGAAATGTCTTCAGCTTCTTCTCAGGAAAAGCTTGTAACGCGGTGGTGGAAAATTTCGATCACGGGGGCTCGGAGGCGTACGGCTGGTGGACGCCCGAATGTCGCCGGGTGGGTCCGGTGGTGGAAGATCGGCCACCGACGTCCCCGTTCGTGGTCTTGTGAGCACCGAGAATCCCCGTTGCGTGGCCGATCCACAATGGACTGCGGGGCTGCTTCGGCTATTCTTCTGGTGGATTCTTTCGCCGTTCCGGAAAAGCGCCGAAAATCACCGAGGCCACCGGCGAAGAGTGCCGTGTTCGGATCGGTGAAGCGAACGTCTTCGTACGTCAGCTTTACCGGCGGGATAAGCGTGCGAGACGGGAAGGGAACTTCGCACCCTACGGTCGACGTGGTCCGGAACGGGCAACGGCTCCGCGTCCACCAGGCGGGATGGCTTGCGCCGTCCGGTGGTGCAAGCCGCGTGGACCACGCCGCGGAACCGGTCCGCCGCCGGCCCGGTTGCCGGATCGGGAACGTGACGGCGACGTTAAATTCTTGCGCCGTCTGCCTGGTCGATCCCGAATTTTCTGAACCTCGGCGATGAAATCGCGGCGGGTTGTTGACGGCACGGAAGGAACCCGCTTAAGTACTCCCGTTACCCTTCACCCTTTCGTGCGTAGCGGGAGTTCCCATGCGTCTCTCGAAAGACGACTCCGTGCCGGCCGAGCTGGTCGTCGCCGTGTCGCCGCTGCGATGGCCGTCGGCGCGCGGGGTCGCCGCCGCGGCGCGCGGGGGCGGGCTCGGCGTGCTCGACCTGACGGCCCGGGTCGCCGCGGCGGCGGACGAGCTCGCGCTGCTGGGGGAATGGGGTGTCCCGGCGTTCGGGGTCCGGCTGGCGCGGCCGGCGGACCTGCCCGATGCCGTGACGACCGTGCTGCTGACCGAAGACGCCGCCTGCACGCCGCGGGACTTCCCGGGCCGGCGGGTGCTGGCCGAAGTCACTTCCCGCGCGGCGGCTGTCCGGGCGGTCGCCGCCGGTGCCGACGGCCTGATCGCCCGCGGGCACGAATGCGGCGGCCGGATCGGGGAACTGTCCACCTTTGTGCTGCTGCAGGCCCTGCTCGATGACGACGGCCTCGGCGTCCCGGTGTGGGCCGCGGGCGGCATCGGACCGCACACCGCCGCGGCCGCCGTCGCGGGTGGCGCGGCCGGCGTCGTCGTCGACACCCAGCTCGCCCTGCTGCCGGAAGCCGAACTGCCCTCGGCCCTGACCACCGCCGTCACCGGCCTCGACGGCTCGGAAACGACCGTCGCCGACGGCGTCCGCGTGCTGGCCCGGCGGGGCACCGAGCCCCTCGAAGCGGGTCAGGACGTCTTCCTCGCCACCCGGTTCCGGGACCGCTGGGGCACCGTGACCGCGGCGGTGCGCGGCCTGGCGGAAGCCGTCGGCGCGGCCCTGCGCGTACCGGACGCGGTGCTGGGCCCCGGCAGCGCGGGCAGCCGGGCGTTCGGCACGGCGCTGCCGGTCGTCCAGGGGCCGATGACCCGGGTCAGCGACCAGCCCGCCTTCGCGGCCGAGGTCGCCGCGGGCGGCGCGCTGCCGTTCATCGCGCTGGCCCTGTCCGGCCCGGAGCAGACCCGCGAAGTGCTGGAACGGACCCGCGCGGCGGTGGGCGACGCACCCTGGGGCGTCGGTGTCCTCGGCTTCGCCGCCGACGACGTCAAGGCCGCGCAGCTGGCGGTCATCCGCGAACTGCGTCCCACGCACGCGATCATCGCCGGCGGCCGCCCCGCCCAGGCCGTGGCCCTGGAAGACGCCGGCATCGCCACGTTCCTGCATGTGCCCTCGCCGGGACTGCTGAAGCAGTTCCTCGAGGCGGGCGCCCGCAAGTTCGTCTTCGAAGGCTCCGAGTGCGGCGGCCACGTCGGCCCGCGGACCAGCTTCCCGTTGTGGGAGGCCCAGCTCGGCGTGCTCGCCGACTTCCTCGCGGCCACCCCGGCCGCGGCCGCGGACCTGCAGCTGCTGTTCGCCGGGGGCATCCACGACGAGCGCTCGGCCGCGATGGTGGCCGCCCTCGCCGCGCCGGTGGCCGCGCGCGGGGCGGCGATCGGGGTGCTGATGGGCACCGCCTACCTCTTCACCCGCGAGGCCGTCGACGCGGGCGCCGTGCTCCCGCTGTTCCAGCGCCGGCTCCTCGAAGCCGACCGGACCGACCTCCTCGAAACCGCGCCGGGTCACGCCACCCGCTGCGTGCGCAGCCCGTTCACCGAGGAGTACGCCGCGATCAAGGCGGACCTCGCCGAGCGCGGCGTGCCGAGCCGCGACGCCTGGGAGCACCTGGAAACCCTCAACGTCGGACGGCTCCGGCTGGCGAGCAAGGGCATCGAACGCGTCGGCGCCGAGCTGCGGGACGTCGCCGAAGACCGTCAGCTGGCCGAAGGCATGTTCATGGCGGGCGAGGTCGCCGTGCTGCGCTCGGCCGTCACCACGATCGCGGATCTGCACCACTCGGTGGGCGAAGGGGCGAATGCGTTCCTGCGCGCGCGGGCCGCCGTGTTCGGCGTCACCGAGGCGGAGCCGCCCGCGCCCGAGCCGCTCGAGATCGCGATCGTCGGCATGGCCTGCATGTTCCCGCAGGCTCCCGACCTGGCCGCGTTCTGGGCGAACGTCCTGGCCGGCGCCGACGCGGTCACCGAAGTGCCCCCGCAGCGTTGGGACACCGCCCTGTACTACGACCCCGACGGCCAAGGCGAGCGGACGCCGTCGCGCTGGGGCGGGTTCCTCCCGGAAATCGGCTTCGACCCGCTGAAGTACGGCATCCCGCCGTCGTCGCTGGCCAGCATCGAGCCCGTGCAGCTGCTGGCACTGGAGGCCGCGCACCGCGCACTGGCCGACGCGGGCTACGCCGACCGCGCGTTCGACCGGACGCGGACGTCGGTCGTCTTCGGCGCCGAAGCCGGCAGCGACCTGTCGAACGCGATGACGCTGCGCTCGGTGCTGCCGTCCTACCTGGGCGCACTGCCGTCCGAACTGGACGAACGGCTGCCGAAGATCACCGAAGACTCCTTCCCGGGCGTGCTCGCCAACGTGATCGCCGGGCGGATCGCCAACCGGCTCGACCTGGGCGGGGCCAACTACACCGTCGACGCCGCGTGCGCGTCCTCGCTGACCGCGGTCGACGTCGCCTGCAAGGAACTGACCGCGGGCACCAGCGACCTCGTCCTCTGCGGCGGTGCCGACCTGCACAACGGCATCAACGACTACCTCCTGTTCGCTTCGGCGCACGCGCTCTCGCCGACCGGGCGGTCGGCGACGTTCGACAGCGCGGCCGACGGCATCGCGCTCGGCGAGGGCGTCGCGTGCATCGCCCTGAAGCGCCTCGCCGACGCCGAACGCGACGGCGACCGGGTGTACGCCGTGATCAAGGGGGTCGGCGCGGCTTCCGACGGCCGCGCGCTCGGCCTGACCGCGCCCCGGCCCGAGGGCCAGCACACCGCGCTGACCCGCGCCTACCGCAACGCCGGCGTCTCGCCCGCGCGCGTCGGGCTCGTCGAGGCGCACGGCACCGGCACCGTCGTCGGGGACCGGACCGAGCTCGGCACGCTGACGAAGGTGTTCACCGAGGCCGGCGCCGCGCCGGGCGGGTGCACGATCGGCTCGGTGAAGTCGCAGATCGGGCACACCAAGTGCGCCGCGGGCCTGGCCGGGCTGATCAAGGCCGCACTGGCGGTGCACACCGGCGTCAAACCGCCGACGCTGCACCTGACGTCGCCGAACCCGGCGTGGGACCCTTCGACGAGCCCCTTCGTCTTCCAGTCGGCGGCGCAGCCGTGGACCGCGCCGCCGGCCGAGCGGCTCGCCGGGGTAAGCGCCTTCGGCTTCGGCGGCACCAACTTCCACGTCGTGCTCGGCGCGCACGACAGCGTGCCACCCGCGCAGGCCGCGGACGAGTGGCCCGCCGAGCTGTTCACCTTCACGACGGAGTCGGCGGCGCGGGAGCTGCTGGCCATGGCTTCGGAAGTCTCGTCGCCGTGGCGGCTGCGGGACTTGGCGCTGGCGGCGGCCCAGCGGGCGCAAGGACGTCCGGCACGGCTCGCCGTCGTCGCGTCCACTGTGGATGAACTGACCGGGCTGCTGCGGGAGGCACTGGCCGGCCACGACGCACGCGGTGTGTTCCGCGCGGACGACGCCGTGGCGGGCGAGGTCGCGGTGCTGTTCCCCGGGCAGGGCAGCCAGCAGCCGGGCATGTTCGCCGAGCTGTTCGTCACCTTCCCCGAGCTGCAGCGGTACCTGCGGCTCGACCCGGCAACGGCCGAGGTCGTCTTCGGCCCGGCGGTGTTCGGGGAGACGGCGCGGCGGGACGCCGTCGAGCGGGTCACCGATACGCGCGTCGCCCAGCCCGCGCTCGGGCTGGCCGGGCTGGCCGCGTTCCGCCTGCTGAGCCGCGCCGGCGTGCGGCCCGCGATGCTGGGCGGCCACAGCTACGGCGAGCTGACAGCGCTGGCCGCGGCGGGCGCCCTTACGCCGGAAGCCCTGCTGCACGCCAGCCACGCCCGGGCCGGCGCGATCGTCGACGCGGTGCCGGCGGACGACCCGGGCGCGATGGCGGCGGTCTCGGCGGGGGCCGCGGAAACCGGGAAGGTCCTCGCCGACGCGGGACTCGATGCCGTCGTCCTGGCCAACCACAACTCGCCCAAGCAGACGGTGATCTCCGGGCCCACCGCCGACGTCGAAGCCGCCGTCGGGCACCTGCGGGCCGCCGGGCTCGGCGCGAAGCGGATCCAGGTCGCGTGTGCGTTCCACAGCTCGCTGGTGGCGCCGGCGGGGGAGGCGTTCGGCCGGGCCCTGGACGCGATCGGCGTCGTGCGGCCCGCGGTCCCGGTGTACGGCAACCGGACGGCCGGGCCGTACCCGGCGGACCCGGACGCGATCCGCGGCGAGCTGGCCGCCCAGCTGGGTGCGCCGGTCCGGTTCGTGGAGCAGGTCGAGGCGATGTACGCGGCCGGGGCGCGGGTGTTCGTCGAGGCCGGGCCCGGGGCCGTGCTGGCCAAGCAGGTCGCCGCCATCCTCGGCGACCGGCCGCACCGGACGGTCGGCTTCGAACAGCCGGGCCGCCGCGGCCTGCCGGGCTTCCTCGGCGCGCTGGCGCAGCTGGCGGTGGCCGGGGTGACCATCGAGACGGGCTGGCTGTTCCGCGGCCGCGACGCGGTCGACGCGTTCGCCGCACCCCGTCCGAAGCGTCCCGGGTGGACGGTCGACGGCCACCTGCTCCGCACGGCGGACGGCACGATCCCGGCCGGCGCCCTCCGCCCGGCGGAGCGGGTCTCGTTCGGGGTGACGGCCGCGGCCCCGCAGGCGGCGACGTCGGAGGCGATGGTCGCGGACTTCCTGCGCACGAGCCGCGAGATGATCGCCGCCCAGCGTGACGTGCTCCTGGGCTTCCTCGGCACCGAAGCTCCCCTGCCGGTTTCGGCCCCGATCCCGGTGCCGGTCATCGAGCCGCCCGTGGTCGTTCCGGTCGCGGCGCCCAGGACGGCCTCGGTGCTGGAGACGGTGGTCGAGGTGATCGGGGCGCGGACGGGGTATCCGGTGGAGATGATCGAGCCGGACCTCGATCTGGAAGCCGACCTGAGCGTGGATTCGATCAAGCGGGCCGAAATCGCCGGCGAGCTGGCGTCCCGGCTGGGGCTCGCCGGTGGAGACGTGGAGGAGTTCGCGAAAGCCCGCACGGCCGCGGCGATCGCCGAGCTGATCGGTGACGAACGTCCCGCTGCGGAGCCGGAAGCGGCCTCGGTGCTGGCGACCGTCGTGGCGGTGATCGGCGAGCGGACCGGGTATCCGGTGGAGATGATCGAGCCGGACCTCGATCTGGAAGCCGACCTGAGCGTCGACTCGATCAAGCGGGCCGAGATCGCCGGGGAACTGGCCACCCGCCTGAACCTCGACACGGGCGGCGACGTCGAGGAGCTGGCCAAAGCCCGGACGGCCGCGGCGATCGCGGAGCTCATCGACGGCGAGCGCCCCAATGTGGCCTTGGTTGCGTTGGACGCACCGAAGGCCACATTGGGTGCGTTGAGCGCACCCAAGGCCACATTGGGGCGCTTGGAGCCCGCCGAGCCCGCGCCGCTCATCGTTGCGCCGAAACGCCTGGTGATGGCCGAAATCGACCTCCCTGCCGCCGAAGCCCCCGATGTCACCGGGCGGAAGTTCCTGCTTCTGGGCCGCGGCCCGCTCGCCGAGGCCGTCCGGGCGCACCTCACCGGGCTCGGCGCGTCCGCCGAGATCGCCGACGAGGTCCGTCCCGGGTTCGACGGGATCCTTCGCCTGCCGGGCGACGGACCGGTGCTGCCCGCCGCCTTCCCGCAGTACCAGGCCGCTCTCGCGAGGAAGCCCGCCTGGCTGCTGACCGCCGGACCCGGCGAGGGCCTGCGCGGCTTCCACCGCAGCCTCGCCCGCGAATACCCGGACACCCTCACCCGCGTGGTCGAGCTGTTCCCGGCCGAAACGCCCGAGGTCCAGGCGGCCGCGCTGGTCGAAGAACTGTCCACAACAGACCGCGAACCGGTCGTCGTCCGCGAAGGCCCGCACCGCAGAGGCTTCCGGATGGCCGAGCAGGACCTCGGCCCGCTCGGCAGCAGCGGTGCAGGCCCCGCAGGCGACGGCGCCGCCGAAGCCGCCGCGATCGGGCTGGACCGCGACTCGGTGGTCCTGCTCGTCGGGGGCGCCAAGGGCATCACCGCCCGGTTCGCCGCGACCCTCGCCGGCGCCGCCCGCTGCCGGATCGAACTGCTCGGGCGGACGCCGGTCCCGGCGGCGGAAGACGAACACCCCCAAGCCATGACCACCGAGGACCTCCGCGCCGCGCTCATCAGCGCCGGGCTGAAGCGCCCCGCCGAAATCGAACGGACGGTCCGCCGGATCCGGAGCGAACGCGAAGTCCGGCAGACCCTGGCCCGCCTCGAAGCCCTCGGCAGCCCGGTGCGCTACCAGTCGGTCGACATGCTCGACGCCGAAGCCGTGCACCGCGCGGTCAAGGAGATCCACGCCGAGCACGGCCGCCTCGACGGCATCGTCTACGCGGCCGGCGTGATCGAGGACAAGCTCGTCGCCGAGAAGACGCCGGAGTCGTTCGAGCGCGTGTACGGCACCAAGGTCGACGGGGCCCGCACCCTCCTGGAGGCGACCGCCGACCTGCCCGACGAGCCGGCGTTCGTGGTCCTGTTCGGCAGCATCGCCGCCACCCTCGGCAACCGCGGCCAGACCGACTACGCCGCCGCCAACGACGCCCTCGAGGCGCTGGGCCGGCGGTGGCCCGCCGGGCGCGCGGTGACCGTCCACTGGGGACCGTGGGCGCCGACCGGCGAGCACGACGGCATGGTGACGCCCGAGCTGATGCGCGACTACGCCCGCCGCGGCATCGCGCTGATCGACCCGGAGGAGGGCAGCCTCGGCCTGCTGCGCGAGCTGGCGTGGGGCCGCGCCGACACCGGCGCCGTCGTCCACACCGCGTCCGGGTGGTGACCGACATGCGTGTTGCCGGCCGTGTTGCCATCGTCGGGATGTCGGTGCTGCTGCCCGGCGCCCCCGACCTGGCGAGCTACTGGCGCAACCTGGCCGGCGGCGTCGACGCGATCACCGAGGTGCCGCCCGGGAAGTGGGACCTCGCGCACTACGCGCCGGACGAGCAGCGCCGGGCGGACCGGCTCTACTGCCGGCGCGGCGGGTTCGTCGACGAACTGGCCGAAGTGGACGTCACCGGCTTCGGGATCATGCCGAACTCCGTGCCCGCCACCGAGCCCGACCAGCTGATCGCCCTGCGCGTCGCGGCGCAGGCCGTGGCGGACGCGGGCGGCCCGGACCGCCTGCCCGCCGACCGCGCGAAGGTCGGTGTCGTCCTCGGCCGCGGCGGCTATCTGACCCCCGGGCTGGTCCGTCTCGACCAGCGCGTCCGCACCGCGAGCCAGCTCGTCCGCACCCTCGGCGAGCTGCTGCCGGACCTGGACGCGGACCGGCTCGACGCCGTCCGGCAGGCCTTCACCGACCAGCTCGGCCCGGAGGCGCCCGAGTCGGCGATCGGGCTGGTGCCGAACCTGGCCGCGTCGCGGCTGGCCAACCGCCTCGACCTGCGCGGCCCGGCGTACACGGTGGACGCCGCGTGCGCGTCCTCGCTGATCGCCGTCGACCACGCCGTGCGGGAGCTCGCCACCGGCCGGTGCGACGTCGTGCTCGCCGGCGGCGTGCACCACTGCCACGACATCACCTTCTGGAGCGTGTTCACCCAGCTCGGCGCGCTGTCGCCCTCCGAGCGGATCCGGCCGTTCCACCGCGACGCCGACGGCGTGCTGATCGGCGAAGGCACCGGCGTCGTCGTCCTCAAGCGCCTCGCCGACGCCCAGCGCGACGGCGACCGCGTCTACGCCGTGATCACCGGCACCGGCGTCGCCTCCGACGGGCGGACCGCGAGCCTGGCCAGCCCCGACTCCGGCGGTCAGGTCCGGGCCGTCCGGCAGGCGTGGGCCGCAGCCGGCCTCGACCCGGCCGCCCCCGACTCGATCGGCTTGCTGGAGGCCCACGGCACCGCCACCCCGGCGGGTGACGCGGCGGAACTCGCCACGCTCGCGGAGGTGTTCGGAAGCGCGGGCTCGGCCGTGCTGGGCTCGGTCAAGTCGATGATCGGCCACACGATGCCCGCGGCCGGAATCGCCGGGCTCGTCAAGGTCGCCTTGGCGATCCACCACGGCGTCCTGCTGCCCACCCTGCACTGCGACGACCCGCACCCGGCGCTGGCCCGCACCCGGTTCTCCACTTTGGACGCCGCCGAGCCGTGGGACGCGCCGGTGCGCCGGGCCGGAGTCAACGCGTTCGGCTTCGGCGGGATCAACGCCCACGTCGTCCTGGAACAGGCGCCGGGCCGCGCGAAGCCGGTCGTGGTGCGCGAACCCGAACGCGTGCTGCGGCTCGCCGCACCCACCCTCGACGCGCTGCGCGAGGCGTTCGACCGGCCGGGTCTGCCGGAGACCGGCGACGGGCCGGTCCGGCTCGGCATCGTGGACCCGACGGAGAAGCGGCTCGCCCTGGCCAGGAAGGTCCTGACGCGGGGCCGGCCCTGGCGCGGCCGCAACGACGTGTGGTTCGCCGACCGCCCCCTGCTCGGCCCGGGCGGCGGCAAGATCGCGTTCCTCTTCCCGGGCTTGGAATCGGAACTCACGCTCAATTGCGGCGACGTCGCCCGCCACTTCGGCCTGCACTGGAAGCACGCCGACGTCGAGGTCGGCGACGTCGGACGGCAGGGTGCCGCGGTGTTCGAGCTGGGCCGGCTGCTGCACGCGGCGCTCGGCAGGCTCGGCGTCACGCCGGACGCCGTCGCCGGGCACAGCCTGGGCGAGTGGACGGCGATGGCGGTGGCGGGCGTGCACGCCGAAGACGAGGTCGACGCTTTCCTCGCCGGGTTCGACCCGGACGCGCTCGTCGTCCCCGGGCTCGCCTTCGCCGCGATCGGCGCGCCCGCGCCACGCGTGCTGGAGGAGCTGGCCGGGCGCGCGGACGTCGTCCTCTCCCACGACAACTCCCCGAACCAGGCGATGATCTGCGGCCCGGAAGCGGAGGTCGGCGCGCTCGTGCAGCGGTTCCGGGACGCGGGGGTCGTGGCGCAGGTGCTGCCGTTCCGGTCCGGCTTCCACACCCCGATGCTGCGGCCCTACCTGGACCCGATCCGCGACGCGGCCGAGCGCTTCACGCTGCACCCGCCGGCCCTGCCGCTCTGGTCGGCGACCACGGTGTCGGAATACCCGGCGGCCGAGGCCGAGGTCCGCGAGCTGTTCGTGCGCCACCTGCTGCAGCCGGTCCGGTTCCGCCCGCTCGTGAAAGCGCTGCACGCCGCCGGGTTCCGCGCGTTCGTCCAGGTCGGGGCCGGGCAGCTCGGCTCCCTGGTCGGGGACACGCTGCACGGCGAGGAGCACCTCGTCGTGGCGGCGCACTCGGCGCAGCGCCCCGGCCTCGCGCAGCTGCGCCGGGTCGCGACCGCGCTGTGGGCCGACGGCTTCGACGGCCCGCTTTCGGGGGTTCCGGGTGGCGGAGCCCCCGGCCCGGGGCGGAGCCCCGGTTGTCACACCGCCTTCGCCCGCCTGCTGGGCGAGCGCCCGGCCGTCCCCAAGGCGGTCAAGCTCGACCTCGGCGGCCGGCTGATCTCCCTCGACGAACAGGTCCGGGCCCGGATCGCGCTGCCCGCCGTCCGCCGGGCCGGAGTGGACGACCTGGCCGCGAAGGGCCCGCTCGCCGCGGAGTTCGCCGCCCTGCTGGCCGACACCGCCGAGCTGGCGTCGACGGTGCTCGCCGGACCGGCCCGCCGCCTTCCGGCGCCGCAAAGCCTGGACACCACGCTCACGGTGTCGCTGGAGGCGATGCCGTACCTGCTCGACCACTGCTTCTTCAAACAGCCGCCGCAGGCCGATCCGGGCGACCGCTGGCCGGTGGTCCCGGCCACCACGGTGATCGACCACCTGATGCGGTTCGCCGAGCAGGCCGCGCCCGGCCGCCGCGCGGTCGCCGTGCACGACGTCCGGCTCAGCCAGTGGATCACCGCGGTCCCGGCGGTCACCGTGCCGGTGCGCGTCCGGCCACAAGGCCCCGATCGCGTGCACGCGGCCATCGCCGGCTACTCGCAGGCCGTCGTGGAACTCGCGCCGGAACACCCGGCCGGCGCGCCGGCACCGTGGCGGTTCCCGGCGTCGGCCGAACAGGTCCCCGAGACCACGGCGGCGCAGCTCTACGACGAGCGCTGGATGTTCCACGGTCCGCGGTTCCAGGGCGTCACGGAGCTGACCGCCGTCGGCGAACGGCACGTCCGGGCCGTGCTGACGACGCCGGCCGCGCCCGGCGCGCTGCTCGACAACGTCGGCCAGGTGCTCGGCTACTGGATCATGTCCCGGCTGCCCGAGCGAACCACCGTCTTTCCGGTCGCCATGCGGGAAATCCGCTTCCACGGCCCGCACCCGGCCCCGGGCGAGCGCCTGGAGTGCCTGGTCCGGATCACCGGGCTGACGGAGGAGTTCCTCGAAGCGGACATGCAGCTCGTCCACCGCGGCGAGGTCTGGGCCGAGTTCACCGGCTGGCGCGACCGGCGGTTCGACAGCACCCCGCACATCCGCCAGGCCGACCGCACGCCCGAGCGCTCGACGCTGTCGCACGAGCAGCCGGGCGGCTGGGCGCTGGTGCACGAGCAGTGGCCGGACCTGGCCACCCGCGAGCTGATCATGCGCAACTACCTCGCCGGTCCCGAGCGCGACGCCTACGAACGCCGTCCCCCGCGCGGGCGGCGCCAGTGGCTGCTCGGCCGGATCGCGGCCAAGGACGCGGTCCGCCAGTTCCTCTGGGCCCGCGGCGAACCCGAGATGTTCCCCGCCGAACTCCGCATCGGCAACGACGAGGCTGGCCGGCCGTTCGCGACCGGCGCCTACGGCCGGGAGCTGCCGCCGGTGACGGTTTCCGTGGCGCACCGCGCCGAAGCCGGGGTGGCGATCGCCCGCCACGGGCACTGCGGCATCGACGTCGAAGAGGTCGTACCGCGCGCGGAGTCCACTGTGGAGGCCGCGCTCGGGCCGAGCGAGCTGGCGCTGTTCGCGAGCCTGCCCGGCGACCCGGAGCAGTGGTTCGCCCGGTTCTGGACGGCCAAGGAGGCCGTGGCGAAGCTGCGCGGCACCGGCCTGCGCGGCGAACCCCGGGATTTCGAGGTCGTCGCGGCGGCCCCGGAAGAGCTGACCGTCCGCGTCGCGGGCGGCGAGTACCGCGTGTGCTGCGCCGACATCGAGAACCCCCCTGGTGCGCCGCCGCGCCGCTACGTCGTCGCCTGGACCGAAGAGACGAAGGAGAGTGCCGGATGAGCATCGAGACCACGACCGCGAACGAGGTGACCGTGCTCGCCCAGCTCGGCGGGATGCTGCGGGAACTGCTCGAGGAGTACGGCCTCGACGACACCGAGATCACCATGGACACGACGTTCCACGACGACCTCGAACTGGAGAGCGTCGACCTGGTGGCGCTGTCCGGGCAGCTGCGCGAGCACTACGGCGACCGCGTCAACTTCGCGACCTTCATCGCCGAGCGCGACCTGGAGGAGATCATCGCGCTGACGGTCGGCGAGCTCGTGCGGTACATCGTCGCCTCCCTGCGGGCGACCGCGTGAGCCGCATCCGCGCGGGCGAGCTGGACGTGCACGTCCAGCGGCTCACCCCGGACGTGCCGCTGGACGGGGACGCACCGATCGTGGTCTGTGTCCACGGCCTGCTCACCGACAGCCTGGCCAGCTACTACTTCACGCTCGGCCCGGCCTTCGCCGCACGCGGGCTCGACGTGCTGATGTACGACCTGCGCGGGCACGGCCGCACGACGCGCCCGCCGTCCGGCTACCACCTGGAGCGGTTCGTCGACGACCTCGTCGCGGTCCTCGACGCGTGTGACGTCACCCGTCCGGTGCACGTCGTCGGCAACTCCTTCGGCGCTTCGGTGGCGTTCGGGCTGGCCGCCGCGCGGCCCGACCGGGTGGCCAGCGTGGTCGTGCTCGAGGGCGAGCCTCCGACCGAGGAGTGGACCCGGCACATGGCCGACGGGCTCGCCGACGCCAAGACCCGGCTGGCGATCGACGAGGTGATCGGCTGGATCGCCGACAACCACGGCGCGCACACCGCACGGCTGTCCAAAGCCGCGAACAAGATCCTGCAGACCACCACGATCGCCGAGGACATCCCGCGCAGCGCGACGATCGCGGCGGACCTGTCGGCGGTGCGCTGCCCGGTGTTCGCCATCTTCGGCGGCGACTCCGGGCTGTCGGCGCAGGTACCGCACTTCGAGACGCACCTGGAGCGCTGCCGCTGCGTCGTGCTGCCCGATCAGGGGCACTCGGTGCTGGTCGAGCGGACCGCGGAGGTCACCGAGCTGATCTTCGGGTGGGTCCGCGACACCGCACGTACACGCGTCCGGGTGCGGTAGTGGCCCGGTTCCTTTTCGTCGTTCCGCCCCTGGTGGGGCACGTCAACCCGGCCGCCGGCGTGGCGGCCGAGCTCACCGCGCGCGGCCACGAGGTCGCCTGGGCGGGCCACGACGAACTGCTGTGGCGGCTGGCCGGCCCCGAGGCACTCGTGTTCTCGTGCGCCGTGCCGGGGGACCTGCCCGAGCGCCCGGCCGGGCTGAAAGGCCCGGCGGCCCTGCGCTTCCTCTGGCAGGACTTCCTCGTTCCCCTGGCCGACGCGATGGCCCCCGGCGTGGCCGCGGCCCTCGACGCCTTCGAACCGCACGTCGTGGTCGCCGACCAGCAGGCACTGGCCGGTGGCCTGCTTGCCGAAGCCGCCGGCCTGCCGTGGGTCACCTCGGCGACGACGTCGGCCGAACTCGTCGACCCCCTGGCCGGGATGCCGAAGGTCGGGGAGTGGGTCGGCTCGCTGCTCGACGAGCTGCGCGTGCGGATCGCCGGCGGCCGGGGTGCGGCGGACCCGCGGTTCTCACCCCACGGCGTGCTGGCCTTCACCACCCGCGAACTGCTCGGCCCGGCGGCCCTGCCGCCCTCGGTCCGGCTCGTCGGGCCCGCCCTCGGCGCGCGGCCGTCCACGACGGACTTCCCGTGGGAGTGGCTCGACCCGCTCCGGCCGACGGTGCTGGTCTCCCTCGGCACGGCGAACACCGCCGCGGGCGCCGGCTTCCTGACGGCGACAGCGGCGGCCTTCGCCGGATCGCCCGCGCGGGCGGTGATCGCCGACCCGGGCGGCGTGCTCGGCGAGGTCCCGCCGAACGTCCTGGTGCGGCCGCAGGTCCCGCAGCTGCCGTTGCTGTCGCGGGTCGACGCGGTGCTGTGCCACGCGGGTCACAACACGGTCTGCGAAACGCTGTGGCACGGCCTGCCGCTGGTGGTCGCCCCGATCCGGGACGACCAGCCGATCGTCGCGGCCCAGGTGGTCGCGGCGGGCGCGGGGATCCGCCTGCGGTTCGGCCGCGCGGACGCACCCCGCATCGCGGCGGCGGTCGAGGAGGTCCTGACGGAACCGGCGTACCGGCGTGCGGCCGAGACGGTGGCGGCCTCGTTCCACGCGGCGGGCGGCAGCCCGGCGGCCGCGGGGCACCTGGAACAGCTGGCGTTGGAGGGCTTGGCGCACCTGCGGGCCTGACCGCCGGACCTACCGTGCAGGCGTCCGCGCAGAACGCCCGTGCAGTCGCGCTTTTCCTTTGCGCGCACGCGTTTCCGGTGGTCTGACCGCGCACCCGGGCCGGTCCCGGGTCACACTGGACGCCATGGGTTTCCTGGACGGGCGGGCCGTCGTGATCACCGGTGCCGGACGCGGGCTGGGACGGGCGTTCGCCCGGCACGCGGCCGAGAACGGGGCCGCGGTCGTCGTCAACGACGTCGACGCGGAACCGGCCCGCGAGACGGTGGCGGCGATCGTGGCGGACGGCGGGACCGCTGTGGCGAGCGTCGGGTCGGTGGCCGACGCGGCCTACGCCCGGTCGCTGATCAGCCAGTGCTGCACGCAGTTCGGGACGCTGGACGGGCTCGTCAACAACGCCGCGGTCGGCTACCACGCGCCGCCGTGGGAGGACGACGACGCCGAGCGGGCCCGCGCGCTGGTCGAGACCAACGTGCTCGGTCCGCTCCACTGTGGCACGGCGGCCGCGAAGGTCATGTGCGCCCAAGGCCGCGGTGTCATCGTCAACGTGACGTCGGGGTCGATGATCGGGCAGCGCCGGGCCGCCGCGTACTCGGCGTCGAAGGGCGCGGTGGCGTCGATGACCTACTCGTGGGCCGGGGACCTGGCGAACCACGGCGTGCGGGTCAACGCCGTCAGCCCGATCGCCTGGACCCGGCTGATGGCCGCCGACCCGAACGGGAACCCGGCCGCACCACCGCCCGAACGGGTGGCGCCGCTGGTGACCTACCTGCTCAGCGACCTCTCGGCCGGCGTCACCGGGCAGGTGCTGCGGCTCGCCGACGGGCACCTGCACGCCGTCCGGCAGCCGGCCATCATCCGGCCGGTCCTGCACCGGGAGAGCTGGACGGTGGAGGAGATCGCCGCGGCCGTCGCCGGCGAGCTCGTCCTCGAATCGCCGCCGGGGGACCGCTGGACCCTTTGAACGGCCCGGACCACCGGAACGGGTGGCTATCCACAGTGGACTTCGCGCACTAGCTTGGAGGCCGAGCGAGGAGGGCGGAGATGACGGCCACCGCGGAGGTCACCCCCGGCGCCGCGGTGCCGCCCGCCCTGAGCCGCGGCCGGATCAACGCCGTGTTCGGCGCCGTGCTGCTCGGCATGCTGCTGGCGGCGCTGGACCAGACCATCGTCGGGACGGCGCTGCCCACCATCGTCGGCGACCTCGGCGGCGCCGGGCACCTGTCCTGGGTCGTGACGTCCTACCTGCTGGCCGAGACGATCATGACCGTGGTCGTCGGCAAACTCGGCGACCTCTTCGGCCGCAAGCTGATGTTCCAGCTCTCGGTGATCGTGTTCGGGATCGGCTCGTTCTGCGCCGGGTTCGCCGACAGCATGGTCTGGCTGATCGTCTGGCGCGCGGTGCAGGGCCTGGGCGGCGGCGGGCTGATGGTCACCTCGACCGCGCTCATCGCCGACGTCGTTCCGCTGCGCGAGCGCGGCAAGTACCAGGGCGTGCTCGGCTCGGTGTTCGGCGTGGTGACCGTGGCCGGCCCGATGCTCGGCGGCTTCTTCGTCGACCACCTGTCGTGGCGCTGGGCGTTCTACGTCAACATCCCGCTCGTCGTCGTGGTGCTGGTGGTGGCGTCCTCGGCGATGCCGAACGCGCGGGCCGCGGTCAAGCCGGTGATCGACTACCTCGGCATCCTGCTCATCGGCCTCGCCGCGACCGGCCTGACCCTGGTGACCAGCTGGGGCGGCACGCAGTACGCGTGGGGCTCGCCGGTGATCATCGGGATGGCGGCAGGCTCGGTGGTGCTGCTCGCGGCGTTCGTCTTCGTGGAGCTGCGGGCGCAAGAGCCGATGCTGCCGATGCGGCTGTTCCGCAACCCCGTGTTCACCGTCGGCGGGATCATGAGTTTCGTCGTGGGCTTCGCGATGCTCGGCGCGTTGTCCTACCTGCCGACGTACATGCAGTACGTCCAGGGCACGTCCGCGACGACGTCCGGGGTCCGGCTGCTGCCGATGGTGCTGGCGCTGCTCGTCGCGTCGATCGCCGCGGGCAACGCGGTGAGCCGCACCGGCCGGTACAAGATCTTCCCGCTCGCCGGGGCCGCGGGCATGACGATCGGCTTGTACCTGCTGTCCCGGCTGGACACCGACACCGGCTTCTGGGAGGCCTCGGCGTACATGGCCGTGCTGGGGCTCGGCATCGGGCTCGGCATGCAGGTGCTGACCATCGCGGTGCAGAACACCGTCGACTACGCCGACCTCGGCGTCGCCACCTCGGGCGTGACGTTCCTGCGCTCGATCGGCAGCTCGTTCGGCGCGGCGATCTTCGGCACGGTGTACGCGAACCAGCTGACGCCCCAGCTGGCCGCGCTTCCAGTGCCGCGAGGGGTCGACCCGCGGGCGCTGCAGGTGCCCACGGCGTTGCACGCACTGCCGGAGGCGGTTTCGGCACCGGTGATCAAGGCCTACAGCGACTCGTTGCACGTCGTGTTCCTCGCGGCGGCCCCGGTCGGCCTGGTGGCGTTCGCGTTGGCGTTCTTCCTCAAGGAGGTCCCGCTGCGCGACACGGCCCGCGCGGCGGCCCCCGACCTCGGCGACGGCTTCGCGATGCCGGAAGCCCGCACCGACGACCGCGAGCTCGAACGCGCGGTCGCGACGCTGTTCTTCCGCGAGCGCCGGAAGGTGGCACCGGCGATCGTCGAACGGGCCGGGGGAGACCTCGACGAGGGCGGCATCTGGTGCCTGTTGCAGGTCCACCTGCGGGAACGCCGCGGTTCGCCGGCGACGCTCCGGGCGATCGGCGAGGACTTCGGCGTGCCGGCGCCGGTGCTGGAACCGGCGTTCAACCGCCTGGAGCTGACCGGACATCTCCGGTACGCCCGCGACGGCTGGGAGCTGACGTCCGCGGGCCGCGAGGAGTTCGGGAAGGTGGTCCAGGCCTGGCACGACTGGCTGGCCGAGCGCCTCGGCGACTGGGGAACGAGCGACCGCGCCGAACTGGACGCGGCCATCGGCCGGGTCGCGGCGCGGCTGATGGACCAGAGCGCGGAATCGCGGACCTCCGGGCGCCACGCCCTGGCCTGACCCCCGCCGCTCGGGGCCGGCTTGCCTACGGGCCCGGTGCCAGCGCCCCAATGTGGCCTTCGGTGCGTTCAACGCACCCAAGGCCACATTGGGGCGCTTGGGGCGAGCCGCGGCCGGGTCAGCGGCGCCAGAAGTCGTGCGGGGTGCGGCCTCTTCGAAAGCCGCACGCCTCGGCCAGCGCCGCTGCGTCCGTGAAGCCGTGGCCGACCAGCCCCGGCTCGTGGGCGTCGCTGCCGAACGCCACTGCGTCGCCGCCCACCTCGAACCACCACCGGACCACCTCGCCCGGCAGCGGCACCTTCGTGTTCACCTCCAGTGCGCGGCCGCTCGCCTTCAGCGCCCGCAGCACCGCGCGGAACTCCGCCTCGAAGTCCGCCGCCACGAACGGCGGGCCCTCGCCCGGCCACGACCGCAGCGCGTAGTCGATGTGGGCGAGCACCGCGAAGTCCGCCGTCGACTCGGCCAGGCCCAGCACCTCGCCGAGGTAGGCCCGCAGCAGCTCGCCCGGTGGCCGGTCCGACACGGCCGTCAGCTCACGGTGGTGCTCGCCGTCCGGCAGGGAGTGCACCGAGCCGAGCACGCGGTCGAAGTCGTGGGCCGCCAGCAGCGCGTCGGCGCGCGGACGGTGCCAGTGCGGCTCGCTGAGCTCCACTCCGGACAGGATCCGCAGCCCGGGAAACCGCGCACGGCACTGCTCGACGCACGCCAGGTACCCGGCGACGTCGAGCTCCGGCGGCTCCAGGACGCCGTCCGGACGCAGCCGCACCCGGAAGTGGTCCGGCAGCAGCGGCCGGATCGGCTCCGGCATCAGCCACGGCGTCAGGTCCGCGTGCTCGGTGAACGCCACGGACGGCAGCCCCAGCTCGAGCGCCCGCTCGCACGAGCCGATCATCGAGCCGGTGACCGTGTCCCATGACCATTCGGTGTGGACGTGACCGTCCGTCGGGAGGCTCACCGAGCCCACCGTAGCGGCGATTTGGGTTAGCGTCTGACCCATGGCGGACAAGGCTGTGGAACTCGAAGTCGGGCACCGGACCGTCCGGATCTCCAACCCGGACCGGGTCTACTTCCCGGCCCGCGGCGAGACGAAGCTCGACCTGGTCAACTACTACCTCTCGGTGGGCGACGGCATCGTCAACGCCCTGCGCGAACGCCCCTGCATGCTGCACCGGTTCCCGTCCGGCGTGGCGGGGGAGAAGGTGCACCAGAAGCGCGTCCCGAACGGCGCGCCGCCGTGGCTGGAAACCGTCCGGGTGACCTTCCCGCGCTACAACCGGCACGCGGACGAACTGTGCGTCACCGAGCTCGCGCACGTCGCCTGGGCCGTGCAGATGTCCACAGTGGAGTTCCATCCGTGGAATTCCCGCCGGGCCGACACCGAGAAGCCTGATGAGTGGCGGATCGACCTGGACCCGATGCCTGATTGCGGCTTCGACCGGGTTCGCCGGGTTGCGCACGTGGCCCACGAGATCCTCGACGAGCTTGGTGCAGTCGGGTGGCCGAAGACCTCCGGGGGGCGTGGTCTGCACATTTATGTCCGGATCGAACCGCGGTGGGGCTTCACCGACGTCCGCCGGGCTGCGCTGGCTTTTGCTCATGAGGTGGAACGGCGTGCTCCGGATGACGTCACCACGACTTGGTGGCGGAAGGATCGGGATCCGCGGCTGCTGTTCGTCGACTACAACCAGAACGCGCGGGACCACACTATTGCCAGCGCTTACTCGGTCCGGGGTAATCCTGAAGGCACCGTGTCGACGCCGATCCGGTGGACGGAGATCGATGATGCCGAGCCCGGGGACTTCACGATTGCCACCGTTCCGGCGCGGTTTGCCGAGGTGGGGGATCTTCATGCCGGGATGGATGATGCCGTTTTCTCTCTTGATCCGCTGCTGGAGTGGGCTGATCGGGATGGGGTTGAGGAGCCGCCTGAGCCGGCTTGATGCGTTCTTTCCTGCTGTCCGCAACCCCGAAGCCGCGATCGTGACTACGGCCGGCGGTACCGCGTCAAGGCGGGAAAGCGTGCCTTGACCCGGCACCGCCGGCCGTGTTTTGGCTTCGGATCGGGGTTGCGGGGGGTCTGGGTTCCGTTCGGGGACGCTTTGCGCTGTCTGCCGGCGGTGGGTCGGTCTGCCGCCGGCGGGTGGCCTGCCGTGCTGTCAGTTCAGGCGTTCGATGATTGTCGCGTTGGCCAAGCCGCCCGCCTCGCACATCGTCTGCAGGCCGTAGCGGCCGCCCGTTTGCTCCAGCACCGACAGCAGCGTTGTGGCCAGGCGGGCGCCGCTTCCGCCCAGGGGGTGGCCGAGGGCTATTGCGCCGCCGTTGATGTTGGTCCTTGCCGGGTCCGCTCCGATTTCGCGCTGCCAGGCCAGTACGACGCTGGCGAATGCCTCGTTGACCTCGAACGCGTCGATGTCCGAGACCTCCAGGCCCGCGCGTGCCAGGACCTTGCGGGTCGCCGGGATGATTCCGGTCAGCATGAACAGCGGGTCGTCGCCGGCTACGGCGAAGCTGTGGATGCGGGCTCGCGGCTTTAGTCCCAGCGCCTTCGCCGTCTCGGCGCTGGTGATGAGCAGCGCCGCCGCGCCGTCGTTGATCGGTGAGGAGTTGCCCGCGGTTACGTGCCAGCCTAGGTCCGGGAAGCGCTGCTCCCAGACGTCCGCGCGGAACGCGGGCTTCAGGCCGGCGAGGATCTCCGACGTGGTGCCGGGCCGGACTGTCTCGTCGGTCGTGATCTCGCGCAGCGTTCCGTCAGGCCCGGGCGCTTTGAGCGGGGCCACTTCGCCGGCGAACTTGCCGTCCGCCCACGCCTTTGCGGCGCGCTGGTGGCTTTCCGCCGAGAACTCGTCCAGCTGGGCCCGGGTGAAGCCCCACTTGGCGGCGATGAGCTCCGCGCTGATGCCCTGCGGCACCAGCCCGTCCGGGTAGCGCGCGGCGATCTGCGGGCCGAACGGGTCGCGGCCGGCCACCTGGCTGCCCATCGGCACCCGGCTCATCGACTCGACGCCGGAGGCGATCACCACGTCGTACGCGCCCGCGATGACGCCCTGTGCGGCGAAGTGGATCGCCTGCTGGCTGCTGCCGCACTGGCGGTCGACGGTCACCGCGGGCACCGACTCCGGCAGTCCGGCGGCGAGCGCGGCCCAGCGCGCGGTGTTCATGCTCTGCTCGCCGATCTGGCCGACCGCGCCGCTGATCACGTCGTCGATCCGGACCGGATCGACGCCGGTGCGCTCGACGAGCGAGCGCAGGGCGTGGGCGTGCAGGTCGACCGGGTGCACCCCGGCGAGCGTGCCGCTCGGCTTGCCCTTGCCGATCGGGGTCCGTACCGCGTCGACGATCACCGCGTCCGTCATGGCGTCTGCCTCCTCGCAGATGGGGATGTCTTCGGTATACGCCGGGTCGGTTGGAATCCACAACTCAGCTGTTCCGCACGTCACACCCTGCTGACGTGCTAGGTTGGATTTTCAACCCCGTGGAGGTGGCATGGTCCGGCGTGGTCGCGAATGTTCGGTCGCCGAGGCGCTGGAGATCGTCGGCGAACGGTGGAGCCTGCTCGCGCTGCGGGAGATCATGCTGGGCGAGCGGCGGTTCAACCAGATCGCCGAGAACACCGGGGCCAGCCGGGACATCCTGGCCGCGCGGCTGCGCAAGCTCGTCGACGCGGGCGTGCTCGAGAAGGTCCAGTACGAGAACCACCCGCCGCGCCACGAGTACCACCCGACCGAAGCCGGCCGCGCGCTCCAGCCGGTCCTGCTCGGGCTGATGGCGTGGGGGGATAAGTACGTCCACCAGGGTGAACCGCCGACCCTCTGGCGCCACGCCTGCGGTGAGGTGCTGGAACCGGCCACCGTCTGCGTCCACTGCGGCGACCCGGTGAACGCCCCGGGCACCCACGCGATCCGCCTGGGCGCCGTGCACGCCTGACCCCCATTCCTCCGAAGGCCTCCTCGCATCGGTGCGAGGAGGCCTTTTCCGCGTCCGGCCGTTGACTTGAGACCCACGTCACTGTAACTCTTGAACGAATCACCGCAAGAACCTGACAGCGCCGCGAGAAATCACGGCAGCGGTCAGGAAGCCCTCGGTCTTCGCTCGAGTCGTCTCCCCTCCTCCCCGGATCAAGAGGAACTCCATGAGAACGAAGCGGCTTCTGTCGCGCGCGGCCACCTACGCCGCCCTGTCCCTGCTCCTCGCCACTCCCGCCGTGGCCGCGAGCGCTGCTCCGGCCACATCCGCGGCCACCCGGGTCGCCGTCCAGGCCGCCGCGGCGACCTACACCGCCAGCAGCCAGCTCGCCGGCTATCCCGTTGCGAACGTCGGCGACGGCAACCAGGCCACCTACTGGGAGAGCACGAACAACCAGTTCCCGCAGTGGGTCCAAGCCGACTTGGGCACCGCCACGAACGTCGCCCAGCTGGTGCTGAAGCTGCCCGCGAACTGGGAGGCCCGCACCGAGACCTTCGCGGTCCAGGGCAGCACGACCGGCACGGGCTTCAGCGACCTGGTCCCGTCGGCGGGCTACCGGTTCGATCCCACGACGGCCAACACGGTCACGGTGAACCTGACCGCGAACACCCGATACGTCCGCCTGAACGTCACGGCGAACACCGGCTGGCCCGCCGCGCAGCTGGCGGAGTTCGAGGTGCACGGCCCCGCCGGTGGCGACACCCAGCCGCCGTCGGCACCCGGCAACCTCGCCTACACCCAGCCCGCGAGCGGCCAGATCCGGCTCACCTGGTCGGCGTCCACCGACAACACCGGCGTCGCCGGCTACGACGTCTACGCGAACAACCAGCTGCGTGGCAGCGTCGCCGGGAACGTCCTGACCTACACCGATGCCCAGCCCGACGGCGCCACCGTCTCGTACTTCGTCCGCGCGAAGGACGCCGCGGGCAACCAGTCGGCGGACAGCAACACGGTGACGCGCACCGGCACCCAGGCCGGCACGAACCTGGCGCTGGGCAAGCCGATCACGGCGTCCTCGACGGAATGGACGTACGTCGCGGGCAATGCCAACGACGACTCCCTGGCCACGTACTGGGAAGGCGGTGGCGGGACCTACCCGAACCTGCTGACCGTCGCACTCGGCGCGAACGCCGACCTGAACCAGGTGGTCGTGAAGCTCAACCCCGATCCGGCGTGGGGTCCGCGGACCCAGACGATCGCCGTCGAAGGCCGGGAGCAGAGCGCGTCCGCGTTCACCACCCTCGCCGCCGCGCAGACCTACAGCTTCAGCCCCGCGACCGGCAACTCCGTGACGATCCCGCTCGGCGGCCGCGCCGCCGACGTCCGCCTGCGCGTCACCGCCAACTCCGGCGCGGGCGGCGGGCAGGCCGCGGAGTTCCAGGTCTTCGGCGTCCCCGCGCCCAACCCGGACCTGACGATCTCGGGGGTGTCCTGGTCGCCGCAGAACCCGGTGGAGACCGACGCGATCACGACGTCGGCGACCGTCCGCAACGCCGGGACGGCGGCTTCGGGCGCGACCAACGTCAACTTCTACCTGGGCACGACCAAGGTCGGCACCGCGAACGTCGGCGCGCTCGCCGCCGGGGCGTCGACGACCGTGGCGGCGAACATCGGGACCCGGGACGCGGGCAGCTACTCGCTGACCGCCAAGGTCGACGAGGCCAACGCCGTCATCGAACAGAACGAGGCCAACAACTCCTACACCGCCTCGACGGTCCTGGTCGTCAGCCCGGTGCAGAGCTCCGATCTCGTCGCGGCGACCGCGTGGTCACCGGGCAACCCCTCGGCCGGCAACACGGTCACCTTCACCACGACCCTGCGCAACCAGGGCACGATCGCGTCCGCGGGCGGCGCCCACGGCGTCACGGTGACGATCAGCGACCAGAACGGCACCCTCGTCAAGACGCTGACCGGCAGCTACACCGGGACGATCGCCGCCGGCGCCACCGCGGCGCCGGTCACCGTCGGCACCTGGACCGCGGCCAACGGCCGGTACACCGTGAAGACGGTCGTCGCGAACGACGCCAACGAGCTGCCGGTGAAGCAGGGCAACAACACCAGCACGCAGCAGCTGTTCGTCGGCCGGGGCGCCAACATGCCGTACGACATGTACGAAGCCGAGGACGGCGTCGTCGCGGGCGGCGCGGCCGTGGTCGGCCCGAACCGCACGATCGGCGACCTCGCCGGCGAGGCGTCGGGCCGCAAGGCCGTCACGCTGAACTCGACCGGCTCCTCGGTCGAATTCACCACCCGCGCGGCGACCAACACCCTCGTCACCCGGTTCTCCATCCCGGACGCGGCGGGCGGTGGCGGCATCGATTCGACGCTGAACGTGTACGTGAACGGCACCTTCCTCAAGGCGATCGACCTGACCTCGCACTACGCGTGGCTCTACGGCGCCGAAACCGGCCCGGGCAACTCGCCGGGCGCCGGGCCGCGTCACCTCTACGACGAGGCGAGCACGCTGCTCGGCACCACCGTGCCCGCGGGCAGCCGGATCAAGCTGCAGAAGGACGCGGCGAACACGACGAACTACGCGATCGACTTCGTCAGCCTCGAGCAGGCGACCGCGAAGGCGAACCCCGACCCGGCGCACTTCGCGGTGCCTGCCGGGTTCACCCAGCAGGACGTCCAGAACGCCCTCGACAAGGTCCGGCAGGACGCCACCCTCACCGGGGTCTACCTGCCGGCCGGGAACTACCCGCTGTCGAGCAAGCTGAACGTGTACGGCAAGGCCGTCACGGTCACCGGCGCGGGACCGTGGTTCACGAAGTTCTCCGCGCCTTCGGGTCAGGAGAACACCGACATCGGCGTCGACGTCCAGTCGAGCGCCAACGGGTCGACGTTCAGCGGGTTCGCCGTGTTCGGCAACTACACCTCCCGCATCGACGGCCCCGGCAAGGTGTTCAACCTGACGAACGTGGCGAACCTGACGATCGACGACCTCTGGGTGGAGCACCAGGTGGTCATGGTCTGGGGCACCAACGTGGATGACACCACGATCAAGAACTCCCGGATCCGCGACACCTTCGCCGACGGCGTCAACCTCACCAACGGCAGCACGGGCAACCACGTCGTCAACAACGAAGCCCGGTCCACCGGCGACGACAGCTTCGCGCTGTTCGCCGCGACGGACATCAACCAGGGCAACCAGTACGGCAACGTGTTCGAGAACCTGACCGCGCTCACCCCGTGGCGCGCGGCCGGGCTCGCGGTGTACGGCGGGTACGACAACACCTTCCGGAACCTCTACATCGCGGACACGCTGACCTACTCGGCGATCACGATCAGTTCGCTCGACTTCGGCTACCCGTTCCTCGGGTTCGGGCCGCAGCCGACGACGGTCCAGAACGCCTCCCTCGTCCGCGACGGCGGCCACTTCTGGGGCCAGCAGACGTTCCCGGCGATCTGGCTGTTCTCCGCGTCCAAGGAGTTCCGCGGCATCCGGGTGTCCGATGTGGACATCCAGAGTCCGACCTACAGCGGCGTCATGTTCCAGACCAAGTACGACGGCACCACGCCGGAGCACCCGGTCGAGGACACCGTGCTGACGAACGTGTCGATCACCGGCGCCCACCGCAGCGGGGACGCCTTCGACGCGAAGTCCGGGATCGGGATCTGGGCCAACGAGCTGCCGGAACCGGGCCAGGGCCCGGCCGTCGGCTCGGCGACCTTCACCGGGCTCACCCTGGCCGACAACGCCGAGGACATCCGCAACCGCACCACCACCTTCACCATCAACCGCAACTGAGCAAAGCCGCGCGGGCCCGCCGGGAAACCGTTCCCCGGCGGGCCCGCACCGTGCCAGGATGACGCCGGAGGTGGTCGACGTGCGGATCCTGGTCACCGGCGGCACCGGAGCTCTGGGCACTGCGGTGGTGGCCCGGCTGCGGGCGGCGGGGGAGGAGGTCCGCGTGCTGAGCCGCCGGGCCGCCCCGGACGTCGTCCGCGGCGACCTGCGGACCGGGCGTGGCGTCGACACCGCCGTCGCCGGGGTGGACGTGGTCGTCCACTGCGCCACCGACTACCTCGGGCGGGAAGCGCAGCTCGCGCGCACGCTGATCGAGGCGGCGCGGTGGGCCGGCGGGCCGCACCTGGTCTACGTCTCGATCGTCGGCGTCGACCGGGTCCCGCTCGGCTACTACCGGGCCAAACTCGAGACCGAGCACCTGTTCGCCGCCTCGGGCCTGCCGCACACGATCCAGCGGGCCACCCAGTTCCACGGCCTGGTCCGCACCCTGCTGGCGGGCGCGTCCCGGCTGCCGGTGGTGCCGGTGCCGCGCATCTCGTTCCAGCCGGTCGACGTCCGCGACGTCGCCCGCCGCCTTGCCGGCCACACACTGGACGACCCGGCCGGCCGGGCGCCCGACTTCGGCGGCCCGGAGATCCTCTCGGCGGCCGAGCTGGCCGAGGCGGTTGCCGAGGCGAGCGCGCGGCGCCGGCGGATCGTGCCGCTCAAGGTGCCGGGGGAGACGTTCCGGGCCTACGCCGACGGCGGGCACCTGGCCCCCGGGCACCGCGACGGCGAAATCACGTTCCGCGAGTACCTGGCCGAGCGAGCCGATCACGGATAACCGGCCCATCCCGGTGATTCTTGACCACCGGCGTGGATAGATCCTATGTTTGGCGGGCTTCACGGCCGTTTTCCGCCAACGCCGAACGGATGACTCATGCCGGAACTGCCTCTCCCGCCGTCGCGGCGGTCCTTCCTCAAGCTCGGTGGCGCGGTCGGCGCCGGTGTTGCGCTGGGTGGCTTACGTCCCTTTACTGCCAAAGCCGATGTCGTCCGACCGGCCGGGGAAGACCTCGCCCCGCCGTCGCCGGCCGGCACCCTGTGGTACCCGGCGCCCGCGAGCGAGTCGAAAATCATCGAACAGGGTCTGCCGATCGGCAATGGTCGGATCGGTGCCCTCGTCGGGGGTGACCCGGCGGCCGACTTCCTCTACCTCGCCGACGCGTCGCTGTGGACCGGCGGCGCCAACGACGTCCTCCAGGACGACGGCCAATTCCCGTACGAGACCGAGAAGTTCGGCACGCTCGGCCTGCTCGCGAAGCTGCGGATCGCGGTCCCGGCGCACACGGGTGTCACGGACTACCGGCGCACCCTCGATCTGGCCAACGGCCTGGTCGTGATCACCTACCGGTACCGGGGCGTGCAGTACCGCCGCGAGTACTTCGCGAGCCACCCCGACGACGTCGTGGTGGTCCGGCTCAGCGGCGGACCCGTCACCGGCTCGGTGACGCTGGAACCCACCCGCGGCGAACCGGCGGCCGGTGCCGGAGCGTTCACCGGCACGTTCGCCAACGGCCTGAAGTACGCCTGCACGGTGACGACGTCCGGCGGTCTCGCCTTCAGCGGGAGCAGCGAGGTCGTCGTCGTGCTCAGCGGCGGCACGAACTACGTCCCCGACGCGGCGCGGGAGTTCCTCGACGCATCCCTCGACCCCCTGGCCTTGGCGAAGCGGAAGGCGGCCGGGGCCCTCGCCGCCGGCGCTCGCGCGCTGCGGGCCACCCACGTCGCCGACTACCGGCGTCTCTACGACCGGATGAGCGTGGACCTCGGGCAGTCACCGTCGGCGAAGCGGGCACTGGACACGTGGTCGCGGCTGGTCGCCCGCCACGACCAGCCGGACGTGCCCGACCCGGAGCTGGAGGCGAGCTACCTGCAGTTCGGGCGCTACCTGACGATCACCGGCTCGCGCGACGGCCTGCCGATGGGCCTGCAGGGCCTGTGGCAGAACACCAACACGCCGGACTGGATGAGCGACTACCACACCGACATCAACCTCCAGATGAACTACTGGCTGGCCGACCGCGCGGCGCTGCCCGGGAGCTTCACTGCCCTGGCCGATTACTGCCTCGCGCAGCTTCCCGTGTGGGCGGACAGCACGAACCGGCTGTTCAACGACTCTCGCAACCGGTTCCGCAACACCAGCGGGAAGGTGGCCGGCTGGGCGGTCGCGTTCTCCACGAACATCTACGGCGGCTCCGGCTGGTGGTGGCACCCCGGCGGCAACGCGTGGCTGTGCAACTCGCTCTGGGACCACTACGCCTTCACCCAGGACAAGGCGTACCTCGCGCGGATCTACCCGCTGCTCAAGGGGGCGGCCGAGTTCTGGGAGGCGCGGCTGATCCCGATGACCGTCGACGGCCGCGAGGTGCTCGTCGACGACCACGACTGGTCGCCCGAACACGGTCCGCAGGACGCCCGCGGGATCACCTACGCGCAGGAGATCGTCTGGGACCTGTTCGAGCACTACCGCGAGGCCACCGCGGTGCTGGGCCGCGACCGCGCGTACGGCGACCGGATCGCCGGGCTGCAGAAGAAGCTGTACCTGCCGAAGGTGAGCCCGTCGACCGGCTGGCTCGAGGAGTGGATGTCGCCGGACAACCTCGGCGAGACCACGCACCGGCACCTGTCCCCGCTGATCGGCTTCTTCCCGGGCGACCGCATCGCGGCCGACTCGGCCCCGCGCGAGCTGCTCGACGGCGTCCGGGCGTTGCTGATCGCGCGCGGGATGGACAGCTTCGGCTGGGCGACCGCGTGGCGCTCGGCGTGCTGGGCGCGGCTCAAGGACGCCGATCGCGCGTACCAGCTGCTGCTCACCGTGCTGCGGCCGTCGGTGGCGAACGGCAACGGCACCGCGCCCAACTTCTTCGACATGTACAGCCAGGGCAGCTACACGATCTTCCAGATCGACGCGAACCTCGGCGCACCCACCGCGATGCTCGAAATGCTCGTCCACTCGCGGCCGGGGGTGCTGGAGCTGCTCCCGGCGCTGCCTTCGGCGTGGGCGGCTTCGGGCCGGGTGACCGGGATCGGCGCGCGGGGCGGGTTCGAGGTCGACCTCGAATGGCGGGCCGGCAAGGTCACGCAGGCGATGATCCGCAGCGTCGGCGGCACCCGGCTCGAGGTCCGGGCCGGGACTTGGCGGCGAACGATCACCTTGCGGCCCGGTGCGTCGGTCACGGTCCGGCCAAGTTGAGACACGTCCTCCGGAAAACGGTGTAGGGTTCAACTACTTTTCCGACCGGAGGTAACCGTGAACGTCGTCCTGTGGATCGCGGCGGGCCTGCTCGCCGTGATGTACCTGTTCGCCGGGGGCATGAAGCTCGCGACCCCGCGCGAGAAGCTGCTGGAAAACCCGAACATGGGCTGGACGGCGGACTTTTCCGCGGCGGCGGTGAAGGGCATCGGCGCGGTGGAGGTCCTCGGCGCGCTCGGGCTCATCCTGCCGCGGGCGCTGGACATCGCCCCGGTGCTGACGCCGCTGGCGGCCACCGGGCTGGTGCTCGTCCAGGCCGGGGCGATCGTCGTGCACGCGCGCCGGAAGGAGACGAAGGCCCTGCCGATGAACGTCGTGCTGCTCCTGCTGGCGGCGTTCGTGGCGGTGGGCCGGTTCGCGGGCTAATACCCTGGAACCCGATGGACGTCGATCTGCGCAAGCTGCGCTACTTCGTGGCGGTCGCCGAAGAACTGCACTTCGGGCGCGCCGCCGTGCGGCTGCACATCGCGCAGCCGGTGCTTTCGCGGCAGATCCGGGCCCTGGAAGGCGAGCTGCGGGCGCAGCTGTTCCGGCGCGACAGGCGGTCCACCGAGCTCACCGCGGCGGGGCTCCAGCTGCTGGAGGACGCGCGGCCGCTGCTGGCCTCGGCCGACGCCCTCCGCCGCCGGGTCGGCACGGCCGCGCGCGGTACCTCGGCGTTCACCGTGGCGTTCATGCCGGGCATCACGGTCACCGGCGCGGTCCGCGAGCTCTCGGCGCGGCACCCCGGCCTCACCGTCGAGCTCCTGCGCACGACGTGGGACGACCAGACCGAAGTCCTCCACGACGGCCGCGCCGACGTCAGCGTGATCCGGCTGCCGGTGGACCGGCGCGGGCTCAGCGTGCGGCCGCTGTTCCGCGAGCCGCGCGTGGCCGTGCTGCCCGCCGGCCACCGGCTGGCCGGCAAGGAATCGGTGCGGGTCGGCGACCTCGCGGACGAGCACCTGCTCAACGATCCGGACGCGGTGCCGGAGTGGCGCGATGTCGCGGTCGAGCTGCGCGAAGGCACCGCACCGGCGCGGCGGGGCTTCCGGAGCGTGGAGGAGAAGCTCGAGCACGTGGCCGCCGGGCGGGGAATCGCGGTCGTCCCGCGGTCGACGTCGGAGTACTACACCCGGTCCGACGTGGCGCGCGTGCCGGTCGAGGACCTGCCGCCGAACGAGGTGTGCCTGGCGTGGGTATCCGGCCGTCGGTCGCGGGTGATCTTCGAGTTCGCGGAGATCTTCGCGGACCTGGCCGGCGCAGGGGAAAGGACACGATGATCCGCTGGGCGACGTTCGACTGCTTCGGCACGCTGGTGGACTGGCGCCACGGCATCGCCACCGGGCTCGAGCTGCTGTACCCCGGCCGCGGCGCGGAGCTGCTGGAGGTCTACAACCGGTTCGAGCCGCAGGTGCAGGCCGAGGTGCCGGTGCGGCGGTACCGGGAGGTGCTCGCCGAGTCCGTGCGCCGGACCGCGGCCGAAGCCGGGCTGGAGCTGGTGGCGGACGACGCTTCGGTGCTCGGGACCGGGCTGCCGTACTGGCCGGTCTTCCCGGACACCCGGCCGGCGCTGGCCGCGTTGCGGGAAGCGGGCTGGCGCCTCGCGTTGCTGACCAACTGCGACCGCGACCTCATCGGCGAGACCCAGCGGCGGCTCGCGGTGCCGATCGACGCGATCGTGACCGCGGAGGACGTCGGCGAGTACAAGCCGGGGCACGGTCACTTCCGGCGGTTCGCCGCGTCCTTCGACGCCACGGCCGCGAACTGGGTGCACGTGGCGCAGAGCCACTTCCACGACATGGTGCCGGCCCAGGCGCTGGGCATCCCGCGCGTGTGGGTCAACCGGCACGCCGGTCCGCAGGACCCGGCGGTGGCGGACGCGGTCCTGCCCGATCTCGGCGGCCTGGCCGAGACGGTCGAGCGGGTGCACGCCGGAGCCCGCTGACCGCCGTCACGGGTGGCGCACCCCGGCCCGGCGGGGCGGGAACACCGCGGCCCACAGGTTCTTCCACGGCTTCGCCGGGTGCCGCTCCCTCGGCACCGGTGCCGGGCGCGTCCCGGCCCGGTAGTCCATCTCCACCTGCACCCAGTCGTGGATCCAGTCGCCTCGCACGGCGGCTCCTTTCGTCGTGGAGCCCACGATCGTCCTGAGGGGCCGGCGCCGGCATCGGGTGAACGCGCAGTCCGGCGCCGGCCGACCCCTTACCCGCACTCGTGGCCGCGACGCCGTTCCCCTTCGTGCCCGGCGAGCTGGGCCGCCGGGTCGACGCTGCCGAACGCCGGCCGCGCTACACCGCGCCCTGGCGTCGCAGCACTTCGGCGTCGAAGCCGAACTCCCTCAGGACCGCGTCCGTGTGCTCGCCCAGTGCCGGCACCGGGTCCATCCGCGGCGCCCGGCCCGGGACCGTGATCGGCGGCAGCGTCGCCCGGATCGACCCGGCCGGCGTCGCGACCTCGGCGAACCGGTCGCGCGCGGTGAGCTGGGGGTGGGCCAGGACGTCCGGCAGGTCGCGGCGGCGGGCGTGCGCGATGCGGCCCTCCTCCAGCCGCGTCTCCAGCTCGGTGCCGGTGAGCTCGGCGAAGATCGCGTCGATCCCGGCTTCCAGCGCGGCCCGGTTCGTCACCCGCGCGCTGCCCGTGGCGAACCGGGCGTCGGTGACCCAGTCCGGGCGGCCGACCGCGTGCTCGCAGAACGCCGCCCACTCGCGGTCGTTCTGGACCGCCAGCACCAGCTCGGTCCCGTCGCCCGCGGAGAAGGTGCCGTAGGGGGCGATCGCGGCGTGGCTGGTGCCCGTCCGCGGTGGCGGTGTCCCGCCGTACCCGGCGTAGTACAGCGGGAAGCCCATCCATTCGACGAGCGAGTCGAACAGGCTGACTTCGAGCTCGGTGCCCCGCCCGGTCCGCTCACGGTCGTACAGCGCGGACAGGATGCCGGAAAAGGCGTACATGCCGGCGCCGATGTCCGCGGCCGGGATGCCGCTCTTGGCCGGCTCTTCGGCGGACCCGGTGACCGACACCAGCCCGGCTTCGGACTGGATGAGCAGGTCTTACGCCTTCGCGTCGCGGTACGGCCCGGTCGAACCGTAGCCCGACACCGAGCAGGTGATCAGCCGGGGCCGGGTCGCGCGCAGGGCGGCCGCGCCCAACCCGAGCCGCTCCGCGACGCCGGGTGCGAAGTTCTGCACGAACACGTCGGCGCGGTCCAGCAGCGCGGCCATCACGCCGGCCGCCGCGTCGCTCTTGAGGTCCAGCGTGACGCTCTCCTTCGACCGGTTCAGCCAGACGAAGTGGCTGGAGAGGCCGTGCACGGTTTCGTCGTAGGTGCGGGCGAAGTCGCCGGTGCCCGGCCGCTCGATCTTGAGCACGCGGGCCCCGAGGTCGGCCAGGTGCCGGGTGGCCAGCGGCGCGGCGACGGCCTGTTCGCACGACACGACGGTGACGCCGTCGAGGGGCAAGGAGCGCATGGCCGCATCCTGCCACCCGGACCCCGGCGTGATCGTGCGCGGACGAGCGGGCCGGATCCGCTGGAGTTTCGGGCAAAACCGTTGACGGCCCCCGACCCGGCTTGCAATCTGAATCGATCAGCTGACTCCGGCGAGCGGCGAGCGAGGTGCCCGATGGGCAGGGTGCGGCAGGCCGACATCGCGCGCGTGGCCGGGGTTTCCCAGGCGACCGTGTCGGTGGTGCTCGGCGGCAACCGCACCGGAGTCCGGCTCGCCGAGTCGACGCGGTTGCGCGTGCTGGAGGCCGCCCAGCGGCTGGGCTACGCCGATCCACTCGCGAAGCGGCAGGCGGGCCACGACCTCTTCGGGATCTGCGCCGCCGGCCCGGTGTTCGAGGCGCACCAGGCGGTACTGGCCGGTATCGCGGCGGAGGCGGCCGCGCTCGGCAAGGACCTGATCATGTTCGCCGCCTCGGGTCCCGCGCTCGTCCGCCGCACCCGGCTCGCCGACGGCTGCCTGTTCGTCGGCGGTTCCGTTCCCGTGGAGCTGCTCACCGGCGGCTTTCCGATCGTCCACATCGGCCGCCGGGCGGAGCTCGGCGGCCGCGTTCCGTGCGTCGACGCCGATTACGCGTCGGCCTCGGCCGAGGTGATCACCCGGCTGGTGCGGGCGGGCCACCGGCGGATCCGCTACCTGCGCGAGCCGGCCGACACCCCGGCCGCGCGCGAACGCGAACGCGGAATCCGCACCACGGCCGGCACGGCCGGCCTGGTGCTCGGCACCGACGCCACCGCCCTCGACGCGGCGGCGGTCCGCGGCTGGCTCGACGACGGCGTGACCGCGCTGGTGGTCGACGAGGCCGTGGTCGCCCCGGCGCAGCGGGCCTTGCGGGCGGCCGGGGCGACGGTGCCCGGCGAAGTCTCCCTGGCGGTCCTGGGCCGCCCGCCGTCCGGGACGGCGGGCCCGGAGATCAGCGGCTTCGAACTGCCGCGGCGCGCGCTCGGGCGCGAGGCGGTGCGGCTGCTGGCGTCGGTGGTGGTGGGCACGGGGGCAGGGGAGCATCGGCTGCTCACCTGCCCGCCGGTGGCCGGGGAGACGATCGCTCCCGTCGCCTGAACCGGGGTCAGGACAGGACGCCGTCGTAGTCGGGCAGTTTGAAGGTCCGCTCGGCGTGCCCGCCATCGAGGTCGGTCCGGTTGTTGCCGACGTTCGCGACGATGGTGTACCCGGCCTGTTCGATGGCGGCCCGGGCCTTGGTCTTGTTGGCCTGGACCGGATCGAAGTTGAACAGGGGACGCAGGTAGAGCCCGTCGACCGGGTAGCCGACGGCCTTCAGGTTGCCTTCCGTGGGCCACCGGAGGAGTTCGGTGCGGTCGCTGACGAAGAAGACCGCGGCCCCCTTGGACTTGGCGAGCTCGGCGAGCGCCAGGACCGGCTTCACCGCGGGGGTGGTGATCCCGCCGGAGTAGTAGGTCTCCAGGCTGGTGTTGTCGATGTCGAGCACGATCGCGGTCCGGCCGCCCGGCACGTCGAGCCGCCCGGCGAGGTAGTCGGCGGCGGGCGTGGTGACCGCGGTGACATCCGCGATCCAGGTGGCGTAGGCGGGAGCGGCGGCCGAGACGGCGGCCGGCGCGGCCGCGGAACGGGCATCGGCGGTGCCGGCGCTGCCGAGCAGCAGCAGGACGGAGGAGGCGACGCCGGCGACGGCGAGCCGCGCCTTCGAAGTGGACGACATGGCTGACAGTCCACCAGCCCGCCGCGGCGGAGCGTACCGGCAAGTAGCCGAATTTGTTTCATGTTCTGCCGGGGTGCACTGTGGACGGCACCCGGTGTTCCCACGGCCAGCGCACCCGGCCATCCGGGTGATAGGAATGGCCGGTGACCGAACCGAACCTGATCGAAGCCGCCGCGGCCGAGGCCGTCACGCTGACCAGCGAGCTCATCCGCATCGACACGACCAACACCGGCGATCCCGACACGCTGGTCGGCGAGCGGGCGGCGGCCGAGTTCGTCGCGGAGAAGCTGACCGACGCCGGCTACGAGATCACCTACGTCGAGTCGGGTGGGAAGAACCGGCACAACGTGATCGTCCGGCTGGAAGGCGCGGATCGCGAGCGGGGCGGGCTGCTCATCCACGGTCACCTCGACGCCGTGCCCGCCGATCCGTCGGAGTGGTCGGTCCACCCCTTCTCCGGCGCGATCCAGGACGACTACGTCTGGGGCCGCGGCGCGGTCGACATGAAGGACATGTGCGGGATGGCGCTCGCGCTGGCCCGGCACTACAAGCTGCACAACGTCGTGCCGCCGCGCGACCTCGTCTTCGCCTTCCTGGCCGACGAGGAGGCCGGCGGCAAGTACGGCGCCCAGTGGCTGGTCGAGAACCGGCCGGAGCTGTTCGAGGGCGTCACCGAGGCGATCAGCGAGGTCGGCGGCTTCTCGATCACGCTCAAGGACGACGTCCGCGCCTACCTCATCGAGACCGCGGAAAAGGGCATCCGCTGGATGAAGCTGCGCGTGCGCGGCACCGCCGGGCACGGTTCGATGATCCACCGCGACAACGCGGTCACGAAGCTGGCGGAGGCCGTGGCGAAGCTCGGCAACCACCGGTTCCCGCTCGTGCTCACCGACTCGGTGAAGGAATTCCTCGCCGGGGTCACCGAGATCACCGGCTGGGACTTCCCCGAGGACGACCTGGAGGGCTCGGTCGCCAAGCTGGGCAACATCTCCCGGATGATCGGCGCGACCCTGCGCGACACGGCCAACCCGACCATGCTCACCGCCGGGTACAAGTCGAACGTCATCCCGTCGGTCGCCGAGGCGGCCGTCGACTGCCGGATCCTGCCGGGGCGCCTGGAGGCCTTCGACCGCGAGCTCGACGAGCTGCTGGGCCCGGACATCGAGAAGGAGTGGATGGAGCTCCCGCCGGTCGAGACGACCTTCGACGGCGCGCTCGTGGACGCCATGAGCGCGGCGGTCCTGGCCGAAGACCCGGGCGCGAAGACGCTGCCGTACATGCTTTCCGGCGGCACTGACGCGAAGTCGTTCCAGGAGCTGGGGATCCGCAACTTCGGCTTCGCGCCGCTCAAGCTGCCCGCGGACCTCGACTTCTCGGCGCTCTTCCACGGCGTCGACGAGCGGGTTCCGGTCGAGGCGCTGAAGTTCGGCACCCGCGTGCTGGACCGGTTCCTGCGCACCAGTTGATGACCGGGTTCGCGCTCGCCGACGGCACGCTCCTGCAGGTGATCCGCAGGGGCGACCCGGGCGCGCCGGTGACCGTGGTGTTCGTCCACGGCTACGCGCTCGACCAGCGCAGCTGGGGCCGGATCGCGCCGCTGGTGCCGGACGCCGCCGGCGGGCCGGTGGCCGTGCTGACCTACGACCAGCGCGGACACGGCGGCTCGGAGCGGGCGCGGCGCGGGACGGCGACCATGGCCCAGCTCGGCGACGACCTCGCCGAGCTGCTGGCGCGCGAGGTGCCGGCGGGCCAGGTGGTGCTGGTCGGCCACGACATGGGCGGCCTGGCCATCATGTCGCTTTCGCAGCGGCACCCCGAGCTGTTCGCCGCGCGGGTGGCGGGGCTGGTGCTGCTGGCGACGTCGTCGGGCACGCTCGCCGCGGAGGTCTCGGCGGCCTGGCCGAACGCGCTGGGGAAGCTGGCCCGTGACCTCGAGGCGGTGCTCGGCTCCAAGCTGTTCGGCGTCGTGCGGGAGCGCACCAGCCGGGCGGTCAACGCGGGGCTGCGCTGGTGGCTCTTCGGCGACGACCCGGACCCGGACCTCGTCGAACTGACCGTGAAGATGATCCGCGGCAACTGGCCGCACACCGTGTCGCTGTTCCGCCCGGCCATGGACGCCTATGCCCGCGAAGCGGCGTTGGCACAGGTCGCCGACCTGCCGGTGACGGCGATCGTGGGGGAGCGGGACCGGATCGTCCGTGCGTCCGATGTGGAGCAGTGGGTCCGCGGCCTCGGCAACGGGACGGCCGTGGTGCTGCCCGGCGTCGGGCACGTCGTGCCGCTGGAGGCCGCGGCCCAGGTGCTGCCGCGGATCGTGGCGCTGGTCAACGCCAGCCGGCGGAGCTGAGCTCACCCGGCGCGGGTCCCCGCGGTGAGGAAGATCGGCACGGCGACGAACAGCCGGTCGTCGCGGGCCCGGGCGGCCTGCTCGGCCAGCCAGGCCCCTTCGCCACCGAGGTTGGCGAGCACCGGCAGGGCCGCGGAGTCGGTCCACACGAGCGTGTGGACGTCGACGGTGACGTCGGTGAACCCGTTGTCCAGCAAGAGGTTCCGGTACCGCCGCGCGATCCGGGGGTGGGGCATGCCGTCCGCGCGGGCGTGGACGATCGACCGGGTGCGGGCGGGATCGTCGGAGTCGATCACGATGGTGTCCCAGTCCTGGCCGGTGAGCACCGCGCGGCCGCCCGGGGCCAGGACGCGACGGGCCTCGCCGACGGCGCGCGCGGGTTCGGGCAGGACGTGCAGGACCTTGTCGGCGCGGTAGCCGGTGACCGAGCCGTCGTGGAGGGGCAGGGCGGTGGCGTCGGCGACGTGGAACTCGCCGGCGGGCCAGCGGGCGGCGGCCGTCTCGATCATGGCCGGGTCGGCGTCGACGCCGATGGCCCGCACCCCGCGGGCGGCCAGTTCGCCGACGGCCCGGCCGCTGCCGCAGCCGACGTCGACCACGACGTCACCGAGGGCCGAGTAGGTGCGTTCCCGCAGGTCGACGGCTTGCGGGCGGTCGTCGAGGGCGTCGAGGAGCGTGAGCAACGTGGACATGGCGCCCATCCTGCGACTTAATGCCGGGATGAAGTCAATCGGCGAAGTGGCGGCCCGGTTCGGGCTGCCCGCCCACGTGTTGCGCTACTGGGAGGCGGAAGGGCTGCTGAGCCCGGCCCGCGTGGGTCCGCGGCGCCGCTACACCGATGCGGACGTGCACCGGGTGGCCGCCATCCTGGTCGCGAAGGAAGCCGGCTTCGAGCTCGCGGACATCCGGACGATGCTGACCGCCCGGTCCGCGGCGGACCGCGCGGCGATGGCGGCCCGGCAGCGCGAGCGGCTGCGGGCCCGGATCGCCCGGGCACAGGCCGCACTCGAGCTCCTGGAGGGCGACTGCCGGCACGACGACCTCATGGCGTGCCCGCACTTCCAGGACCTGCTCGGCCGACAGCTCGAGCGTTCTTGACAACTTCTCTGTTCGGCTGGATGCTGGGCGGATGTTTCCCGTGGCGGTGATCGAAGACGCGGCGGCGGCCGAGGTGTCGCTGGACCCGGTCCGGGCCCGGCTGCTGGCCGAACTGGCCGAGCCGGCGTCGGCGACGATGCTCTCCACCCGCGTCGGCCTGCCGCGCCAGAAGGTCAACTACCACCTGCGGGCGCTGGAGAAGCACGGCCTGGTGGAGCTGGTCGAGGAACGCCGCAAGGGCAACGTGACCGAGCGGATGATGCGGGCGACGGCGGCCTCGTACGTCATCTCGCCGACGGCGCTGGCCGCGGTCCAGCCGGACCCGGCCCGCTCGCCCGACCGGCTCTCGGCGCGGTGGCTGCTCGCGGTCGCCGGCCGGCTGGTGCGCGACGTCGGCCTGCTGATCACCGGCGCGGCGAAGGCCCAGCAGCGCGTCGCGACCTTCGCGCTCGACGGCGAGGTGCGGTTCGCCTCCGCCGCCGACCGGGCCGCGTTCGCCGAGGAGCTCACCACCGCCGTCACGACGCTGGTGGCCAAGTACCACGACGAGACGGCCGGGAAGGGCCGCCGCCACCGGGTGGTCGTCGCCGTGCACCCGAGCGTCCCGGAGGAGTCCTGAGATGGGGCCCGAATTCGAACTCGTCGACACCGCCGAGGTCGGCGCCACGCCCGAGCAGGTGTGGGCCGCCATCGCGACCGGCCCCGGCATCGACTCGTGGTTCATGGGCCGCAACGAGGTCGAGGGCGGCACCGGCGGCACGGTCCGCGGCGCCTTCGGCGGCTACGAGCCGGAGTACCGGATCCGCGAGTGGGAACCACCCGGAAAACTGGCCTACGGCAGCGAGACCGCGCCGGACGGACGGCGGATCGCCTACGAGTTCCTCGTCGAGGGCCGCGCGGGCGGCAGCTCGGTGATCCGCTGCGTCACCAGCGGTTTCCTGCCCGGCGACGACTGGGAGGACGAGTTCGAGGCGATGACCGCGGGCGGCGCGCTGTTCTTCCGCACCCTGGTCGAATACGTCACGTACTTCGCGGGCCGCACGGCGGTGCCGGTGACCGCGTTCGGGCCGCCGGTGGGGGACTGGGAGCAGGTGTGGACGCGGCTGGGCACGGCCCTCGGCCTGCCGGCGCGGCCCGCCGAAGGCGACCGCGTGCGGATCGAGCCGGGCGGCCGGGAGGGTGTGGTCTACCTCGTCAACGACCAGGCCGTGGGCGTGCGCACCGGGGAAGCGATGTACCGGTTCCTGCGCGGCTTCCACGGGCCGATGGTCGCCTCCCACCACGTCTTCACGCCGGGAACCGACCCCGGGACCGAGGAGAAGGCCTGGGGCGAGTGGCTGAACCGGGTGTTCGGCTAGGTCGGCAGGGCGCCGGGCAGGCTCTGGGCCGTCTTCTTGCGGCGCAGCCAGACCCGGCGCGTCCCGTCGGCGTAGAGCCGCACGGTGCGCAGTTCCCAGCCCGCGAACTCCGCGTGGATGGAGAGCTGGATCGCCGCCGCACGCCGGGACACGCCCGGGGGGAGGTGCAGACGGCGATACTCCCAATCCCCTTCGACCACCGCCTCGCTGACCGCTGTCATGGCTGGATCACCTGGGTCCCTTCTCCGGCGGCCGAGCCGACGATCACCCGGCCGCTCTTTTCGTCCACCCCGACCGAGTCCGGCTGGCGCACGGTGGGGAACCGGTACTTCTCCACGGGCTCGCCGCCGCGGACGTCGAACCCGGCCACTTCGTTCCGCTCGGTCAGCGTCACCCACGCCAGGCTGCGCGTCGCGTCGTAAGCGATCCCGTACGCTCCGCCGGGCACCGGGTACCGCTGCTTCAGGATCAGCGGGGCCGCCGAGAACGCCAGCAGTGCGCCCGCCCGCGCGTCGGTCACGAGCACCCGCCCGTAGGAGTCCGCCACGGCGTTCGCGGCGCCGTCGCCCGCCCGCAGGCCCTCGTCGACCTTCCCGGCCGCGACGTCGACCGAGAACACCGCCGTCCGCAGCCGGTCCAGCACCACCACGCCGGACCCGGTGTCGACCACGTCGTCGGCGCTGTAGAGCTGCCCGCCGATCGTCCGCGCCGGACCCGCCGCCGGCAGCACCCGGATGTCCTTGGCCGCCCCCATCGCGACCAGCCGATCCGTCCCGAACGCGATGCTCGACGCCGGCTGCCCGCCCGTCTTCGTCTCGGTCAGCTTCCGGTCCGGCAACGTCAGCTGCTGCACCACACCCTGCTCGGGTTCGGCGATCTCGACCCGCCCCGGCGTCACCGTCAGCCGCGAGACCTTGCCGTATAACGGCATATTCACCGGGGCTGACACGAGCACGTTCAGGTCGTACAGCTGCAAAGCCGGTGGCGAAGAAACCGCAACGACGAGGGTCGACGTCTTCGCGTCCACGGCGACGGCCGAGACCGAGCCTTCGCCGAGCACCTGACCGGCGGGCTTCACGGTCACGACGGGGGAGACGGCCGGGCGCGCGGCGGTCGGGTTCGCCACGATCTGCAGGTCGTCGGTGGTCGACTTGGCGGACGAACAGCCCGAGAGCACGAGGGCACCGGCGAGCGGGAGCACGATCCACGACACGGCGGCGAACCGACGCACGTTGCTGCCTCCAGGGGTCCCTCGGCGGGCGGTCTTCACCAGCATGCTCCTTGATCCCCGTGCCGTCACGTGCGTGTCACCGAACAGACACCTGGCGCTCATCGCGGCCAGCGTTCGGGGTAGCCGACCTCGATCGCGCTGACGTCGTCGAGCGCGGACCGGATGGCGGGCGGGAGGGTGATGCCCTCCGCCGTCAGCGAGCCGGTGAGCTGGCCGGTGTCGCGCGCGCCGACGACCGGGGCGACGACGCCCGGCCGGTCCCGGACCCAGGCCAGCGCGACGGCCAGCGGGGACGTGCCGAGCCCGTCGGCGGCGGTCGCGACGGCCTGCACGATCCGGGCGGCGCGGTCGGTGCGGTGGTGCTCGACGTAGCCGGCGTAGGCGCTGTTCGCGCCGCGGGAGTCGGCGGGCGTGCCGGTGCGGTACTTGCCGGTCAGCACGCCGCGGCCGAGGGGGGCCCAGGGCAGCAGCCCGATGCCGTGGTGCGCGGCTGCGGGCACAACCTCGCGGTCCACGCCGCGTTCCAGCAGCGAGTACTCGACCTGGGTGGAGACGATCGGCGCGAGCGCCGAGGTGCCCGTGGCGGCGGTGGCCAGCTGCCAGCCCGCGTAGTTGGAGACGCCGACGTAGCGGACCTTCCCGCTGGTCACGGCGTACTCGAGGGCCGACAGCGTCTCGGCGAGCGGGACGCAGTCGTCCCAGGCGTGCAGCTGCCAGAGGTCGATGTGGTCGGTGCCGAGCCGCTTGAGCGAGCCGTCGAGCGCGGTGAGCAGCGCACCGCGCGAGGCGCCGCCGCCGAACGGGCCGTCGGTGCGCTTGGCGACCGCCTTCGTGGCCAGGACGACGTCGTCGCGAGGCACGAGGTCGCCGAGCAGCGAGCCGAGCACCCGCTCGCTCTCGCCCTCGCCGTAGATGTCGGCCGTGTCCACCAGGGTGCCGCCGGCGTCGACGAAGGCGACCAGCTGGCTGGCGGCCTCCTCCGCGTCCGTGTCGCCACCCCAGGTCATGGTGCCGAGCGCCATACGGGAGACGCGCAGTCCCGAGCGGCCGAGCAGTCGCTTTTCCACGACCGCCGAGCCTAGTGGGCTGCCCCGTCCGGAGGAGACCAAGGTGAGTCGTGTCGCGATCATGGCCCCCCGTTAGGGTCTGGCCCCGTGCGACTCGGACTGAATCTCGGCTACTGGGGATCGGGGAACGACCCCGCGAACCTGGCCCTGGCGAAGCAAGCGGAGGACCTCGGGTACGCGGTCGTGTGGGCCGCCGAGGCCTACGGCTCGGACGCGGTGACCGTGCTCTCGTGGATCGCGGCGCGGACTTCCCGGATCGACGTCGGGGCCGCTGTGCTGCAGATCCCGGCGCGGACGCCGGCGATGACGGCGATGACCGCCGCGACCCTCGACACGCTCTCGGGCGGCCGGTTCCGGCTCGGCCTCGGCGTGTCCGGACCGCAGGTGTCCGAGGGCTGGCACGGCGTCCGGTTCACCTCGCCGGTGGGCCGCACCCGCGAGTACGCCGCGGTCGTGCGGACGGCGCTGCGCCGTGAACGCCTGAAGTTCGAAGGTGAGCACTTCACGCTGCCGCTGCCGGACGGTCCGGGGAAGGCGCTGCGGCTGACCGTCCGCCCGGCCCGCAAGCACATCCCGCTCTACCTGGCCGCGATCGGCCCGAAGAACCTGGAGCTGGCCGGGGAGATCGCCGACGGCTGGCTGCCGGTGTTCTTCTCGCCGGCCCACGCGGGGGAGCAGCTGGCGCACGTCCGCGCCGGTGCCGGGCGGGCCGGGCGCACCCTGGACGGCTTCGACGTCGTCCCGTCGGTGCCGCTGGTGCCCGGCGACGACTGGCGGACCTGCGCGGACGCCGTGCGCGGCTACGCGGCGCTTTACCTCGGCGGGATGGGGAGCAAGGAGAAGAACTTCTACAACCGGCTGGCGTGCCGGATGGGATTCGCGGCCGAGGCCGCCGAAGTGCAGGAGAAGTACCTGGCCGGCGACCGGGCCGGGGCGATGGCGGCGGTGCCGCCGGAGTTCCTCGACGCGACGTCGCTGCTGGGTCCGAAGGAACGGATCGCGGAGAAGATGACGGAATACGCCGAAGCCGGCGTGACGACCCTGTCGGTGTCGCCCTACACGCCGGAGCCGGCTGCTGCCCTGCGCACCGCCGTCGAGGCGCTCGAGCTGGCGGGGGTGGCCTGACGTGGGCTGGTTCGAAGCACTCGTCCTGGGCCTGGTCCAGGGCCTGACGGAGTTCCTCCCGATCTCCTCGAGCGCGCACCTGCGGATCGTCGCGGCGCTGGCGGGCTGGGACGACCCGGGCGCGGCGTTCACCGCGGTCACCCAGATCGGCACCGAGCTGGCGGTGATCATCTACTTCGGGCCGAAGATCGGGAAGATCCTGCGGGCCTGGTTCTTTTCGCTGTACAAGGCGGAGTGGCGCCGTGACCCGGACGCGCGGCTGGGCTGGTTGATCATCGTCGGCTCGCTGCCGATCGTGGTGCTCGGGCTGCTGCTGCAGGACCAGATCGACAGCGCCTTCCGCGACCTGCGGATCACCGCGACCGTGCTCATCGTGTTCGGCGTGATCCTGCTGATCGCCGACCGGATCGGGAAGCAGAACCGCACGCTGGACGACCTGACCGTGCCGCACGGCCTGGGCTTCGGCTTCGCGCAGGCGCTGGCCCTGATCCCCGGCGTGTCCCGCTCGGGCGGCACCACCAGCGCCGGCCTGCTGCTCGGCTACACCCGGGCGGAGGCGGCGGAGTACTCGTTCCTGCTGGCGCTGCCGGCGGTGTTCGGCTCGGGAGTGTACAAGCTCAAGGACATCGGCTCGGGCGGCGTGCCGGCCCAGTGGGGCCCGACGATCCTGGCCACGCTGGTCGCCTTCGGCGTCGGGTACCTCGTGATCGCCTGGCTGATGGCCTACATCAAGAAGCGCAGCTTCGTGCCGTTCGTGGTCTACCGGCTGGTGCTCGGCGTGCTGCTGTACGTGCTGATCTTCAGCGGTGTCCTGGACCCGAACGCGGGCCCGGTCGGGCACTGAGCTCCCCGCGTGGGGACCGCATGATCGGTCCCCACGTAGGGTGGGCCTCGTGAGTACGGTCATTCTGCTGCGGCACGGCAAGTCGACGGCCAACGGCGCCGGCATCCTGGCCGGGCGGTCTCCGAAGGTCAACCTCGACGACACCGGCCGCGCCCAAGCGGAAAAGCTCGTCGAACGCCTCGACGGGGTGCCGCTGGCCGGGCTCGTCGTTTCGCCCCTGCTGCGGTGCAAGCAGACGGTCGGCCCGCTCGCGGCCGCCCGGGACCTCGGGAAGACCGTCGAGCCCGGGCTGTCCGAAGTGGACTACGGCGACTGGACCGGCAAGGAGCTCAGGCACCTCGCGAAGGAGCCGTTGTGGCGGGTCGTGCAGGCGCACGCCTCGGCCGCGGTGTTCCCCGGGGGCGAAGGGCTCGCGGCGATGCAGGCCCGGTCGGTGGCCGCCGTGCGCGCCCACGACCGGCGGATCGCCGCCGAGCACGGTGACCACGCGGTCTGGCTGCTGTGCAGCCACGGTGACGTGATCAAGGCCATCCTGGCCGACGCGCTCGGCCAGCACCTCGACGCCTTCCAGCGGATCGTCGTCGACCCCGCGTCCATCTCGGTCGTGCGCTACACCGAGACGCGGCCGTTCGTGATGCGGGTCAACGACCACGGCGGCGACCTGCGCGGCATCGTGCCGCCGGAACCGAAGCCGAAGCGGGGCAAGAAAGCCGCGGCGAGCGGCGATGCCGTGGTGGGCGGTACCACGGGCCGGTGACCCCGGCCACCTCCGGAAAGCGCTGACATCCACACAGGCCGACCCCGTAGGGTGGCGGGACCGAGTGTTCGTCCCCGACCAGGAGCCTGCCCGATGATTTCGCCGGACAATCCGTTCGCCGCACCCAGCGAGCTGCCCTACGCCCTGCCGCCCTTCGACCGGATCTCCGACGAGCACTACCGGCCCGCGTTCGAAGCCGGGCTGGCCGAGCACGCGGCGGAGATCGAGCAGATCGCGGTGCAGGACGCCGAGCCGACGTTCGAGAACACCATCGTGGCCCTCGAGCACGCCGGTGAACTGCTGGGCCGCGTGGCGAGCGTGTTCTACAACCTGTCCGGCTCCAACAGCACCGACGAGATCCAGGCCATCCAGGCGGAGTTCGCGCCGAAGCTGGCCGCCCACCACGACGCGATCCACCTGAACCCGCAGCTGTTCGCCCGGATCGACGCGCTCCACACCCGCCGCGACGAGCTCGGCCTCGACGAAGAGTCGCTGCGGCTGCTGGAGCGGCGGCACACGGACTTCAGCCGGGCCGGCGCCGGGCTCGGCGAGAGTGAGCAGGCCCGGCTGCGCGAGCTCAACGAGCAGCTCTCCACCCTGCAGACGAAGTTCCAGCAGAACCTGCTGAAGGACACCAACGAGCTGGCCGTCGTCATCACCGACCGCGCCGAGCTCGACGGCTTCGGCGAAGGCGCGATCGCCACGGCGGCCGAAGCGGCCGCCGCGCGCGGCGAGGACGGCAAGTACGTGCTCACGCTGAGCCTGCCGACCAGCCAGGCGTCACCGCTGGAGACCCTGCGCAACCGCGACGTCCGCGAGCGCATCCACACCGCGTCGATGGCCCGGGGCAACCGCGGCAACTCCTGCGACAACAACGCCGTCGTCGCCGAAATCGTCCGCCTCCGCGCAGAACGGGCCGTGTTGCTCGGCTACCCGAACCACGCCGCGTACGTCATCGCGGACGAGACGGCGAAGACCGCCGAAGCCGCCGCCGGGCTGCTGGAGCGGCTGGCCCCCGCGGCGGTCGCCAACGCCCGCGCCGAAGCCGCCGAGCTGCAGCAGCTGCTGGAAGCCGACGTGCCCGGCGCGAAGCTGCGGCCGTCGGACTGGCCGTTCTACGCCGCCCAGGTCCGCCGCGAGCGCTTCGAGGTCGACACCGAGGCCCTGCGCCCGTACTTCGAGGCCGACCGCGTGTACCTCGACGGCGTCTTCCACGCCGCGACCAAGCTGTACGGCCTGACCTTCACCGAGCGGGACGACCTGCCCAAGTACCACCCGGAGGTCCGGACCTTCGAGGTCTTCGACGCCGACGGCACCCCGCTCGGCCTGTACCTGCTCGACCTCTACACCCGCGACGCCAAGCGCGGCGGCGCCTGGATGAACACCTTCGTCGACCAGTCCGAGCTGCTCGGCCGCAAGACGGTCGTGGTCAACGTCCTCAACGTGAACAAGCCGCCGGCGGGGGAACCGACCCTGCTGACCTTCGACGAGGTCGTCACCGCCTTCCACGAGTTCGGGCACGCCCTCCACGCGCTGGTCTCCGCGGTCCGCTACCCCACGTTCTCCGGCACCAACGTGCCCCGCGACTTCGTCGAATACCCCTCCCAGGTCAACGAGATGTGGATGCTGTGGCCGGAAGTCCTGGCCCACTACGCCAAGCACCACGAAACGGGCGAGGCGCTGCCGCAGGAACAGGTCGAGAAGCTCCTCGCCGCCCAGCAGTACGGCGAAGGGTTCTCCACCACCGAGTACCTCGCGGCGTCCCTGCTCGACCAGGCCTGGCACGGACTCGGCGTCGACGACCGCGTGGAGGAGGTCCAGCCGTTCGAGGCCGCGGCACTCGTGAAAGCCGGCGTGGCCGTCGACGCGATCCCGCCGCGCTACCGCACCACCTACTTCGCCCACATCTTCAGCGGCGGCTACAGCGCCGGGTACTACTCCTACATCTGGAGCGAAGTCCTCGACGCCGACACCGTCCAGTGGTTCCGCGAAAACGGGGGACTGACCCGCGAGAACGGCGACCACTTCCGCCGCACCCTCCTCGGCCGGGGCGGCAGCATCGACCCCATGGACGCGTTCCGCGCCTTCCGCGGCCGCGACCCGGAGATCGAGCCGCTGCTGGCCCGCCGAGGTCTCGACGGAGTCTGACCGGTGGCTTCACCAAGTGTATAACGACCTATACGCCCGGGCGATTTTCAAGGAAAATCGCCCGGGCCGTTTCATGCACCAAAAAGAAGCACAGACAAGGGAATCCGAGGTCAACCGCCGGTCACGATGTGATCGACGAAGCCATACGTGAGGGCTTCGTCGGCGTCGAACCAGCGGTCGCGGTCGGCGTCGGCGGTGATGCGTTCGACGGTCTGGCCGGTTTGGCGGGCGGTGATCTCGGCGATGCGGCGCTTCATCTTGCCGAAGACCTCGGCCTGGATGGCGATGTCGGCGGCGGCGCCGCTGATGCCGGCCGAGGGCTGGTGCATGACGATGCGGGTGTTGGGCAGCAGGTAGCGCTTGCCCGGGGTGCCGGAGGAGAGCAGGAACTGGCCCATGGAGGCGACGAAGCCGAGGCCCCAGGTGGAGACGTCGGGTTTGACGAGCTGCATGGTGTCGTAGATGGCCATGCCGGCGGTGACGGAGCCACCGGGTGAGTTGATGTAGAAGGTGATGTCCTTGGCCGGGTCGTCGGCGGCGAGCAGGAGCAGCTGGGCGATGATCCGGTTGGCGATGTCGTCGTTGACTTCGGAGCCGAGGAAGACGATGCGGTCGCGCAGGAGCTGTTCGTAGACCGAGTCGTTGAGGGTCTGGCCGGGTGCCTGCAGGTCGGGTACGGCGAGAAGGGTCATGGAGGCGACGGTAGGGGTGAAGATCGTCGGCGGGGCGGGTGTTTCGCTGTGAGCGTGCGGTGTTCGCTGCGGGCGTGACGAGGGGCCGCCGTCATGTGGTGACGGCGGCCCCTCGTGTGCGGGTGGCTCAGATGAGGCCGAGCTTCTGCACGGTGTCGCGTTCCTCGACGAGCTCCGCGACGGAGGCGTCGATGCGGGCGCGCGAGAAGTCGTCGATCTCGAGGCCCTGGACGATCTTGTACCGGCCGTTCTCGGCGGTGACCGGGAAGGACGAGATGAGGCCTTCGGGGACGCCGTAGGAGCCGTCGGAGGCCACGGCGGCGGAGGTCCAGTCGCCGGCGGGGGTGCCGTTGACCCAGGTGTAGACGTGGTCGACGGCGGCGGAGGCGGCCGAGGCGGCGGAGGAGAGGCCGCGGGCTTCGATGATGGCCGCGCCGCGCTTGGCGACGGTGGGGATGAAGTCGTTCTCGAGCCAGGCCTGGTCGACGGCGTCGGCGATGCTCTTGCCGCCGAATTCGGCATGCTGGACCGAGGGGTACTGGGTGGCGGAGTGGTTGCCCCAGATGGCGACCTTGCGCAGTTCGGTCACCGGGACGCCGAGCTTCTTGGCGAGCTGGGCGAGGGCGCGGTTGTGGTCGAGGCGGGTCATCGCGGTGAAGCGCTCGGCGGGCACGTCGGGGGCGTGCGAGCGGGCGATGAGGGCGTTGGTGTTGGCGGGGTTGCCGACGACGAGGACCTTGATGTCGTCGGCGGCGCCGGCGTTGATGGCTTCGCCCTGTGGCTTGAAGATGCCGCCGTTGGCCTCGAGGAGGTCGCCGCGCTCCATGCCCTTGCTGCGGGGGCGGGCGCCGACGAGGAGGGCGATGTTGGTGCCTTCGAAGGCCTGCTTGGGGTCGTCGAAGATGTCGGTGCCGGCCAGCAGCGGGAACGCGCCGTCTTCGAGTTCCATCGCGGTGCCCTCGGCCGCCTTGACCGCCTGCGGGATCTCGAGGAGCCGCAGCTTCACCGGGACGTCCTGGCCGAGGAGCTGACCGGACGCGATGCGGAAGAGCAGCGCGTAGCCGATCTGGCCGGCGGCGCCGGTGACGGTCACGTTGACTGGGGCTTGGGTCATTGCGGTTCTCCAGCTTGAGACGACTTTGGCTAGTGCTGTGGAGCCTATCCCTCCTGGGCGTTGCCGGTCGGGTGCGTCCAGTCACTGTTGTGAGGATCGCTTTCGGGGGTCCGGGTGGCGGAGCCCCGGCCCGGGGCGGAGCCCCGGTTGTCGCAGCTGCTTTCAGCTGTCGGTGACGTTGTGGGCGAGTCGGGTGAGCAGGTCGGCGAGCTGGGCGATCTCGGTGTCGGTGAGGCCCTTTCGCATGCGTTCGTCGTGGGCGATGGCGGCGGAGGCGAGCCGTAGGAAGAGCTGTTCGCCTTCGGGGGTGAGTTCGACGAGGTGGACGCGGCGGTTGGCGGGGTCGCGGCGGCGGGTGACGAGGCCGGCGGCTTCCATGCCGTTGAGGTGGTGGGTGAGGGTGGCGCCTTGGACGCCGACGGCGTCGGCGAGTTCGCGCTGGTTGGCGACGGGGGTGGTTTTGAGGGAGATGAGGATCTGCCAGATGGGCTGGGATCCGCCGGCGGCGGCGAGGGCGTGGTCGAAGGCCCGGGCGGCGGTTTTGGCGGTGCGGGCGAGGACGACGCCGATGGGGGCGGTGGTGGGTTGGGGCACGGCGGAGGAACGCGGCGACACCGAGGTGCTGGCCGGGCTGGTCACCGACGAGTTCCGCCTGGTCGGGCCGCTGGGGTTCGTGCTGGACCGTGACCAGTGGCTGGAGCGCTACGACGGCGGTGGGCTGGTCACCGAGAAGCTGGGCTGGACCGAGGTCGAGGTCCGCGACTTCGGCGGCACCGCGATCGCGATCGGCGTGCACGAGCAGGTTGCGACCCACCGGGGCAACCCGGTGAACGGACGCTTCCGCGCCACCCACGTGCTGGTCCGCGAGGACGACCGCTGGCGGCTGGCGGGGATCCACCTGAGCCCGATCGGCGCGCCGTTCGTTCCCGGTGGTGACCGGCGATGAGCGTCGAGCTGAACCACACGATCGTGTGTGCCACCGATCGCGAGAAGTCGGCGGGGTTCCTGGCCGGGATCCTGGGCCTGCGGACCGAGCCGGTCGCCGGGCCCTTCGTGCCCGTCCGCTCCGGTGGGCGAGCGCGGTTCGGCATCGGTGCCGGGCAGCACGAGGGCGAGGCGCGGGCGATGGGCCTGCCGTTCCCGCCGGCGGGCGAGCGGTCGCGCGGCTGGAGGAGACCGTGCGGCCGGCGCTGCGGATGGGGGCGGGCGACGAGTCGCCGTTCGCCGGACGGCGGGCGGTGCGTCACAAGCTCGCCGTCCTGGCGCGACACTGCGAAGAGGCAGGACGGCCGTACGGGGACATCGAGAAGACGATCAGCACCCGGCTGGCCCCCGGTGAGCGGGCGGAGTCGTTCGCGCGGCGCTGCGAGGAGTTCGCCGGGTGGGGCATCGACCACGCGGTGGTGACCACGGCCGGTCCGTGGCCGGTGGCGGGGGTCGAAACGCTGGGGCGGGCGGCCGCGTTGATCGGCTGAGCCGGACGTCACGCGGGTGATCGCGGGCGGCGGCCGGGGGAGCGGGGGTGCGAAATCGTTTTCTCCGTGCATTTATTCGCGACGGCCGGAATGGGCTTTGCGAAAATTGTCGAAACGTGAGCAATGCCGCCTGGCGGGACGCGGCTTCCAGCGTTGCTCCGTTCAGCGGGGTTTGCTTCCATGATCCTTTCGATACTATGGTCGGCGCCCCCGTCCCCAATTTGAATGTATTGGGAAGGATTCCGATGCTGTCTGCGGTCGTTGCTGCCGTAATGGCGCTGTCCTCTGTGGTTGCCCCGCATTCGTGGAACACCCCTCCGCCGCCCGACAAAATTGTCATCGACGTCGTCAACGCCATCGGCACCGGCTGTCCGACCGGTACGTCCGCGGTCGCCGTCTCGCAGGACAACACGGCGTTCACCGTGACCTACAGCGCCTACACGGCGTTGGTCGGGGTCGGCGCCGGCCCGCTGGATCCCCGGAAGAACTGCCAGATCGGCCTGCGGGTGCACGTGCCGCAGGGGTTCACCTACGGAATCGCGCAGGCTGACTACCGCGGATTCGCGCACCTGGAACGTGGTGCGACCGGCCTGGAAAGAGCGAACTATTATTTCCAGGGCAATTCTCCGACGGCCTTCGTCCAGCACCCGCTGACCGGGCCGTTCGAGGACGACTGGCATTTCACCGATTCCACGGAGGTGGGCGCGATCGCGTTCAAGCCGTGTGGCGAGGAACGCAACCTGAACATCAACACGGAATTGCGGGCCGCGTCCGGGACATCGGATCCGAAGAAGACGACGAGCTACGTCACGATGGACTCGACCGACGGCAGCATCACCACCACCTACCACTTCGCGTGGCTGACCTGCCCGTGATCGGCTCCGGGTGACCGGAGGTGGAGAGGGGCGGCGCGGCGGGAAGGCTGCGCCGCCCCGGTGCGGTCAGGGCTGCGCCGGGGCCCGGGGATCGGTGGCTTCGACGCCGAAGACGCGGCCGAGGGAGACGAGGGCCTCGTCGAGGTGGCTGAGGCTGGAGAGGACGGCCCGGGTTTCGGCCGCTTGGACGCGGTCGGAGACGGGGGTGCCGTCGTCGCGCACGAGCGTGCCGGGTGTGGGGCCACCCGGGGCGTTCAGCGCGGTGCGGAGGACGTCGATGTTGGCCAGCAGCCGTCCGGTGAACTGCCGGAGCCGGTCGGCGTCGGGGCCGGTGAGCTGGCCGGGCTGGGCGCGCGCGGCGACGTGGCGGGCGCGGAAGGCGATGGTTTCCAGGGTGGTGAGCACGTGCCAGCCGTAGTCGCGGCGGGCGCTGCGGAGGTTCACCGGGTGGGTCAGCGGTTCGATGGTGGTGCGGACCTGTTCGACGCTGCGGTCGAGGTCGCGGGAGAGTTCGATGATGTTGACGTTCTCCTCGCCGGCGAGGAGGCCGCGGGTGTGCTCGAGGAACTCTTCGAGGTCGTCGAGCACCGCGGCGATGTCGTCGAGCATGACCGAGCGGGTGCGGACCGGGACGATGACGACCGCGGCGAGGATGCCGGCGGTGGCGCCGACCGCGGTCTCGGCGACGCGGATCCAGAGCACTTCGAGGCTGAACGTGCCGAGCAGGCTGTAGAGCAGGCCGAGCATGCTGGTGACGAAGAAGGCCATCACCACCTGGGAGACCCGGGCGGTGTAGACCATCCCGAACACGCACACGAGGATGAGGCCGAGGGTGGCGGCGGTGTTGCCGCCGACCAGCAGCGCCAGCAGGACGCCGCCGACGATGCCGATCAGGGTGCCGCCGAGGCGGCGGACGCCCTTGACGAAGGTGGCGCCGGCGCTGGAGGCGCCGATGAACACGACGAAGACGGTGAGCACGGCCCAGTACCAGCGCTGGTGGGAGACGAGTTCCCCGCCGAGCACGGCGAGCCCGCCGCCGACGACGGCCTGGATGGCGCTGCGGGTCCGGTTGTCGTAGGCGAAGGTCGGTGTCGGCTCGTCGTCGCCGGAATCGAGCGGGTCGGGGGTGGCCTCCGGGGCGGCGGCGCGCTGGGCGCGGTCGTCGGCCAGCGCCAGCTCGGCCAGTGCCTTGCGGACGCCGTCGCCGGGGGCGGCGTGGGAGTCGATGCGGCTGCCTTCGACGAGCATCCGGCTGTATTCGCCGGTCTGGCTGATCAGCGGCAGCTCCCGGGGGTCGCGTTCCATGAGGGCGCGGAAGCGGGCGAGCCGGGCGATGAGGTCGTCGCGGACCTCGGTGGTGAGTGCGTCGGAGCAGGTCCGCTGGACGGTGCTGGCCAGCCAGCCGACGGCGAGCTCGACCTCGATGGCGCGGCGGCGCAGCACGTCGGCGGCGCGGGTGTCGAGGACGTCGGGGGCGGCGTCCTCGATGAGCAGCACGCATTCGTGCAGCCGCGCCAGTGCCGAGCGCAGCTGCTTGCGGGTGCGCTCGCTGCCGTTCACCGCGAGGTGGGCCTCGGCGGCGCGGACGACGGCGCCGAGCCGGGCGCGGAAGGCGCGTCGGACGCGGAGGAATTCGGCCGCGGCGTTGTGCCGGAGCAGGACGAACCGGACGAGGGCGTTGGCCAGGACCCCGACGCCGAGCGCCATCAGCAGCTGCGGGACCTGCTTGACGTGGGCCTGCAGGAACATCGGGAAGAAGAACAGGAAGAAGGCGATCGAGCCGAGCGCGGTGCCGCGGGCGCCGAAGCGCTGGGCGTAGACGGCGACGAAGATCAGCAGGACGAACACGACGCTGTCCAGGGGCGGCAGCGTCGAGCCGAGGCTGGCGACGGTGATCGACGCGGCCCCGGTGAGGAAGGCCAGCACGAGCGTGACGGCCTGGCCGCCCGGGGTGGGGTCGTTGACGGTGAACGCCGTCATCATCGCGGCGATGGCGCCGACGAGGGTGACGGTGAGCGGGACGTGCGCGGGCAGCAGCGCGGCCACGGCGAGCACGATGCCGAGCACGGCGGAGCCGGCCAGCCGCAACCGGACCAGGCCGGGGTCGGCCGCCACGAGCCGGTCGAGGACGGCGGTGCGGAGGTGGTTCATCGGGCGAGGAGCTCCCACTGGGCGAGGGTGGCGCGGCGGCCGCGGGTGGCGGTGATCCGCAGCCGGTAGCGGGCGTGCGCGGCCGGGGTGGCGAGGACGAACGGGCGGGTCTGACGCCGCCAGCGGAACAGCTCGCCGTCGCGTTCGTCCAAGGTGGTCCAGCCGACGCCGTCGTCGGAGCCTTCCAGCACCCACGCGCTCGCGTCGCCGCGGCGATCGCCGGAAGTCAGCGTGTACATGGTGACTTCGCGGGGTTCGCCGGTGACGGTGAACTCGATCGCCGGGGTGGCGCTGCGGAAGGTGACCTGGGTGCGGGTGGTGTCGTCGAAGAGCGCGCCGAGCTTGGTGCCGTCGGAGCTGGTGGCGGTGCCGGTCAGGTCGGTGACGGGGGCCGGGTGCTCGGCCGGTGGCGGCGGGGCGCCCCAGCCGGTGGGTTCGGTCGTCAGGTCGAAGACGAGTTCGGCGCCGGCGGCGAGGGTGGCGTGGGCGATGGAGGTGGCATCGTGCGGTTCGCCGTCGACCGTGAGCCCGCGGACGTAGACGGTGCCGTCGGTGTTGCCGGGTGCGTGGACGACCAGCTTCTTGCCCTCACCCAGGTGCACGGTCGCCTTCTCGAACAGCGGCGAACCGATGGCGTAGCGCGGGCTGCCGACGGCGAGGGGGTAGAAGCCCAGCGCGCTGAAGACGTACCAGGCGGACATCTCGCCGTTGTCCTCGTCGCCGGGGTAGCCCTGGCCGATGTCGCTGCCGAGGTAGAGCCGCCGCAGCACCTCCCGCACGACGGCTTGGGTCTTCGCGGGCGCGCCGGCGAGGTTGTGGACGTAGGGGATGTGGTGCGAGGGCTGGTTGGAGTGGCCGTACTGGCCCATCCGGACGTCGCGGGCTTCGGTCATCTCGTGGATGAGGCCGCCGTACGCGCCGGGACGGCGGCCGGTCTCCGGGGTGGCGAAGAAGGTGTCGAGCTTGGCTTCGAGCGCCTCGGTGCCGCCGTGGAGGGCGGCCAGGCCGGGGCCGTCGTGCGGTGCGGTGAAGGCGGTGTTCCAGGCGTTGGTCTCGACGAAGTCGCCGCCCCAGGCGGCCGGGTCGTAGCCCTCGGGGGCGAACTTGCGGCGGCCGTCGCGGTGGCGGCCCTGGAAGAAGCCGATCTCCGGGTCGAAGTGGTGGACGTAGTGCTTCGCGCGTTCGCGGAAGTAGGCGGCGTAGTCGGCGTACATCCGGGCTCGTGGCCCGTCGCTTTCCCGCGACAGGGCCTCGGCGAGGTTGGCCAGACCGAAGTCGTTGATGCACCCCTCCAGCGCCCAGGACAGTCCTTCGTGGACCGACACCGGGGTGTAGTGGAGGAAGATCGACTCTTCGAGGCCCTTGCGGCCGACCGCGCGGCGCGGCGGGCTGACGGTGGCGTTCTTCAGCCCGGCGTCGAAGGCGGCCTCGACGTCGAAGTCACGGACCCCCTTGAGGTAGGCGTCGGCGAAGGCGACGTCCGAGCTGGTGCCGGTCATCAGGTCCGCGTAGCCGGGGGAGGACCAGCGGGCGATCCAGCCGCCTTCGCGGTACTGCTGGACGAAGCCGTCGATCATCCGGCCGCAGCGTTCCGGCGTGAGCAGCGCGTAGGCCGGCCAGGTGGTGCGGTAGGTGTCCCAGAAGCCGTTGTTGACGTAGAGCTCGCCGTCGACGACCTTCGCGCCGGTGCGCCGGCGGGTGCGCGGCCCCCCCCGGCGCCCGACCCGGCGGGGGGGGCGGGTCCCCGCGGGGGGGGTGTGGGGCGCCCCGGTGGGGGGACGGGACACCCGGGGGTGGTTA
>NZ_CP100416.1:5406689-5421989 GCF_026017845.1 Amycolatopsis mediterranei
CGCGCCGCGCAGGCCGGCCGCCAGGAGCGCGGCGAGCACCAGTCCCAGCACGGCCGGGGGTGGGGGGGGGCCCGCGGGCCCCGCGGGCCCCCGCCCCCCCCGCGCCCCCCCCCCCCCCCCCCCCCCCCCCCCCCCCCCCCCCACGACCGGGCTGGCGTGCCGGATCCCGTCGGGCGTGTTCTCGTGCGCCACGTTCGGGTACAGGAACAGCCGGTAGAGGTTCGAGTACAGCGTGGTCCGCTGGTCCTCGGTGGCGCCTTCGACCTCGACGCGGCCGAGCTCCTCCTGCCACAACCGCCGGGCCTGGGCTTTGACCTGCTCGAACGTCGTCCCGGCCGGGATCTCCAGCTCCAGGTTGCGCTTGGCCTGGGCGAGGCTGATCAGCGACGTCGCGATCCGCAGCGTGACGTCGGGACCGTCGAACTCGAAGTAGCCCGAGACCCGCCGCCACGGCGGGAAGCGGACCTTGGCGCCGCGGGTGGCCGGGGCGTCGGTCACGGCGTAGACGAACATCCGGCGCACCCCGGCCGACAGGCGGCTGCGGACTCCGGTGTACCCGGTGACCACGCCGGTGTCGGGGTTCAGGCGCAGCCGGCCGCGGTTGCGGACGTTGTCGAACAGCAGCCAGCCGTGCTTGTCCGGGAAGGTGAACCGCATGATCGCCGCGTGCGAGGTGGGCGCGAGGTCGGCGGTCATCCCGTTGGCGAAGCGGACGCCGTAGTGGTGCGGTGAGCCGGTCTCGTCTTCGTGGGCGAAGGCCAGGGCGCGTTTGCGGCGGTCGCGCTCGACCGGGCCGGTGCCGGGCATGACGTGGAAGGTGTGCCGGTCGCCCATCCACGGGCTCGGCTGGTGGGACAGCGCGAACGCCTGCAGCGCGGGCCGGTTCTGGGCGTCGTTGTGGCGGTGGTAGGAGTAGAGCCAATTGGTCACGCCGGCGTCGGTGACCGGGGTCCAGAAGTTGAACCCGTGCGGCACGGCCGTGGCCGGGAAGTTGTTCCCTCGGGAGAACTCGCTGCTGGAGTGCGTGCCACGGGTGGTGCGGACGCAGTCGATCGCGTCGCGCGGCGGCTCGGGGCGTTCGGCGACGCGGACGTCGTCGAGCCAGCCGGTGATCTCTCCGGGGGCGTCGGTGCGCAGCACGAGCCGGCTGATCCGGCGCCCGGCGAAGGCCCCCAGCGGGCGGCGGACGAGGTTCCACTGGTCCACCCACAGCGTCTTGTCGTCCACCGGCTCGAACCCGGCGGAGGTGCCGTCGGCGAACTCGACGTCGAGGCTGACCCGGGTGGCGTGGTAGGCGGGGATCTCGCCGTCGGCGACCGGGAAGACCACATAGGACAGCTCGGTGCGCCCGGTGACGGGCACGTCGAGTTCGAACAGGACGGCGCGGGGCCGGGCGGTGTAGCGCAGGGCACGCACGCCGGTGAAGCCCACCCCGGTCTTGGCCGTGGGGGAGCGGTCCGGGCCGTCGCCGACGCGCAGGCCGGGGTCCGCGGGCTGCGGGTCACCGGATTCGAAGGACGAGAAGAACACGGCGTCGGACATGCGCCCACCGTAACCGCCACCGAACGGCGCAGCGTGCTGAAACACTGCGGCCGCCGCCCTCGCCGGGCCGGCCGCCCTGAGCACGCCTCCGAGGCCCGCCGCCGCGGCCCCTCAAAAGCGGTGAAGGCCACCCCGATCACCCGGGATGGCCTTCACCGCACTACCGCGGACCTACATCTTCGTGCACTGCCCGGCGACCGGGCCGCGAACCGTGTTCGGCAGGTCGTGGTCGGTCGGCGCCGGGTTGTTCACCGCGCACGCCAGCGGGCCGCCGACCGTGCTGGAGGTCAGCACCGGCCCGTGGTTGCCCGTCAACGCGACCGGGCCGCCGATCTCGGTCAGCTCGATCGAGACCGTCCCCGTCGCGCCGGTGATCGCCACCGGGCCGCCCACCTTCGTGCGGTTGAGCACCACCTCGGCCGCGCCCGTGGCCGCCAGCGGGCCCTTGACCGACCCGCCGCGGACCACCAGCGAGGCGCCGGGGCCCACGGTGACCGGGCCGGACACCGTCGCGTCCTGCAGGCAGACCGTGCCCGAAGTGATCGACAGCGGGCCGTTGGACGCACCCGTGATCGTTTTCGTGCACGCCGCGTCCGGCTTGCCCAGCAGCTCGAACTCGGCCAGCTGCGCCGGGGCGCCGGTGCTGGTCGCGGTGACCTCGAGCCGGTAGTAGGCGTAGTGCGCCGGGTCGGCCACCTTGAACGCGCGGGTCTGCTGCCGCCAGGCGAACGTCTGGTTTTCCTGCCGGTCGGCCACCGCCCACGTCTTGCCGTCGTAGGAGCCCTTCAGCACCCAGCTCTTCGGGTCGCCCGCGCCGGTCTGGGACGTCAGCGTGTAGTGCGTGACGGCCTCGTCGGTCGAGCCGAGCTGGTACTGCAGGGCGCCGGTGACGGCGGCCTGGGTGCGGGAGGTGTTGTCGATCAGCGCGCCGGCGTCGGAGCCGTCCGAAGTGGACAGCGTGCCCTTGCCCGCGCCGGTCTCGTCGTGCAGCGGCGTCGGGACCGCGTCACCCGTGGTGATCGACTTCGGCGCGTCGTTCGGGCCGGTGCCCCAGTTCGAGGGGTTCGGGCCCATGTCGAAGTCGATGACCCCGCCGCGGGCGATCAGGTCCTGCGGCAGCGACGTGGCGGAGTATGCCTTGCCGTTGACCTTCACGCCTTGGACGTAGACGTTCTTCGCGCTGTTCTTCGGCGCGTTGATCACCAGGTTCTTACCGCCGGCCAGGTGGATGGTGGCCTTCTTGAACAGCGGCGAGCCGATCGCGTAGTTCGGGCTGCCCATCTGCAGCGGGTAGAAGCCCAGCGCGCTGAAGATGTACCAGGCGGACATCTCGCCGTTGTCCTCGTCGCCCGCGTAGCCCTGCCCGATCTCGGCGCCGTTGTAGAGCCGCGACAGCGCCTCACGGACCTTCGCCTGCGTCTTTGCCGGCTGACCCGCGTAGTCGTACATGTAGAGCAGGTGGTGCGCCGGCTGGTTGGAGTGGCCGTACTGGCCCATCCGCACGTCCCGCGCCTCCCGCATCTCGTGGATCACGCCCCCGTAGGAACCGGGGAAGTTGGCGGTCTCCTGGTCGGCGAAGAACTGGTCCAGCTTGGTCGCCAGCCCGGCCTTGCCGCCGTAGAGGTTCGCCAGGCCCTGACCGTCCTGCGGCACGGTGAATGCCATGCCCCAGCCGTCGGTCTCGGTGTAGTCCCCGCCCCACGAACGCGGGTCGTACTGGTCCTTGGTCTTGGTGAACTTCCCGTTCGCGTCCTTGCCCTGGAAGAACCCGACACTCGGGTCGAACAGGTTCACGTACTGCTGGGCGCGGCTGGTGAAGTACTCGTAGTTCTCCTGGTACTCCGCCTTCCGCGGGTCGTTCGGCGCCGCTTCCTCGGCCAGCTTCTTCGACAGGTTCGCGATGCCGAAGTCGTTGACGTACCCCTCGATCGCCCACGAGAAGCCCTCGCTGGCGGTGTTGGGCGTGTAGCCGAGGAAGATGCCCTGGTCCAGGCCCTTGCGGCCGACCGCCGAGTTCGGCGGCGTCACCGTGGCGTTCTTGACCGCCGCGTCGTAGGCCGACTTCACGTCGAAGTTCTTCACGCCCTTGAGGTAGGCGTCGGCGAACGCGACGTCCGAGCTCGTGCCGGTCATCAGATCCGCGTACCCGGGGGAGGACCAGCGCGCGATCCAGCCGCCGTCGCGGTACTGCTGCACGAACCCGTCGACCATCTTCCCGGCCATGTCCGGTGTGAGCAGCGAGTACGCCGGCCACGTCGTGCGGTAGGTGTCCCAGAAGCCGTTGTTGACGTACATCTGCCCGTCGACGACCTTCGACCCGGTCTGGGTCGCGGTGTCCGCGCCGGTCTTCGGCGACACCGGGCTGGCGTACTTGTACGCCGGCTTCTGCGCCGTTCCGGTGTTCTCGAACTGGGAGTTCGGGTACAGGAACAGCCGGTAAAGGTTCGAGTAGAGCGTCGTGAGCTGGTCCTTCGACGCGCCCTCGACCTCGATCACCTTCAGCTGGTCGTCCCACGCCTTCTGCGCGGCGTCGCGCACCGAGTCGAACGTGGCGGCCGGGGCGATCTCCTGCGCGAGGTTCTGCTTCGCCTGCTCGACGCTGATCAGCGACGTCGCGATCCGCATGTTCACCGTCTTGCCGGCGCCGGCGTCGAACCGCAGGTAGCCGGTGACGTTGTCGCGGCCCTGCCCGGTGAGCTTGCCGCCCGCGGTGACCGGCTTGTCGAAGGTCGCGTAGACGAACATCCGGCCCGCCCCGGCGTACACGCCGGTGTCGGTGTAGCCCGACAGCGTGCCGGTGGCGTTGTCGAGCGTGAGCCCGGCGGAGTTGTTGACGCTGTCGAAGATCAGGCTCGAGTCCGCGCCCGGGAAGGTGAACTTCATCATCGCCGCGTGGTCGGCCGGGGCGATCTCGGTCTTGATCCCGTTCTGGAACTGCACGCCGTAGTAGTGCGCCCGCGCGACCTCGTCGGTGTGCTTGAACGGCAAGGCCCGCGCGTCGCGGTTGGCGTCGGGGACCCCGGCGGCCGCGGACGGCATCACCTGGAACGCCTGCCGGTCACCCATCCACGGGCTGGGCTCGTGGCTGACGCTGAACGCCTGCAATGCGGGGAGGTTCTGCGCGTTGTTCTGGGTGCTGTAGTTGTAGAGCCAGCTGGTCGACCCGGCGTCGGTGACCGGCGTCCAGAAGTTGAACCCGTGCGGCACCGCCGTCGCCGGGAAGTTGTTGCCCCGGGAGAACGTGCTGTTGGCCATCGTGCCCCGCGTGGTGACCACGTTGTCACTCGGACGGAGGCTCGCCGGCGGCGTCGGGGTCGCCGACACCTTGACATCGTCGAGCCAGCCCTGCAGCGTGCCTGGGCCGTTCGGGTTGTCGTAGCCGACCAGGATCCGGTCGATGGTCTTGCCCTTGGCGACCTGCCCGATCGCCGAACGCACCAGGTTCCACTGGTTGGCGTAGAGCACCTTCGACGCGCCCTGGCCCTCCGGGGTCAGCGGGAAGCCGTACTGGTCGGTGGCGCCGAGGTTGCGCAGGTAGGTGCCGTCGGTGAAGGCCAGGTCGATCGCGACGTTGGTGCTCGGGTACTTCAGGTCGCCGGTGATGAACTGCGGCTGCACCTTGTAGGACAGCTCGGTCGAGGGGACGACCGGGATGTCGACGTCGAAGATCTTGTTGTACGACCAGCCGTGCCCGGTGGCGGTCTGGCTGCCCGAGTAGCGGAACGCCTTCATGCCGGTGAAGCCGACACGGTTCTTGTTCGTGTAGCCGCTGGTCGGGCCGGAGTCGGTGAAGCTGCGCATGTTCGGCAGCGGCGGCGGGGCCGGGTCGTCGTTGGCCAGCAGCAGCTCGGACAGCTGCAGGATCGGGCCGCCGTTGTTGCGGGTGACGTCGAGCCGGTAGTACTTGTACGCCGCGCTCGGGGCGGCCAGCTTGTAGTCCTTCTGCTGGAACCGCGCGGTGAACGCCTGGTCGGTCTGCTTGTCCAGGTCGGTCCAGGTGCTCGCGTCGTTCGAGCCCTGCAGCGTCCAGTCCTTGGGGTCGCGCTCGTCGAAGTCGTTGGCCGAGGAGATCGCGTAGTGCGTGATCGAGGTGGCCTCGGACAGGTTCACCTGCGCCCACGCCGTCGGGTCCCAGGACAGCCACTTGGTGTCGGGGGTGCCGTCGACGAGGTTCGCCACCACCTCGCCACCGCCGGTGTTCTCGCTGCTGGCGCTGGTCTCGGTGACCTTGCCGCGGATGTCACCGGGGATGGCGGTGCCGTTCGCGCCGTTGACGCCGTAGGCGCGCGGCTTGCCCGTCGCGTCGGTGTCGACCGTGTCGGTCCACGTCGGCTGGACGTCACCGGGCTCGAAGGAGGACGAAAAGTCGGCCGGCAGGACGTCTTCGGCGGCGGACGAGGCCGCGGGGAGGGCGACCAGGCCGGCGGCGACCACGGCGGCGGTCACCAGGAAAACGACCGGCGGTCTGGCGCTTCGGGGCATCGTTGCTCCAAGCTCGGAGGGCGGATTTCAGCAGCGCCGCGCAGGCGGGGACCGGCGGCGCCAACGAAGGGAAACGCGCGGGTGACATCGATGTCAAGACCGCCTGGCAAACCTGGCCAAAATCAGACAACGCGGAAAGCGGGAGACCGATGAGACCAGTCAAGATCTTCGCCGCCGTCGCCGCACTCACGCTCGCCACCACCACGTTCACCCCGGCCGCCGCCACCGCGGCGACCGGCTCGACCGTCCGGCCGGTGACCGCCTGCGCCGACCTGGTCCGCGGATTCGCCCTCCCGGGCGCGCCCACCCACGTCACCGCGGCGGCCGTCGTCGCGGCCACCGCCACCGACCCCGAATACTGCGGCGTGGCCGGCTACGTCGAACCCGCCGTCCGGTTCGAACTGCGCCTGCCCACCAAGACCTACGCCGGGCGCTACCTGCAGTACGGCTGCGGCGGCTTCTGCGGCCTGGTCAACCCGCCCGCCTTCGCCGACTGCGGCTTGCCCCACGGTGGCGACGTCGCGGTCGCCGCCACCGACGACGGGCACGTCGGCAAGACCCCCGCCGTCGTCGACGACGGCAGCTGGGGCGCGCACGACCAGGCCGCCCGCAACGACCTGGAGTTCCGCGCGCCCCACGTCGTCTCCCGCGCCTCGAAGGCGATCATCCAGGCCTTCTACGGCGCCCCGCCACGCAAGTCCTACTTCACCGGCTGCTCCGACGGCGGCCGCGAAGGCCTCCTGCTCGCCCAGCGGTACCCGGCGGACTTCGACGGCATCGACGCCGGCGCACCCGCGAACTACTGGGGCCCGCTGCTCGGGGAGTACCAGACCTGGCTCGCCCGGACCAACAGCGCCGCCGACGGCAGCCCGATCCTCACCGCCGCCAAGCTGCCCGCCCTGCACAACGCCGTCCTGGCCGCGTGCGACCGCCTCGACGGGCTCGCCGACGGCCAGCTCGACGACCCGCGCGCCTGTCACTTCGACCCGACGGCCCTGACCTGCCGCGGCGCGGACACGCCGGCGTGCCTCACCCCGGCCCAGGTGACCGTCACCCGCAAGCTCTACTCGCCGCCGGCCGACGCCGCCGGCACCCTGCTCTACCCCGGCGGCCAGCAGCCGGGGTCGGAGCTGTCCTGGGCCGGGTGGATCATCGCCACCCCGGAGACCGGTGGTGTCGCCTTCGCCCGCAGCCTCGCCGACAACTACCTGCGCTACCTCGGCTACCCGATCGGCGCGCCGGCCGCCACCGTCGACACCTTCGCCTTCACCCGGCGCGAATTCGACCGGCTCACCCCGGTCGGCGTCCGCTACGACGCGCTGAGCCTCGACCTGTCGGCGTTCCAGCGGCGCGGCGGCAAGCTGCTGCTCTGGCACGGCTGGGCCGACGAGGCCATCCCGCCGACCGGCACGCTCGACTACTACCAGCGGCTCACCCACGGCCGTCCGCAGGACTGGGCCCGGCTGTTCATGGTCCCGTCGCTCTACCACTGCGGCGGCGGCACGACGCTCACCGAGTTCGACCCGCTGAAGCAGCTGGTCGCCTGGGTGGAACGCGGCACCAGACCCACGGTGGTCACCGCAACCGGCCGCGACGCCGCGGGGAACGTCACCCGGACCCGGCCGGTGTTCGCCTACCCGCAGCGAACGGTCTACGACGGCACCGGCAGCATCGACGACGACGCCAGCTTCCACCCCGCACCGCCGTCCTCGCCGGTCCGCGACGTCGTCCACTGGGCGGGAGAGCAGCTGTACGGCCTCCCCGGGCCGGTCGCGCCGTAATTCGGTCCCCGGGTCCCGGCGTCGTCGCTAAGGTCACGATCATGACGACGCCGGAACCCGCCGACCGCGTACTCGCCCGCGCCTCCCTCGCCGAAGGCAGCCCCACCCGGTGGTTCGACCAGCTCTACACCGCCGCCGCCCGCGGCGAGGCCGAGGTCCCGTGGACCCGCGGCAAACCGGGCGTCGACCTGGCGGCCTGGGCCGAGGCCCATCCCGGAGCCGGACGCCGCGCCGTGGTCGTCGGCAGCGCCCTCGGTGACGACTCGGAACTGCTCTCGGCCCACGGTTGGGCCGTGACGGGCTTCGACGTCGCCCCGACCGCGGTGGCGGCCGCCCGCGCCCGGTTCCCGGAGTCCGAAGTGGACTACGTCGTGGCGGACCTGCTGAACCCGCCGGGGGCGTGGACGCAGGCGTTCGACCTGGTCGTGGAGGTCATGAACATCCAGGCCATGCCCCGCGACTTCCGTCCAGGGGCGTGCAAGTCGCTGGCCTCGTTCCTCGCCCCGGGCGGCACGGCGATCGTGTGCGAGGTGGCGGAAGAGAACATGGACATGGCGAACTGGCAGAGCCCGCCGTGGCCGTTCAGCCGCGCCGAGATCGAATCCGTCGCCCAGGACGGCGTCCGGCTGGTCAGCCTGGAAACCATCCGCGACGGCGCCCGCTACTGGGCCACCTTCACCCGCTAGCCCGGTGCCGGCCGGGCGTCGTCCCCACGACGGCCGTGAACGCCGCGATGAAGTGGCTCGGATTCGCCCAGCCGCACGCGCGGGCCGTGTAGGCGGTGTCGTGGCCGTCGGCGAGCAGGATCAGGGCGTGGCCGACGCGCACCTGGGTGCGCCACTCGTAAAACGTCATGCCGAGCTCGTCGCGGAACAACCGGCTGAGCGTGCGCGCGCTGGCGCCGATCCGCTGCCCGAGCTCCGCCAGCGGCGTGTTGTCCCCTGGTTCCTCGTACAGCCTTCGCGCGATCGCCCGCAACCGGTCGTCGCGCGGCTCGGGCAGGTGCAGCGGCTGCTCGGGCGCTTCGCGCAGTTCGTCGACCAGGACCCGGCGCAGGCGGGCACTCGCGGCCTCGTCGTACTCGCGCGGGCCGGTGAGGGCCAGCAGCACCTCGCGGGCCAGACCCGAAGCGGTGAACACCGCCGGCCGATCGGGGACCAGCCGGGCCAGAGCCGCGGGCAGGAACACGATCCGCATGTCGGTGTGGCCGTGCGCGCGGTGCCGGTGGGTGAAGCCGGCGGGCGTCCAGGCCACCCGGTTCGCCGGGACGATCGACGTGCCCCGCTCGGTGTGCACCGACAGCACACCCCGGGCCGCGTAGACGAGGTGCCCGCGCTCGTGGACATCCGCCGCGCTGGTGCCGCCCGGCGGCCACAGGTGCACCCCGCCGGAGGGCCAGATCCGGGAAACCGGCGTGGGTTGGCGGCCAATGGGCATGACTTGGCATTCTACCGGTGGCCGGCCACGCCCGCGGCGGTGACAGTGGGACGCATGACGACGATGCGAGCGGCGGTGTGCGTCCGGGCCGGTGGCCCCGACGTGCTGGAGATCCACGAGGTGCCGGTCCCGGCGGTCCGGGACGGCTGGAGCCTGGTGCAGGTGCGCGGCACCGGCCTGAACCGATCGGAGCTGAGGACCCGGCAAGGCCACTCCCCGGACGTGGTCTTCCCGCGGGTGCTCGGGATCGAGTGCGTGGGGACCGTCGCCGCCTCGACCGACCCGCGCATCCCGGACGGCACCACGGTCGCGGCGGTGATGGGGGAGATGGGCCGCGCCTTCGACGGCGGGTACGCCGAATACGCCCTGCTGCCGAACCCGCTGCTGATGCCGATCACCACCACCCTGCCCTGGGACGTGCTGGCCGCGCTCCCGGAGACGTACCTGACCGCCCAAGGCGCGCTCGAGGCGCTCGGAATCGGCCCGGGCAGCCGCGGCCGGCTGCTGATCCGCGGCGGCACGTCCTCGGTCGGGCTGGCCGCTGCCTCGATCGCGGCCGGCCACGGCCTGGAGGTCGCCGCCACCACCCGCCGGCCGGACAAGGCGGCCGCACTCATTGCCGGCCACGCGCTCATCGACGACGGCGGCCCGCTCGCCGGCCTGCCGGAACTTTGGCCCGAAGGCCCGGACTGGGTCCTCGACCTGGTCGGCGCCCGGACCGCGGTGGACTCCCTGCGCCTGGTCCGCCGGGGCGGCACGGTGTGCGTGGCCGGTTCGCTCAGCGGCTGGATCGTCCCGGACTTCGAGCCGATCGCGAAGATCCCGTCCGGCACCAGGCTCACCGCGTTCCACAGCGACGACCGCAAAGGCAGCACCGCCCTGCTCCAGCGGATCGTCACCGACGTCGAAGCCGGCACCTACCGCGCGGGCATCGACCGGGTCTTCCCCCTCGACCAGATCGCCGACGCCCACCGGTACATGGAAGACGACCGCGCCACCGGGAAACTCGTCGTCGTGCCCTGATCCGGTGGCCTAGGCTCGGCCGCCATGCCCACCCAGTCACTGCAGATCCCCACCGCGGACGGCCTGGCCGACGCCGTCGCCGCGTTCCCCGGCGACGGCGACCGCCACCCCGGGGTGCTGATGTACCCGGACGGCTTCGGCATCCGGCCCGTGCTGCGGGAAATGGCCCGGGAACTGGCCGGCCACGGGTACTTCGTGCTCGTCCCCAACCCCTTCTATCGCCACGGCCCGTCGCCGGTGCTCGAACTTCCCGAGCACATCGGGGAAGAAGCCCGGCCCGCGATCTTCGCCCGGCTGATGCCGATGATCGAGGCGCACACCACCGACCGGATCCTGCGTGACGCCGACGCCTACCTGGAGTTCCTCACCACCCGGCCCGAGGTCGCCCCCGGCCCGGTCGCGACGACCGGCTACTGCATCGGCGGCCTTCTGGCCACGCACACCGCCGCCGCCCACCCCGGCCGGGTGGCCGCCCTCGCCGGATTCCACGCTCCCGTGGGCGCCGCCGGACCCGGCAGCCTGCAGCGGCTCACCGCCCGGATCCACTTCGGCCACGCCGAAACCGACCTGACACCCGAGGCGCTCGGCGTGCTCAACCGCACCCTGGATGCCGCCGGGCTCGAGTACACCTCCGAGATCTACCCCGGCACCGTCCACGGCTTCACCATGGCCGACACCGACGCCTTCGACCCCGCCGGCCTGCGGCACCACTGGGACAGCCTGCTGGCTCTGCTCGATCGAGCCCTTTAGCAGTTCTCCAGGAACCGGGTCAGGACGCGGGTGCCGAACCGCAGGCCCTCCACCGGCACCCGCTCGTCCACCCCGTGCGCCATCGCCCGGTACGGGAACCCCTTCGGCAACCACAACGGCGCGAAGCCGTAGCAGTCGATCCCCAGCCGGCTGAACGCCTTCGCGTCCGTCCCGCCGCCCAGGCAGTACGGCACCACCACGGCTTCGGGATCCTCCGCCTGCAAAGCACGAGCCATCGCGGAGAACCACGGCGAATCGACCGGTGCCTGCACCGGCGGCTGGTGCGCGACGAACTCGCGCGTCACGCCTTCGCCGAGCAGTTCGTCCAGCGCCGCGAACAACGGCTCCTCGGTGCCCGGCAGCACCCGCACGTCGACCTGCGCGGTCGCCGTCGACGGGATCACGTTCACCTTGTACCCCGCGGCCAGCATCGTCGGGGTCGTGCTGGTGCGGATCGTCGGCAGCACCAGCGAACCCGCCGGACCCAACGCGGCCACCGCGGCGTCCACTCCGTCCGAAGTGGACAGATCGACCGGGACGCCCAAAGCCTCGGCGGTCCGCTCCAGGAACGCCCGTACCGCCGGGGTCAGCGACACCGGCCAGCGGTGCGCGGCGATCCGGTGCAGCGCCCCCACCAGCCGGGTGACGGCGTTCTCGTCGTTCGGCCGCGAGCCGTGCCCGGCGCGGCCCCGCGCGGTCAGCCGCAGGTGCGCGGTCCCGCGCTCGGCCGTCCCGACCGGGTACAGGTGCACGTCACGGCCGTCGGCCGCGGGCACGTGGTAGGTGTAGCCGCCCGACTCGCTGATCGCCGCGGCACAACCTTCGAACAGCTCCGGGTGCTCGGCGACCAGCCAGTGCGCGCCCCAGTCCCCGCGGTCCTCCTCGTCGGCGACGAACGCCAGCACCAGCTCACGCCGCGGTCGCGCCCCGCCGGCCAGCGCCGCGAGCACCATCGCCACGAAGTCCTTCATGTCGGTCGCGCCGCGGCCCCACAGGTACCCGTCGCGCACCTCGCCGGCGAACGGCGGCACCGACCAGTCCGCCGCGTCCGCCGGGACGACGTCCAGGTGCCCCTGCACCAGCAGCGCGGGCAGCGCCGGATCGGTGCCCGGCACCCGCGCGATCACACTGGCCCGGCCCGGGGCGGCCTCGAGGATCCGCGACGGGATGCCCAGCCCGTCCAGGAACGCGGCCACGTACTCCGCCGCCGGCCGCTCCGGCTCGGCGTCGTTGCCGCCGCGGTTGGTCGTGTCGAACCGGATCAGGTCCGCGCACAGCTCGACAGCGTCGGCCACGTCAGCCATAGATGCCCTGCACCGCCCCCGCCGCGATCGCCGTGACGACCTTGAAAGCCTTCATCGCCTCGGTCATGTTCGGCGCATCGAACCCGACCCGCCGCGTCCCGATCTGCTCCACCGTGGGGATCACCGCCGTCGACTGCGCCAGGTGGCTCGCGTCGAACTCCACTTCGATCCGGTGTGGCCCCACCCGCCGCTCCTCCCGCCCCGCGTGGGCCATGGCGTCGGCCGCGGCGCCGGTCAGCAGCTCCGCCGTGCGCGCCGGCGGCAGGCAGATCGCCGCGTACCGGCTGACGCATTCCTTCACCTGGACCAGCTCCGCCTCCGGAGCGTAATCACGGGCGTCGTCACACGTTTTGTCGTCACCCGAAACGAGCAGGACAGGGACGCCGTACTCCGCGGCCAGGCCCGCGTTCAGCCGGCCTTCGCTCGCCGGGACGTCGTCCAGCCACACCCCGGTGATCTGGTTCTCCAGGTACGTGTGGGAGAGCACCCCGTCGAAGCCCGCGCCGGCGTGGTAGCCGAGGAACACCACACCGTCCACACCGGAATCGATGCCCTGCATCATCGACAGCGGCTTGTGCCGCCCGGTGAGCATCCGCGCCCGCGGGTCGAGGTCCTCCAGCAGCAGGTTCCGCTGCGACGAATGGGCTTCGTTGACCAGCACATCGCTCGCGCCGGCCGCGTACAGCCCGGCCAGCACCGCGTTGACGTCGCCGGTGAACAACCGCCGGAAGCGGTCCCACTGCGGCGAACCGGGCACGACGTCGTCGGTCCAGGTGACGCCGGTGGCGCCCTCCATGTCCGCCGAAACCAGGATGCGCATGCCGGGCACTCTAGCCAGCGCCCCCGCCCTCCGGACGCGAAACGCCCCCTCGGCCGAATATCACGCAGAGTGACGATTTGCGGGTCGATAACGATCGGGCACCTGCCGAGGCGGCAACATATTGCGCGGTTGTCCCGGTATGTGGTTACTTCTCGTCCTTGGGGGAGGCTCGCCAGCGAACGATGGGGTGGTTTTCGGTGCAGTTCCAACACAGAGCCGGGCGGTTCGCCCGCGTGGGCGCGGTCGTCGCGGCCGCGACACTGGCGGCGATCCCGCTCGCCGCTCCCGCGCAGGCCCAGCAGGGCAAGGTGCTGCGGGTCGCGCTCACCACCGGCATCGACCACCTCAACCCCTTCACCGCGGTGCTCTCGGCGTCCACGCAGATCGGCCGGTTCACCTTCGAGTTCCTGACCGTCCCGGACGCGGCGAAGGCCGAGGCTTCGCCCGCGCTCGCCGAGTCGTGGACCCCGTCGCCGGACAAGCTGACCTGGACCTTCAAGATCCGCAGCGGCGTCAAGTGGAGCGACGGGCAGCCGGTGACCGCCAAGGACGCGGCCTTCACCTTCAACCGCATGCTCAAAGACGAGAACGCCCGCACCGCCAACGGCAACTACGTGGCCAACTTCGAGACGGTCACCGCGCCCGACGACACCACCCTGGTCATCAAGACCAAGACGGTGCAGGTCAACATGAACCTGCTCGACGTGCCGATCGTGCCCCAGCACATCTGGGAGCCGGTCACCGACCTCAAGGCCGCCTCGACCGACACCCTCGCCGTCGCCGGCGTCTCCGACGGGCCCTTCCAGCTCACCGAGTACAAGCCGAACGAGTACGTCAAGTTCAAGGCCAACAAGGACTACTGGCGCGGCGCCCCGAAGGTCGACGAACTGCAGCTGCTGCAGTTCAAGGACAGCGAAGCCGCGGTCAACGCGCTCAAGCAGGGCGAAGTCGACGTCATCAACCGGCTCAACCCCAACCAGTTCGACGCGCTGCGGGGCCGGCAGGGCATCACCACCAACGCCGCCCCCGGCCGCCGCTACGACGAGCTGGCGATCAACTTCGGCGTCGCCGACAACGCCGGCAACCCGATCGGGGACGGCAACCCGGTCCTCAAGGACCTCACCCTGCGCAAGGCCATCGCGCAGGCCGTGGACACCAAGACCATCGTCGACAAGGTCCTCAAGGGCCTCGGCCAGGTCGGCGGCGGCGTCGTGCCCGCCGTCTACGCCGCCTACCACTGGGACCCCAGCGACGCCGAACGCATCAAGTTCGACCTCGCCGCCGCCAACACCACCCTCGAGCAGGCCGGCTACCGCAAGGGCCCCGACGGCGTCCGGACGGCCCCCGGCGGCGCGAAGCTGGAACTGCGCCTGACCGGGCACGCCAACCGCAGCTACGACCAGGCCGTCGCCCAGTACGTCACCGGCTGGCTCAAGGACATCGGCATCACCGTCAAGCAGGACCTCGTCTCCGACGACGAGCTGTCCGACCGCACCGAGGCAGGCAAGTACGACCTCGCCATCGGCGGCTACGGCACCAACCCCGACCCGGACTACGCGCTGTCGCTGCACACTTGCGGCGCGCGCCCCACCCCGGACGGCAAGGGCGGCAGCACCGACACGTTCTTCTGCGACGCCCAGTACGACGACCTCTACAAGAAGCAGCTCACCGAAACCGACGACGCCAAGCGCGCCGGCTACGTCAAGCAGGCCCAGGCCCGGCTCTACAGCCAGGTCCCGACCATCGTGCTCGACTACCAGAACGCCCTCGAGGCCTACCGCTCCGACAAGTTCTCCGGCTTCACCACCCAGCCGCAGCCCAAGGGCGCGATCCTCGAGCAGACCGGCTACTGGGGTGTCTACGGCGCCACCCCGGCCGGCACCACGAACGCCGCGGACTCCGGCAGCGGCAACACCGTGCTGTGGATCGTCATCGGCGCGGTCGTCGTGGTGGTCCTCGTCGGCGGCGGCATCATGCTCGGCCGCCGCGGCAAGACGGCCGAGGACCGCGAGTAAGACATGACCACACCCGACCAGGCCGTGGGGGGGGGGGGGCCCCCCCCGCCCCCCCCCCGCCCCCCCCCCCCCCCCGGGGGGGGGGCCAACCCCGAGCCACCCCACATCTACGGCGGGCTGGGGGTGGTGGGGTTGTTTTTTGGAGT